>NZ_JBHULV010000048.1:0-50161 GCF_042684645.1 Pedobacter alpinus
ATAACTGTAAATCAATTAGTTAATAATTCCGTTTTACGAAATCGGAAATTGTTCGGACAGATATGAATATAAACAAACAAACAAACAAACAAAATAATGAGAATATTAATAATAACTTTTATATGTTCAATATTGATGTCTTTTTCTTATGCACAAGGCGTATCAAAAGACTCTATTGAAACTTTAAAATTAAGAGAGAAAATTTTGTCTTTAAGTGAAAAAATAAACGCTAATAACCAAGATATTGCTGATGATGAAAATGATATTGTTTCTTATCAGGAAAAGTTAGAAAATTATTTAAAAGATTCAAAATCAAAAGCAAATAAGGCTGCTGAGGCTTCTGAAAATGTTAGAAAGAACAGTAGAGATGAAAAGTTAGCTAAGAAGGCTAAAAGGGCTTATAGCGACGCAAATAGTGCGTCAAAAGATGTAGCAAAATACCAGAGTAGAATAGCTTCAAAACAAAAGCATATATCTAAATTGAAGCGCAAGAATGAAAAATATAACTCTGAGCTTAACGAACTTGAAACAAAAATTAAGTTTGTACCAGCTAACTAAATTATAGAAAAAGATTATTTGATTAAGAAACCCGATGTAATTAAATATCGGGTTTTTTGTTTAATAGTTCTAAACTACCTCAGCAACAACAAAAGTACTTCCTCCTACAAATATTAAATCACCGTCTTTAGCGTCTTTTTTAGCAGCTTCTAAAGCGTCTTTAACAGTTGGATAAGCTTTGCCATTTAAACTTAAAGCTAAAGCTTCTTGTTGTAATTCTTCAACATCTTTAGCCCTTTCTAAATTTGGCGCACAAAAATAATAGGTAGCCGCTTTTGGCAAAGCCTTTAGTATTTTAGTAATGTCTTTGTCTTTTACCATACCTATAACCATTAATAATTTGTGATGCGGAGTAATTCCGATATTATGCAATACCTCTTTTATTCCATCTTCGTTATGGCCGGTATCGCAAATTACTAAAGGGCTGCTTTCTAAAGTTTGCCACCTACCCATTAAGCCTGTTAATTTTTTCACTTCGCTTAAAGCTGATAAAATAGCAATATCAGAAATATGAAACCCTTTTTTGTTTATAGCTTCAATTGCAGATAAAACAGTTTTTACATTTTTTATTTGATAAGTACCGGTAAGGTCTAAAGTGAGATTGTATTTTTTGGTTTTACCATGTATGGAGATTTGTCTTTTATCATTAACAATCTGGCTTTCATTGTAACACCATTCATTTGTAGCAAACGTAATTTCCGATTCATTTTCTAATGCTTTATTTTGGAAAATTGAAGCAATTTCTTCTTGGTATTCTCCAATAATCACTGGGGTGTTGGGTTTTATAATTCCCGCTTTTTCGCCTGCAATCTCAGTCAATGTATTTCCCAACATATTCATGTGGTCGTAACCAATGTTTGTGATTACAGAGACCTCTGGCGAAATTACATTTGTTGAATCTAAACGTCCACCTAAACCAACTTCAATTATCGCAATATCAACTTTATGTTTGGCAAAATGTTGAAATGCCATGGCAACAGTTGCTTCAAAAAATGAGGGTTCAATTTCTTCAATAAAACGTTTATTTTCCGAAACAAAGTCAATAACTTCTATTTCAGCCATCATTTCGCCATTAATTTTTATGCGTTCCCTAAAATCTTTTAAATGTGGTGATGTATATAAACCAGTTTTATAGCCTGCTTTTTGAAAAATAGCCGCCAACATATGCGATGTAGAACCTTTGCCATTTGTACCACCCACATGTATGGTTTTAAATTTTTTTTCGGGATTATTTAAATGGGTGCAAAATTTTATGGTATTGGTAAGGTCTTTTTTAAAAGCAATTGCCCCAACTCTGGTAAACATAGGGAGTTGAGCGTAAAGATAATCCAGTGTTTGCTGGTAATTCATTTTGTTTATTTGGTTGTAGGAGTGATTGGAACGTAATTCAAAATGTTTAAGACTTCGGACATCGGTCTCAGGACTTTTAAACTTTACTTCACCTTAAAATTAAAAACGATAGTTCCAATTTGTGTATCAGGTGCACTAACTAAAGTGTTGAATCTCGAACCTAAAGCCGCGTCTTCACATTTATCCCAAAGTGTTGCATCTGTTAAAGTAGTTCCCCTTGCACCAGCTTTTGCACTGGTAACAATTCCATTCTTATCAACCCTAATTTCAACCACAATTTTACCAGATTTTTGTCCATCGTCTTTTATACTTGGGAGGTTTACAAACTTTCTACTAGTTAAAGATAGCGCTACACCTCCGTTACCAGAACCTGTACCATCATAATTACTAGCTAAAGGGTCGCCTTCTGGTTTTCCTTGGTTACCAGCTACTGCACCGTTTCCATCCCCAGTGCCAGTACCTTTGTTTTTGTTGCCTTTATACAAAGCATTTTGATTAATAACAGGCTTAGCCGGTTTGTCCTCAGTTTTTTGAGTTGGGGCACTATTGGTATTGTTAGGTTTAGTGTTCAAACTAACCGCATCAGAATTATCATCTGTTACAATATTATTATCAGCGTTTGTAGCTTGGGTGTTTTGCGTAACTTCTTCGTTTGGGGTAATTTTGTCTGGTGCTTTACCATTAGCATTAGGATCTACAGATGGTTCTTCAACACTCATATAATCGTTACCCATCCCTTCGTCGGCAGTCCCGTAATTTACTATAATACCGCCAATACCAACTTCTTCTGGCAATTCAGCCTGACTAACAATATAAAAAAAGCTCAATAATAAAAAACCAGCAAGCAAAGCCAAAGAAATACCAATTGCTTTTGGGTAATTATTTTCAGTATTGTTCTTTAATAGTCCAATCATTTTTGAGGTTCGGTTGCTAAAACCAATTTAATTTTCAGCTTATTTGCGATATCTGTTAAACTCACTACATTTTGTATAGCAATGGTGTTATCAGCGTAAAGTATAACGGTTAAATCCGGATTTGCTTGTTGGTATGAAGCTATTTTTTGTTCTAATGCATTAAAAGGCACTTGTTCTTTCTCCACAAAATAAGTTAAATCTTTTGTGATAGAAACATTAATAGTTTTCTGTGGAGATGCCTGTCCAGAACTTGACCTTGGTAAAAATAGTTTCACCACGTTTGGATTTACCACTGCAGAGGCCAAAAGGAAAAACAGTAATAAAAAAAACATGATATCATTTAATGCAGAAGTATGTACTTCAACATGTGGTCTTTGTCTTTTTCTTAAATTCATCGTCCTGGCTCTTCTAATAAATCAATAAACTCAATAGAATCTGTTTCCATTTTCAAAATCACTCTATCCACCATTGCGTTTAAGATATTATATAAAATATAAGCTATAATACCAATAATTAATCCAGTTGCTGATGAAATCATTTTCACATATAAACCACCAGATATGGTTCCAATTTCAATTACTCCTTTTACAGATACATCATGAAAAATAGTAATTACACCTATAATAGTACCCACAAAACCAAGCATTGGGGCAATACCAGCAATTACACCTAAAATGCTAATGTTTTTTTCCAGTTTAGAAACTTCCAGTTTTCCAACATTTTCAATAGCACCTTCAATATCTTTTATAGGGCGGCCAATTCTTAATAAACCTTTTTGCAACATACGGCCAAGCGGTGTATTGCTACTTTTACAAATTGCAATTGCCGAATCTAAATTGCCAGTTTTAATACTTGAGCGTACTTGCATGGTTAACTGCGATTCATCTTTATTAGCTTTTCTGATGGTTAAATAACGTTCAAAAAATATAATTAATCCTATTAAGGCCAAAATTGTTAAGGGTATCATTACCCAGCCACCTTTGGTTAGTAAATCAAATAAACTTAATTCTTCTGTGGTATTAGCTTGTAAAGCAGATACCGCATTTGTGGCCGTATCTGTTAATGGCTGTAAAGTGTCTTGTAAAAACATGTTATTTTAATATTAAAATCGGTAATTTATAAGCTTGTGGATTTAATTCTTGTAGTATTCTTTGTAATTCTTTCTCTGCATCGGCATCATTATATAAAGTTGCACCGCTTATTTTTGTCATCATGGTAACTCCAGCTCCTTCATCATCTACAATATGAGCGTCAATGCCATTAGCTTTTAACTGACTTACTCTTTTAACGGCATCTTCTCTTCTTGGGTATAAACCAATGATGATTTCGTACTTAAATTTTCCTTTAGCAGGTACAACTTTTTTATTTATAGATATATTGGTAGAGTCTTTAACTTTTTCAACTTCAAAGCCTTGTGCTTTTAAATTACCTTCTACATCTGTACTGTTGTAAATAGAATCGGCTATTTTTACCGCTTCTACATTTGGTAATTGTTTATTGAGCGGTAAAACTGGTGTTGTACTTGGTTTAACCGTAGTTGTTTGTATTTGATTAATTAAATCTTTATAGAAATTTGGCTTAGCAAAATACAAACCAATAATAGCAGTTAAAGCAGCTACTGCAATTATTCCCATGGTTATTGCAACCCATCCTCTTTTTTGTTCATCTTCTAAATATTCATCCGGGAACGAGGTATTTAAAGCTTGTTGAGCTAGGCTATAAGTTTCACTATCTTTTCCAATTAATCTTTCAGATTGTGTATCAACAGGAGGGAGGCCAAAGTAAGCTTTACTCACATTTGTTTCTTTTTCAGATTGAAACAATAATTTACCATCATCATGCTTTAATTCGCCAATACCTTTTAAAACAACTGAACTGGTTTTTAATGCTACTTTAATTTCTCTAATATATTCGTCTAAAATTGCATAAGCATTTGTGAGCGATGAAGCTGTTTTTTGACTAATTAAATGCACCAATTTATCATCATGCATGTAATCTGTACTAAAAACAATTTCGCCACTTGGTGGGTAAAATATTTTAGCCTCACTATCATAGTAGCCATTGGTTCGTTTTTTTAAAAACTTCCCCAAACCAGGTACAGTTACGTGGTCTTTTTCTACAATAAGTTCTACTAAATAGGCTGAAATATCCATTATTTGTAAAAATAGTTTTTTTAATATTAGCTACCTAAAAAAATCTAAAAGCCATAACTAACTCCGCCCAATATATTTATTCCGTAATTTCTATAATAAGGCAACCTTTCATAATCGTTACCTAAAATATTGTTCACTCTAAAAAATGCAGAAATTTGTTTATTGTATTGATAATCTGCACCTACGCTAATATCTGCAAAGGCTTTAATTGTTTTTGCAGTGAAGGCTGGATTAATTGGTACGGGTAAAACATTTACTGCATCATAAACTTTTGCTTTTGTCTCTCCTTGAAATAATAAATCGCCAGATAGTTTTACCTTATCCACAATTTTGAACGATGCAGTAGATTGTAAAGTGAAACCTGGTCTTAACCAAATAAAATCCTCGTTGTTATTATCAAATTGTCTAATATCAACTTTACTATCTAAGTTAAAAGCTTCAGAAAAACTAATATTTACTTCACCACTAAAACCCAAAACGTTAGTGTTGCCTACAAAATAATCTACATCAAATTTCTGTTTTTCAGAAATGCTATTTGTAAAATAAGTTAAATCGCTAATGTCTTTATAGCTTATAGTTGCTTTGTAGCCCACATTTGGAGCAAATGTCCCTCTAATACCACCTGCTATATCAAATTTGTTAACTGTGTTTTTTAAATTAACATTTTGGTTTAGGTAGGGGTTCAAATCTGATAAACCTTTTAAAGTGTTTTTCTCCACATCGCCACCAAAATTACCAAATATGGTGAGGTAGTTTTTAATCAACATAAAATCTAAACTAATAGCTGGGAAAATGTGTATCCTTTGGTTGGCACCAAACTCATTAACATAATTTATTCCTCCAGTGAACCTAAATAAATCTGTTTGTATTTGAATGTAAGGGTTTAACTTAAATAAATTATTGTTAAAAGTATAAGCAGAATCTTTACTGGTAGTAATATCTACCGCAGCATTTGCACCTAAATGAAATTTATTTAAATTTTTACCTAAACCACCAGATAAAACAACACCATTTTCCTTTGCTTTAAATGCGTTATTGAAAATATAACCCTGTACTTTTGCGGCATAACTAAAACTGTTTTCATCATCTGCATCTGTACGGTTAAATAACAGCCCTTCTGCATTAAAGTAATTAAATCTTTGTTTTTGCGGATCTAAATTAATAAAAGTATTTAATGGGTCAGTACCATAGAAATAAGTCCCAGTTCTATCATAACCCAATTTACCTTCTAAAACCAAAGCATCACCAATGCTTCTGCCATAACCACTTAAGCTTTGTTTACTTATTTTTTGCTGATTTTCTTTACCACTCATTCCTAAATGGTTAAAGTTAAAACCTGCTTGCAAAGCAGGATCTTGCCCTGTAGCAATATTTACTTGTGCCAAATTAGTACCCAAATTACCTAAGCCTAATTTTGCGAAATTATTTTTGGGTTGAGCTTCAATTTTTGCTTGTAGTTTTTGAGCTTCTAATTCTCTAATTCCACTATTAAGCTCTAACCTTTTATCTAATAAATTATAACTAACTTTTGGGTTAAATGGCTTAATATCGTTTAAATTTGGACTTCTTCTTATTTTTACTGCATCAGCTAATACAGGTTTGTAAGACCGTACCACCTCAATTTCTTCAGTAACTGCATTTCTTTTGCTGGTATCTTGTTTAACAGTTTCTTTTGTATCCTGTTTAACAGGTTCTTTAGGTTTATCTTGTGCGTTAGTTACAAGAGTAATTGCAAATAAACTAAAGAAAACGTAAGTGCTTATATAAGTTCTTTTATTCATGATGTTATTTGCTATTGAAGGTTTCCAATTTTTTCTTTGCCGTTTCTAAAATCTCATCATCCCCTTCGTAATTGTCTATAATGCTTTTTAAAGTTGCAATTGCTTGCACTTTATCTTTTAAAGCCATGTAATTATCTGCTAATAGTAAGAAGCTTTTAGCACCCCAATAATCGTAACTTGGCATATCATTTATCAACTGAAAACAAGTTTTTTGCGATGTTTTATAATCTTTTTTAAAGTATTGAATTTCGGCTACATTATACAAAGCTTCTGCACCAGCAACAGATTTTGTGGCTTTAACAACGCCTTCAAATTCTTTTCTTGCTTTTGTAGTATCGGCTAACAATAAATAAGCTTTACCAGCATACAGGCCAGCTTTGTTTCTATCTTCTTCTGATGATTTTTCGTAATTCTTTACCAAATCAACATACTGTAAAGTTTGGTCTGGCACTTTAATACCTGCATAAGAAACCATTAAATTATTAATAGCGAAGGTATAGTTGGCTTTATATTCCGATGCTATTTCTAATTTTTTAAGGTGCACAATAGCTTCATTATATTGTTTGTTGCTTAAATATATTTTAGAGATACTTATTAAAGCTCTTTCAGTATATTCACTGGTCCAGTCATTTAATATATATTCATAATCAATTATTGCAGGTGCAAATTTACCTAAGTTTTTAAAGCTCTCTGCTCTAATAAATTTAGCTTGTTTATCTTGAATAGCTTTAGGGAATTTATCAAAATATGCATTAACAGATTCTACCGCACCGTTCCAATTTCCTCTTAAATATTGAGTGTTAGCAGCTTGAAACATAATATTATCTTGTTCTGAAGTACTAAAATTACCGATAGAAGTAGTGTTAGCATAGTTAATAAAATCTGTAGCATTACCCATATCTGTATAAATTTTTTGGATAAGCTTTAAAGATTGTTGCGCTTCATCTGTTGATTTATATTCGCTAATTACTCTCTTAAATATATCGATTGCAACTTGGTCATTCTTTTGTTCATAATTAACCAAACCAATGGTAACCAATGCCCTTGGTATGTATGAGCTACGAGGATATTTTTGTGCAAACAAAGTTAAATCTGTTTTAGCTTTTTCACCTTGGCCAATTAAAAAATAGGTGTAAGGAATTTCAAAACCAGCGTCATCTGCGTAATTAGAATTAGGAAATTTTGAAAGTAATGATTGTAAGGTGGCAATTTTAACTTCCGGCTGATTTTGTAAACCTTGTATAATCCCTCTTTGAAACAAAGCATAATCTTCGCTGCTTCCTCCTTGTGCAATTACTCTATTGTAATAACCTAAGGCACTACCGTAATTTTTAGCACCGAAATAAGCATCAGCTAATCTTAAAGTAGCATCTTTAACTGTCTTAGCATCTTTTTCGTTTCCGTTTAAAAATCTAGCTAAATAAGTAGCGGCTTTAGCATAGCTTTCTCCCTCTAAGGCTGCATAACCTAAAGCATAGTTTGCGTAATTGTATAAATCGGTTTTTTTGGCGGCACTCATGCCCAAAAAGTTCTCAAAATAAGAAACAGATTCGCTATATTTTCTAACTTCATACATTGCCTCAGCACACCAATAAGTTGATAATGCAAATATTTCGGCATCTAAAGGATAATTGTTAGAGCGTAAAAATAGGCCAATCGAATTTTCAAATGCTCTTTCATTATAAAACTCTAAAGCTCTGTAATAAGTTACTTTTTGATAAGCCTCTTTGGCATCAGGAGTTTTGTTTTCGATACCTTCTAAAATGTCAATCGCATCACGGTAGTTTTTTGTACTTAATAAAACCTTTGCTAATAAGGTTTTAGCTTCGTTTAAGTTTTTAGAACGAGGATATTTTTTCAAGTATTCTTGAGTTGCATCTAATGCTACAGCATGAAACTGTAATTCGTAAGAAAGTTTTGCGAAGTTGAACAAGGCATCTTCTTCAATTAATTTATCAAAGTTAAGTTTAGAACTTACCTGAAAAGCATTTCTTGAGCTTTGTTTGTTTTTTGTGGTTAAGTATGAATCTCCTAAAGTGTATAAGCCTGCTTGGCTGTAAGCCGTTTTATCGTTAATTAATTTACCTAATTGCTCTATAGCTTGGTTGTATTTTTTAAGTTTATAATAGGTGTAGCCAATTTGGTAACTATCTTGATTATTTTGAGTTTTACCTAAATCTTGCTTCATAAAACGCTCATAATAAGCAAGCGCATTTGGGTAATCAACTTTAGCAAAATAAGATGCAGCAATTATCCTTAGCATTTCTGTTTCGTTTAATTGCTTTGTATTTTCAACAATAGGCACAGCGTAAGCTAAAACATCATCATACCTTTCATCTAAAAAATAAATTGCTGATATATAATAAGGATAACTTGCCTGATAATTTTTTGAATTTTTAAGTTTTTCAAAGTTTTTTAGTGCTATAGGATATTCCTTATCTGCGTAAGCAATGTAAGCGTAATAATAAGTTGCTTGCTCAGAGAATGTTGAGTTTTCATCTTTAACTATGCCAAATAATGGTTTGGCATTTGCAAATTCTTTTGTTTCAAAATAAGAGTAAGCAGTTTTAAACTTATACTCAGTATCTTCTTTACCTGTTAAATCTATCGAACTTACTTTAGTAAACCAATTTAACGCTTCAGCATAATTTTTTTGTCCAAAATAATATTTACCAACTTGAAAATAAGCTTGTTTAGATTTAGGACTTTCTGGATGGTTTTTAATAAAGCGTTTAAAAAGTTGTTCTGCATCCTCATTATCTAATGCTAGTGCACAATAGGCTCTGTAATATTCGCTGTTAATTTTTAGATTACTTATTTCAACATTATTTAGTGATTGTGGTGTTTTAATAATTTTACTTTTTTCTACTTCGTAAAATATAGACGAGGCGGCCGCATATTTTTCTTGAGAAAGTAATTCGGTAGCAATTTTATATTGAGCATTTATATCAAAGTAAGCCGGTATTTGAGCGAAAATTGTTCCTGAAAAAAACAAAAAACAACTGAAAAATGAGGTGATTTTGCGCATAATTTATCTAAAGTGGGTAGTCTAATATAATACTTGCATTTTCTAATGAGTTACTTATTAACTAACACGTGTTAATAAAGTAGATAGAACGCAATTTATAAATGAATAATATAGGAATTATGAGTTTTAGGTTTATTTGAAGTTTTAGTTCTGTTTTTGACTTGCTAAAAGATAAAGTACTGCCATACGTACAGCAACACCATTTTCTACTTGATTAAGTATGATAGATTGCTTACTGTCAGCTACATCGCTACTTATTTCTACCCCACGGTTTATAGGGCCTGGGTGCATTACAATTATTTCTTTATCCAAAGAATCTAAAATTTCTTTATTTAAACCATACATCATAGAATATTCTCTTAAAGATGGGAAATATTTAATATCCTGTCTTTCTAGTTGTATTCGTAGCATGTTTGCAACATCGCACCAGTTAAGTGCTTTTCTTAAATTATGTTCAACTTTTACACCTAAAGTATGTATGTATTTTGGAATTAATGTTGTTGGGCCACATACCATAACCTCTGCACCTAATTTTTGCAAACATAATATATTAGAAAGTGCCACTCTCGAATGTAAAACATCTCCAACAATCACTACTTTTTTTCCAGCTACTTCACCTAATTTTTCTCTTATAGAAAAAGCATCTAATAAAGCTTGCGTTGGGTGTTCGTGTGCGCCATCGCCAGCGTTAATAATTTGCGCATCAATATGTTTACTTAAAAATATGCCAGCGCCAGGGTAAGGGTGTCTCATTACCACCATATCAACCTTCATGGCTAAAATATTATTTACCGTATCAATTAAAGTTTCTCCTTTACTAACCGATGAACTTGATGCTGCAAAGTTGATGGTATCTGCAGAAAGACGTTTTTGAGCTAGCTCAAACGATAATTTAGTACGGGTAGAGTTCTCGAAAAATATATTTGCAATGGTAATATCTCTTAAAGATGGAACCTTTTTAATGGGTCTATTAATAACATCTTTAAAAGTATCTGCGGTTTCTAAAATCAGTTGAATATCCTGTGTAGTTAAATCCTTAATTCCTAAAAGGTGTTTACTGCTCAGTTTTTGTGCTATTTCTGCCATGTTATATTATACGCTTTCAGATACTAAAACAACTTTATCTTCTTGGTCTGTCTCTTTCCAACTTACCACAACTTTTTGCGATGACATAGAGTCAACTTTTATACCTATATAATTAGGCTCTATTGGTAAATGCCTGCTGTAACGTCTGTCAACTAGTACTAAAAGTTCAACTTTTTCTGGTCGGCCAAAAGCTAAAATGGCATCCATTGCGGCTCTTATGGTTCGTCCTGTCCATAAAACATCATCAATTAATATTACTTTTTTACCTTCAATAATAAAATCAATTTCTGTACTGCTTGGCACTAAGGGGCTATCTCCACGTCTAAAATCATCACGGTAAAAAGTGATATCCAAAATCCCGTTTTTTATATGAGAGTTGGGGATTATTTGCTTTAATTCTTTAGCAATTCTTTGCGATAAATAAATTCCCCGAGGTTGTATTCCTAAAATTACCGAGTTAGAAAAGTCGTTATGGTTTTCTATTAATTGATGGCAAAGCCGCTGTAAAGTGATTTGAAATTTCTGGCCGTCAAGAAGTGTTAAATTTTGCATCAGCTTGTGTGGTTTGGGCAAAAGTAGGAAAAAATAAAATTATAGCAAGATTTACTTTAATGTTAAACCAAGATTGGTGATTTTATAACCAAAAGAATTCAACAAGTTTTTTAAAATGTTGCTGGGCAGTTAAAATGCAATTTAAATTACTCAGGAAATTCATAAAAACCAAAGATTTATAACGATTTTTGGCTTTGTAATGTTGCTAATTTTTAGAAAAAAAGTTCTTAAGAATGCCTTGTTTTGAATCATGTGTAAATGTTTTATGGGGGGACTTCTGACGTTATATTCTTAAACTGATGTTAGTTGCATACGCTATTGTTCAACAAGAGTAATGCTTAGCCCGAGTTTAAGAAATTTTACGTCTGGAACAATTTTTAATGCAAAATCCAAATTGATGTCTTTGCTTTCAGCAACAATTAATCCACGGACTGATTGTCCTTTTTTGCATAACTCTTCTTTTGTCCAACCCATATAACGCAAAATTTGCCCAATGCTTAAATCCTTTGCTTTTCGTTTTATTTCTATAATTACAAAATCTCCGTTTTCGTCAATGGTCAGCATATCCATAATTCCAACAACTTGTGTGTCGTACTGTCCATTCTTTTGCATTTGTTGTTCTTCGTCAAAATATTTGAGCTTAGGAAAAAGTCTTGGCATATTTCTGTGAAGTAAAGTTTGATAATGCTGTACTTCTAATGCCTCAAATTTTTGTTCCTCTTGAACTACTGGTAAAATTATTGGTTGGCCGTCAATAACAATTTCTTGTTCTTTTGGAAACGTATGGTAGAGAAATGTTGCAAATTCAAAGTTTCCGAAAATTCTGTTTGTAATTTCTTCAACTCTGCTTTTTATTTTTAGAAGTTTGTAATTGTATTCAAAATACAAAGCAAGTCCTGTATTTTCTGTGTCAATGCCGCTTACTAAAAAGAAATTTAGAAAGCGGTTTTGATCGTTAAAAATAGGAAGGAAAATATCAGGAAAGTAAATGCTCAAAAGTTTTGGAATAACAGTCCTGCCTGTTTTAAAGCCATTAATTTCTTTTGACAGACTTACAATATTTTCTAAGTCTGTTGAAAGTTTTCCGTTTGCTTTGTATGGATTTGATGCGTCAACCGAAATAACTTTTTGTAGTAGATATTTTATTTTCGGAAAGTCTGTTTCGTAGCCATATTTATATTTTGAACCTCCTTTAATACTTCCAAGCGATAATGTTCCCCATTCAAGGTCGTATGAAATACAACCTTTCTGTCTACCAAGCCCAATAAAATAATCTTCTTTCGTTAAGCTGTTTAATTTTGCTTTATCATAAGTCTGTGCAAAGTCTTGTCGAATTAATTCTATTTCTTGTTTGGTTTGACCTGTCCAATTAAAACTTTGCAGTTTTTGAATTATCTGCTCTAATGCTTCTTCTTTTATAATTATTTCTGTCATAGTAATGTGGGCTGTCTAAGACTTGCCGCTAACTTGAAACTTGAGTTTAAAATCTTTATTTTTTAGTAGTATCAACCGGCGTTGCTTTCTTCTTGAAAAAGTTATTTAACTGATTTTTCACCTCGTTTTTCACTTTTTGATCTACTTGTTTTTTTAGTGTATCTGTTTTTTGCTGAATTTGGTCTTTTGCCTTGTCTGTTAATTTAGTAACTTCTTCTTTCGCTTTATTTTCAAATTCTGCTTTTTTGTCTTCTACAAGTTGGTTCACAATGCTTTTAGCTTCCGATTTTAAACCGCCAGCTAAATCTAATTTTAACGTAGGTTTTGTAATGGTTCCTCCTAATAAGGCATTAATTTTAACCATATCGTTAACAGCTACATTACTCCCTACTTTATTGTTTAAACTTGCTAATAGGTTGTTTGCAGTTTCGTTTGCTTTGCCCAACATTGCTCTTGGTAAATTAATAGCTAATATATAATCCATTGTTTGGTCTATTCCGTTAGAACCTTGTATGTTCATTAATATATCTCCTTTTTTAATATTAAAAGGTGCTACATTTAACCTGCCATCTGTTATATTAAATTTGGTTAGTAAATTATTAACTTCTAAATGCTTCAATCTATCGCTATTTAAGCCGACGGCTAATTTGTTTAAAGGTTCAAAACCATCAATTACTGCTTGTATTATATTGGTTAAACCAGATGCATTTATGCTGGAATAAATTGGCATCATGTCTTGCTTTAAAAGCGAGTTAAACTTCAAATTAGTAGTAAATTCTCCTTTTGTATATTTTGCAATGGGTGCTAATAATTTAAAGGTATTAAACGTGGCAAATGCTTTTTGGATACTCATTTTTTCAATCCCAAAATCTATATCTACAAATGGTTTTTTAGGGTCTTTTGTGGTGTACATTCCATTCATTTTAACAGTGCCATCTAACATTTGTAAAGCCATATTTTTAAAATAAACGCTTTCATCTTTAACCTGTAAAGCGCCAATTGCATTGGTTATATTGTAGTTGTCGTATAAAATTTGTTTTGCATTTACAGACGCTAAGAAATTTATGTTTGCAGGTACTTTAATGAGTGTAAGTTTTGAGGTATCTACTTTTGCAGTAGCAGTGTTTTCTGGGCCCATTAATTCGTTTATATCTAATAAATTAGAATTAAGATTAAATGTGCCGCCTAAAGATTGGTTTTTATTAAAAATATAGGCTAAGTAGTTAGTTATACTTCCATTTGCAGCAAAATCACTTTTGCCAATTTTTGCGCTCAAATTTGCTAAAGTGATATTTTGAGGGTTAAAAGTCATTTTAGCAGAACTAATACTTACAGGTTTTGCAACTGCAGCACCAGTATAAACAAAATTAGTAGCTAACATTTGCCCAGTAGCGTAAAAGTTTTGGTATTGTTGCTTGTCTATTGATGATTTATTTCCTTTTGCTTGCACATCAGCATCTAATATACCACTTAGAGTCATATCCTTCATCGGGAAAATTGTGGTCAATTGTTTTAAATCTAACTTTCCTTTCAGGGCCATATCAACATAGGGGTCAGAAGTTGGGGTTTTTACAAACAATCTGCCATCAATTGGTGCTTTATCAAAAACTAAATGAAAAGAAGGAATGTTTACTTCTGTATGGTCAATTACACCATCAGGGTTTTTAATGTTTGCATTTACTTGGATATCATTTACTGCGGCAGGTAATCCAGCATACTTCATTTTACCATCCTTAATACTCAAATTCACATCAAAAGCAGGTAATGAAGTTTCGTTATAAGTTCCCTTTGCAAAACCATTAAAAGCAAACTGTCCGCTGGCATCCATATCTTTAAAGTTACTAGCATAAACTCCAGGAATTAAAGACAGAAAATTCTTCAAATCTGATTGTTGTGCATCAAACTTAAAATCAATTAGCATATCTGTTTCATTAGGAATTGCCAAACTTCCTGTTACCGCTAAAAGCAGTTCATTCAGTTTAATTTTATTATCACCAAAACTAAATTTCATGTTTTTCATGTCAATATCAATTGGCAAATCAGCTACTAGCTTAACATCGTTTAGGTAAGGGATTGCTGCATACTTTACCGTAAGGTGCTGAATATCCGATGCTGTTTTTAACTGAAATAAATCTTGCGTAAAATCTCCTGTACCAGTATGATTAACATCTTTAAGGTTCATATAGAAACCCAATAAAGCATCATCATAAGTAATGTTTCCTTTTTCTATACTGTATTCTTGTAAGCTTGCTTTAAAGTTTGTTTTAGAGGTATCTGTTGTTATTGTGCTATCTGCTTTTACAATATCCCAGTTCGTTTTTCCGCTTTTCAAAACTTTAGCGTAAATAGTTGGTTCAAAAAGGTTAACCGAATTTATTTGATAGGTTTCGCCTTTAATAACACTCATTAAATTGAGGTTAAGTTCTAATGTTTTAATGTTTGCTAAAGTATCGGTTGCAAAACTATCAATGCCAATTACAACTAAATCACTCAGTTCTATACCCAAATTAGGAAAAGTACTGATTACACTTAAATCAACATCTTTAAAATTAACTTTAGCGTTAACATTGTTATTAATAGCGGTTTTTGATTTAGAAACAATTGTGTCTTTAAATAGGAGAGGGATGCTTGCTACAGCAATTAAAATTACTACAATAAATGCTACAATACCGATGATTATTTTCTTTAACATTTTAATTTTTTTAATTGGAAATTAAGATAAGCAAATTTGATGTTTTTTTTGTGATAGGAGAGGTGTTTTATTGATATTTAACATTTTGTTTAACCACAGAGTTAAACGAGGATTGCACAATTATACAAAGGAAATTCTTAAAATTTAGTCTTAATTATGAGCATGCTTTTAATAGTTTACAATATTTGTATTATTAATAATTACTCGAAAGTGAGAACAAAAAAGAAATATAACTCTGTTTCCTTTGTGAAAACTTTGCGCCCTTTGTGATAAAACAACAAATGCTAAAAAACAAAAAAGCCATCGCTTAGTAGCAATGGCTTTGATGACTTTAAATGTGATCTATATTAAGAGACCTGCTGATTAAGCAAGTTTAACATTTACTGCATTTAATCCTTTTTTACCGTCTTGTAGGTCAAAAGTTACTTCGTCATTTTCTCTGATTTCGTCAACCAGACCCGAAACATGTACAAAATATTCTTTGTTTGTTCCGTCTTCTTTAATAAAACCAAATCCTTTGGTTGAATTAAAGAACTTTACTGTTCCATTATTCATTATATTCTATTTATTATTTAAAACAAATGTAAATAATAATTTTTTAAAAATCCACATTATTTTAATTTTTTGATAATCATAGCTTTAAAATTAAAAAGAGCTAATCTCAATTAAGAAATTAGCTCTTCAAATATTGTTTAAATCATGTTTTTAAACATCAAAAGAAAATTCATCATCAGACTTATTAGAAACATGGTCAGGATTATATTCGTATCTTTTTTCTACTACTTCTTGTTGAGACTTAATATAATCTACAGTTTCGGTTAAACCTTCTGCAAATTTCTCAAAATCTTCTTTGTAAAGAAAAATTTTGTGTTTAATAAATACACCGTCCTCTAATCTTTTTTTACTTTCCGTAATTGTAACGTAGTAATCATTAGATCTTGTAGCTTTTACATCAAAAAAGTAAGTTCTTTTACCCGCTCTAACCTTTTTCGAAAAAACTTCTTCTCTTTCTTTGTTATCGTAATCTCCCATTGATGTGTTGTTGTTTTATATTTGACAGGATAAATAAAGAAAGAAAATATTAAAGTTCCAAATATTACCACCAAAGTTTAAGATAATTGTTGTTCTTCTAACAATTGTTTCTCATAAAGATCAAAATATAGTCCTTTTTTGTTCATCAACTCATCATGATTTCCTTGTTCAGCAATTTCTCCGTTATCTAAAACTAAAATTTTATCAGCATTTTTAATGGTTGAAACCCTGTGAGCAATTATAATACTTGTTTTTCCTTTCATCACCTTGCCTAAATTATTTAAAATCTCTTCTTCAGTTTTTGTGTCAACTGCCGATAAGCAATCGTCAAATATTAGTATTTCTGGTTCTTTAATAATAGCTCTTGCAATAGATATACGTTGTTTTTGTCCGCCAGAAAGTGTAATGCCTCTTTCTCCAATATAGGTTTCAAACTTTTTATCAAAAGCCATAATGTTTTTATAAACTGCGGCATTTTTTGCAGCTTCTTCAACTTTCAAATGGTCTAATTCATCTAATCCGAAAGCTATATTTCTACCTATTGTATCAGAAAATAAAAACACCTCTTGAGGTACAAAGCCTGTTTTACTTCGGTATGCTTCTAAATTTATATGTTTTATATTTTGATTGTCTATACTTATTTCGCCTTTATCAACATCATACATACGCATAATTAAATTGGCAATGGTTGATTTTCCCGAGCCTGTTCTTCCAATTATGGCCAATAATTCGCCTTTATTTATTTCAAACGAAATGTTTTTTATTGCTTTAATTCCTGTGTCAGGATAAATAAAACTTACATTCTTAAATTTTATAGCACCTTTAATATCAATCGGGTTTGGATTAGGATTTGTTATTTCTGGTTCTGTTTTTAAAAATTCATTAATTCTTTTTTGCGATGCCGCCGCTCTTTGTATTAGTGAAGTTACCCAACCTAAAGATGTAACTGGGAATGTTAGCTGATTAACGTAAACTATAAATTCGGCAATATTACCAGCGCTTATTTTACCATCCATTACTTGTAGGCCACCAATATAAATGGTAATAATTGTACTTAAACCAACCATTAACAACATAATTGGATAAAAGAATGCCTGTACTTTTACTAAAGCTAAAGACTCAGTTTTATAATCTTCACTTTCTACCTCAAAACCTTTTTTAAGTGTTTCTTCTTTAACATAAGATTTTATTACTCTTATACCCGAAAAGGTTTCTTGCACAAAAGATGATAGCGTACTTAAACGTCTTTGTATTTTTTCACTTTTATGGTTAATAATACTGTTTACATAATATATAGTTATTGCTAAAAGTGGTAATGGTAAAAGGCTATAAATGGCTAGTTTTAAATTAACATTAACCATAGCTATAATTATGAGTATAAATAATACAGCAGTATTAATGGTGTACATAATGGCTGGGCCAACGTACATTCTTACTCTGCTCACATCCTCAGTAACGCGGTTCATTAAATCGCCAGTATTATTTCTTCTGTAAAAAGCTAAAGAAAGTTTTTGATAATGCTGGTAAATTTCATTCTTTAAATCAAATTCTATGTGCCTTGAGGTGAGAATAATAGTTTGTCTCATAAAAAACAAAAATAAACCTCTTATAATTGCTAATAAAATAACCAACCCACCAAAAAGCAATAAGCTAGATCCAAAAATATCAAGTATTAAATCTTGCTTATCAAAACCATTAAAAAGACGGTAGATTGCAATGTTCTCATTTACTAAATCAAAAGCAATTCTTATAATTTGAGCTGGAATAACGGCAAAGAAATTAGAGATAATTACAAATACAACCCCTGGTAATAATTGCCATTTATATTTTAAAAAAAATTTATTTAAATATGCTAATTCTTTCATCTGCCGTACAAAGGTAGGATATGATTTTGTTTTTTTACAACAGCTACCAATAGATTAAGTTTTATAAACTTTTAATGAATGCGTGGTTTCAAATATTATTCAAAAAGAAAAAACTTCAATATAAGCACACAAAATCTTGTAATCTTTTACAATAAAGATGTCTTAATTAAGAAAAAAACAGCTACTTTTGCGCAGAAAAGCATCATTAAAATTTGCTTCAATTTTTATGTCGTCAATTCAATTAGAAGAAAATTCAATATTTAATCAGCTTGGTGTTTTTGGACATCAAAAGGTTGTTTTTTGTAAAGATGATGATACTGGTTTAAGGGCAATTATTGCTATTCATGATACTACTTTAGGCCCTGCGGTTGGCGGTACAAGAATGTGGTCTTACACTACAGAAGCCGAAGCACTAAACGACGTATTAAGATTATCACAAGCCATGACTTATAAAGCTGCAATTACTGGCTTAAATTTAGGTGGTGGTAAAGGTGTAATTATTGGCGATAGTAGAACCGATAAATCAGAAGCTTTAATGCGCAGGTACGGTAGATTTATAGAAAACCTAAATGGTTCTTTTATAACTACTGAAGAAGTTGGTACAGGTCCAAAAGATATGGAATACATACGTATGGAAACTAAGTTTGTAACAGGTGTGCCAGAATCTATGGGTGGTAGCGGAGAAAATTCTCCGGTTACAGCTAAAGGAGTTTTTATGGGTATAAAAGCATGTGTAAAAGAACTTTTTGGCACAGATAGCTTAGCAGGTAGAACGGTTGCAGTACAAGGAACTGGCCATGTAGGCGAGCATTTGGTAAGTTTGCTGAGACAAGAAAATGCAAAAGTTTATGTTAGTGATATAAATGAAGACAGACTTAGAAAAGTTGCTAAATTATACGGAGCTGAGGTTGTAAGTAATAGTAGTTTGTTTGATTTAGAATTTGATATTTACGCTCCATGTGCTTTAGGTGCAACTGTTAATGCGGAGACCATTACAAAAATGAAATGTGGAATTATTGCAGGTTCTGCAAATAACCAATTGGCAGACGAAAAAGCAGATGGACAGTTGTTGTTAGAAAAAGGAATTTTGTTTGCACCAGATTATTTAATTAGTGCTGGCGGTTTAATTAATTCTTATTCAGAACTTTATGGCTATAGTAAAAAAAGAACCATGCAGTTGGCAGAAAATATTTACGAAGCAACTCGTGAAGTTTTAAAGAAATCAAAAACAGAAAATATTCCAACAAATATTGCTGCTAATAAAATTGCAGAAAAGAGAATTGCAGACATTAAAAAGATAAGAGGAAGTTTTTAATGTCAGATGACCGCAGTCTAGAGTCTGCGGTATAAATGGCAACAAAAACTATAATTAAAAAAATTTAGAAGTTTGGTCTTCCGATAGCAGACACAAAACTCTGACAAATAAACAACAATACAAGGTTTCAGCCTGCGGACAGCGGACACAAAACCTCGGACTTTTAATAAATAAAATAAATATAAAAGGCTGTAAAGCCAAATCGTTCTTTAAATATGTTAAACAGAAGGCATCTAAGAGTAAAGGTAATGCAGGTTATTTATGCATTTCAACAAGCATCAGTAAAAGATACTAAACAACAAGAAAAAAGCTTATTGGCAAGCGTTGATAAAGTTTTTGAAATGTACATCGGTTTATTAGCTTTAATTGTTGATGTTGTACAATATGCAGAGATTGATGCTATTGACAGAGCTAACAAACACCTTCCTTCTGATGAAGATAAGAATGCAAGTTTAAAAATTTTAGATAACCGTTTTATTAAGTTATTGTTAGATAACAATGAATATATAACGTCTTTAAAAAAATATAAAACTTCTTGGAGTTTTGACCCTGAGTTAGCAAGATCTTTATTTGTTACACTAAAAAATAGTGAAGAGTATAAGGCTTATTTGTTAAAAACAGATGATGATTTACATTCTGATAAAGATATTATCAAATTCATCTTTAAAAAAGTTATTTTAAAATCTACTTTAGCACAGCAAGCTTTAGAAGAACAACATATTAACTGGCAAGTAGATCAAGACGTTTTACAAGCCATGATTGCCAAAACTTTAAAAAATTTCTCGTCGGAAGTTGGTGAACAAAAGTTAGCTCAGGTAAGTGCAAATTGGGTAGAAGACCGAGAGTTTATCTTGGATTTGTTCCAAAAAACAATTGCTAACAATAGCGCTTACCAAGAAATGATTGTTACTAAAACTAAAAACTGGGAAGCAGATAGAATAGCAATGATGGATGTTATTTTAATGAAAATGGCTTTAGCAGAATTAATTTACTTTACAAGTATTCCTGTTAAAGTTACCATAAACGAGTATTTAGAGATAGCCAAAGAATTTAGTACTCCAAAAAGCAACACATTTATTAATGGTATTTTAGATAAAATTTTAGAAGATTTAAAAGAACAAGGTAAAATTAGAAAATACGGTAGAGGTTTATTATAAATTAATATGAAGATTAATATTTTAGCATTTTGCGTATTGTTGTCTTTTGCGGCTTGTAATAATATAAGTCAAAAAGAAACAAGCACTGAGGAAAATACTAGTGCAGATGGCGCACCGGTAATGAAATTTGAAACTGATGTTTATGAGTTTGATAAGATAAAAGAAGGGCAAAGTGTTTCTTACGATTTTAAATTTACTAATACTGGTAAAACACCTCTAATAGTAAAAGACGCCGCTGTTACCTGTGGTTGCACAGTGCCAGAAATACCAAAAGAGCCAATTGCACCTGGAAAAACAGGAGTAGTAAAAGTGGTTTTCAATAGTGCAGGTAAAGTAGGATTACAAGATAAAGTGGTAACAATTACCGCTAATACCATACCCGCACAAACATTGATACACCTAATAGGAGAAGTTGTTAAATAATTATAAATAGACCAATATGTTAAATTACGTTTTATTACAAGTGCCAAGTGAAATCATGAATTTTTTACCAATGATTTTAATTGTGGTTGTTTTTTATTTTTTTATGATAAGACCACAAATGAAAAAGGCAAAAGATCACAAAAAATTTATTGCCGAATTAAAAAAAGGTGATAAAATTATCACTACAGCAGGAATACATGGAAAAATTGCTGACATGAATGATACTACTATTTTGGTAGAAACAGAAGGTGGCGGCAAAATCAGATTTGATAAAGCAGCAGTTTCTTTAGATTCGTCTAAAACTTTAAATGCTTAAAAAACTTTAAATGAAATATTAAAATGCCGTTTTAATTTAAAACGGCATTTTTTTTTAATTTTACTTTACATCAAAAGCATAAATATATTTAATTATGGCTTTAATAAAGTTAACAGCAGTTGAAAGAAGAAAACTAAGTATATTTTTTACTTGTACTATTTTGGCTGTTTTGGCTTGGTTGTTTTTTTCTTTATCAAATAAATACGAATACGAGGTTAAAACAGTAGTAAACTTTAAAAATTTACCTGTAAATAAAGCTTTTAACCCTTTACAGTCTGATACCGTTTTACTAACCGTACAAGGTACTGGCTGGCAACTCCTGTTTACACGGTTAAGAATATATCCACGAGATGTAAAAGTTGATTTAAAAACATTAGAAAAACGTAATTACGTCACCTTTACCGACCAAATGCGTACAATTAACAATTATTACTCTTCAGAACAAAAAATAATTAGCGTAAATCCAGATACACTTTATTTTGATTTTACAACAAGAAGGGTTAAAAAAGTACCTGTTAAATTAGTTACCAAACTAAGCTTTGTGAAGCAGTTTGGTCAATCTGCTGATATAGAAATTAAGCCAAGTTTTATTACAGTTACAGGTCCTCTAGAGAAATTAGCTACTATTAAAGTTTGGGAAACTGATACTTTTAAAAGAGAAAATATTAGCAATACCATAACAGATAAAATTTCCTTAAAATCATCAGAGGCACCTAATATTACCATTTATCCGCCATTAACAGAACTTAAAATCCCAGTTGAAGAGTTTACTGAGGCAGAATTATCCATACCAATTAAAGTAATTAATAATCAACAGTATTATAATATTAAACTAATCCCCGAAAGGGTGAAAATTACGTTCATGGTTTCTTTATCTGATTATGCAAAAGTGAAAGAGGATGATTATGAAGCTATAGTTGATTTAGATATTTGGAAAAATGATGCTGCAAAAATGTTACCAGTACAAATTGTAAAGAAAAGACCATTTACAAGAATTAGGAAAATTGAGCCGCTGCAAGTTAATTTTATGATAAAAAAATAATGATGTTAACTATTGGAATTACAGGTGGTATAGGCAGTGGTAAAACAACTGTTTGCAAAATTTTTGAATTACTTGGTATTCCTGTTTTTTATGCTGATGATGTTGCCAAACATTTAATGGTTACAGATGAAATATTAATAGATCAAATTAAATTAGAGTTTGGTTCAGCAGCTTATTTAGAAGATGGTTCTTTAAACAGAAAACACATTTCATCTATTGTATTTTCAGAATCGCAAAAACTCCAAAAACTAAATTCTTTTGTGCATCCTGCGGTTTTTAGAGCAATGGATAGTTGGGTAAAAAAACAAAACAGTTTGTATGTATTAAAAGAGGCTGCTCTACTTTTTGAGAGTGGTTCATATTTGCAAAACAACTATAATGTACTGGTAAGTGCGCCAGAAAAAGCTCGAATTGCAAGGGTAATGCAAAGAGATAATATAAGTGAAGAAAAGGTTTTAGAAAGGATAAAAAGCCAAATGAGCGAGGAAGAGAAATTAGCCAAAGCCGATTTTTTTATCAATAATAACGAGCAAGAGTTTTTAATAATGCAAGTATTAAAATTACACCATATTTTTACTGAAAAGGCGTTAAAAAAAGATTAATCAGATGATAGCTAGAGATGAGTATTAAGGAAGATTTTTTGGTTAAAACTGCTAGTGGGTTGTATTGTAAGTATGGAGATTTTTATTTAGATCCACAATTACCGGTAAAGTATGCAGTAATATCTCACGCCCACGGCGACCATGCAAAACCTGGAAACCAAGAAATTTTTTGCACCCCTTTTACCAAAGAAATAATGAAGTTGCGCTTGAAAAAAAACGCGGGTGCAAATTTTAATTTACATGGTTACAATCAAACTTTCAGTTTAAACGATGTAAATATCAGTTTTTTGCCAGCTGGGCATATTTTAGGTTCTGCAATGGTTAAAATGGAATATTTAAATACTGTTTATTTATTTACTGGAGATTTTAAATTACAAGCAGATAGAACTTGTGAACCTATAGAATTTTGCAATGCTGATGTTTTAATTACAGAAACTACGTTCGCAAATCCTGATACTAAACATCCAGATCCTATAACTGAGATCAAAAGTTTAAATCAAATTTCTACAAATATATTGTTGGGTGTGTACGGTTTAGGCAAAGCGCAACGTTTAACATCATTAATTAATGATTATTGCCCGCAAAAAAACATTCATTTACATTATTCTATTTTCCCTATTCATCAATTGTATGAAAAAAATGGAATAAATTTGGGCAAATACAAACATTACGATAGGAAAGAGATGAAACAAAAACACCAAAATCAAGTTTATTTGGTGCCGCCTTTAACTTTTAATAGTTACAATAATGCTATTGGCGTAACTCGTGTTTTTGCTTCTGGTTGGGAAAATTTACAACATGGAAACGATGGTAAACTTTACATATCTGACCACGCGGATTGGGATGATATTTTAAAAACGATTGAAGAAGTAAAACCAAAACAAGTTTGGACAGTACATGGCGATGGTAATAATTTGAAGAGTTACTTTAGTAATTCTTTACAGGTTAAAATTCTTTAATGTTAAAAGAGAAAATAGATTATTATGTAAACGAGGATGGGAATTTTGTGTTTACAGAAAAATACCATTTAAATCGTGGTTTTTGCTGTAAAAGCGGATGCAAGCACTGCCCTTGGAAATTTAAAAAAGTGGATGATAAAAATAAAAATAAGCCTTTAAGGTGAAATTAGATATATGGAAATAGAAAAAGAAATTCATAACCAAAAGTTTAGTAACAATTTTCAAAAGGCATCTGTAAATATTATTTATACTTATAATTGGTTAAATGGTTTTATAAAAAAGGAGTTAGATAAATCAAATATCACCAACCAACAGTTTAATATTTTAAGAATTTTAAGAGGCCAACATCCAAAACCGACTACCATAAATACCATTAGAGAGAGAATGTTAGATAAAATGTCTGACGCTTCAAGAATTGTGGATAGGTTAGTTCAAAAAGATTTGGTAAAACGCAGCATTTGCGAAAAAGATAGGAGAGCAGTTGATATTGTTATTAATGAAAACGGTCTAAAGCTTTTAGAAAATATTAAATTAGAAGAAGCGATGACTAAAAGTTTTCAAAGCAATATTACAGAAGAAGAAGCGCAAACTTTAAGTAATTTATTAGATAAGTTTAGAGGTTAGGTATAAAAATATGCTGGATAAATTAAAAGACATTACCACTTTTGTTTTTGATGTTGATGGGGTGCTTACCAATGGTAATATTTTAGTCGCTGAAAACGGTGAACAATTACGTCAGTATAATATTAAGGATGGTTATGCAATACAATTAGCTATTAAAAAAGGCTATGAAGTTGCGGTAATTACAGGTGCGAAAACAGAAGCCGTTAATTTAAGGTTAAAAGGTTTAGGCGTAAAGCATATTTACCTAAATGCATCCTATAAAATGCCTTTGTTTTTAGATTTTTTAGAAAAAACTGGTAAACAAAAATCAGAAATAGTTTACTGTGGTGATGATTTACCCGACCAAGAAATTATGGAGCAAGTTGCTATTGCGGTTTGCCCTTCAGATGGTGTTCAAGAAATAAAGGATATTTGTAATTACATATCTCCATTTAATGGTGGCGCTGGCGTTGCCAGGGATATTATTGAAAAAGTTTTGAAAGTGCAAAATAATTGGTTTGTAGAAAAACCTAATGCAGATGACGGCGCTATTAAATAAAAAAGTTTTAAGACTATTTACGGTAGATAATTGTAAATAATCTTAAAACTTTAATGTTGTCTTTCAAAGGTTAAATTCAAAAATTACAAGCTTAAGCTGTAACTTTCAATAGTACTTAATGCGCTTGCAATGCCTTCTCTTTGTTTAGTAAGTATAGCATAGTGGTCTGCGTGGTCTCTATAATCTTCCAAAACCTCATCATATTTTTCTAATGCAGCTTTTTCGCCAGTAGTAATAGCTTCTAAAATTGCGCTATCATCGTTTCCGGTAAAAGCATCTTTAATATCTAACCATGCTCTGTGTAGTGCACCTAAAACCCCGCCTTCTTCATTATCTGATTTACCGCCGTGTTGTGCAATATGTGCTTTTAATTCTTCTGCGTAAGCATATCTCTGGTTACTAAACTGTAAAAAAGTAGATTTTAAATTTTCTGACTTCACGTTGTTAATTGCTTCTTTGTAGCCTGTTTTACCATCATTTAAAATGTTAATTAAACCTTTTAAATCTGATACAATTTCTTCTTGATTTTTCATGATATTCTGTTTTTAATTTATAAAATTTTGTAGTGAATTAAAAAACAACCCTCATATTGGGCTAATTAATAATGTTTTACAAAGAAGTAAATACATATACAATACCAAAAACTTAATTCGTTAATAAATATTCCTAAATAAATTTCACTGACATTTTTTTACCATCGCATATCTTTTTTATCATTAAAGGATAATTATTGCATTTTTGCGTTGTAATAAAAAGTAAACAGTGGATAAAATAATATACTTAGCATCAAAATCTCCAAGAAGACAAGAATTATTAACTTTAATGGGTTTTTCTTATCAGTTATTATTAAAAGACGTTGACGAGAGCTACCCAAGCAGTTTAATTTTAGAAGAAGTAGCTGTTTATATTTCTAAAAAGAAAGCTGATGCATTTGAAATACCTGAAAATGGGATTTTAATTACTTCTGATACCGTTGTGATTTTGAACAATGAGCTTCTGGGTAAGCCAGAAAATAACAATCATGCTTTTGAAATGTTAAGCAAATTGAACGGAAAAACTCACAAAGTGGTTACCGGTGTAAATTTAAGAACAGAAACTAAAAATATTTCATTTTCTGAAACTACAGAGGTTACTTTTAGTCAGTTAACTGATGAACAATTGTGGTATTATATTGATAATCATCAACCTTTTGATAAAGCTGGGTCTTATGGTATTCAGGATTGGATAGGAATGGTTGGTGTAAAAGAGATTAATGGTTCTTACACCAATGTTATGGGCTTACCAACTGAAAGGTTATATAGAGAATTAGCTAATTTTTAATGATCACTCAAAATTAAGCCTTCTTTTAAAGAATAAGTGCAAGTAATAACCTCTTCTATATGAGTTCGTTTAATTATAAATTGAGTGAGAATAGCAGCCATTAAAATCATATCTGTGCGTAAAGGAATTAAACCTTGCATTGCCAAACGTTGTTGGTGCGTACTTTCTATAATTTCATCAAGTAAATTCATTATTTCAGGATAGTTTAACTCAAAACTCTTCATAGTTTCTGGGTTAAATAAAACTTGCTGCTTTAATGCAATGATGGTGGCAAAAGAATCGAAAGAACCTGCTGTACCAATTAATTTTTTTGGATGTTGTGTTTTTACTGCTTCAAAAAGATTGATTAAAGTATTTGAAAAATGTTGATGAATGTTTTCTAAAGTGCTCTTTTCTATCGCATTTTCATGCTGATAATAATCTGCCAATAACCTTGCTGCACCCAATTGATAGCTTTGTTTCCAAAATATTTGGTTTTGATTGCAGATGATAAATTCAACACTACCACCACCAATATCCATTATTAAAGAAGTTTTATCATTTAAAACTCCTGCGCCTTTTGCTCCATTGTAAATATATTCTGCTTCTTTTAATCCATCAATTATTGTAATTTGAATTTGAGCTTTTTCTAGCGCTTCGGCAATAAATTCTTTTCCGTTACTTGCATCTCTAACAGCAGCAGTTGCAGTAGCTTTTACTTCTTTAATGTTATGTTTAGAAAGTTCTTTCCTAAATAAAACAAGCGCATCAATACCTCTTTTATAAGCAGCATCAGCAATGTGTCCTTTGTTTACACCACCTTCGCCAAGTTTTACAGCAATGGTGTTTTTGTGAATGATATCGATGTTTTGTTGCTCATCTACATTTGCAATTAACAAATGAAATGTATTGGTGCCTATATCAATTACTGCTTTTTGTTTGGTCATTTTGTTGAAAAGATTTTTATTAGCTGAATAGAATTATTAGCCTAATTTTTAATGAAATTTATTTTATCTCGGTATTAAAAAATACGGGTAAAGTATAAGAATAGTTTTTTAATTTCCCGTTTTGCAATCCCGGAGTAAATTCTAAAAGTTTCACAATCCTTAATGCTTCTTTGTCTGCAATTTCAGATAATCCTCTAACAATTTTAGGTTCTGTCACATTGCCTAATTCGTCAATTATGAATTGAACATAAACTCTGCCTGCTTTGGCATCTTTAGGATAGTTGATGCTATTTTTAATAAACTTTACCATTGCCTCACCACCTTTTTTATATTGGGGCATTATTTCATTAATACCACCGAAATAAAGATTTTGGTCAATTTTTGACTTTACAGTTGTATCGCATGTGTCTGGAATTGAAATTTGAGCGACTGATTCTTTACAAAAAAAGGTAAGTCCAAGAGAAACCAATATACCAATAACGTACCTTTTATAACTATTTATTGTTTGCTTAGGAATATCTTGAACTAAGTTTACTTGCTCATTAGAAAACATACCACAAACCTCTTGTTCTTTCTTTAAAATGTTTAAGAGTTCAAATGAATCACTTTTTCTAAAATCAATAACAGTTTTGTTGCAACTTTTACAAAATTTTCCGGAGTTACAATCAGGCATATTGTTAATATCCTTAGAACATAGGAAGTTGAAATTGACGTTTTCTATTGGCAACATGTCGTTATTAAAAGTAAATCTAATACTTTAGTTAATTAAAGCTTCGTTATTTAATCCTTCGTTCAAAAAAAACTTCTTATCCTTGAAATATCGAAAAACAAAGTAAAATCATTCAATCATTCTCTCATTCATTCATTCTATTCTTCAATAATTCACTCCTTAAACAAACCTACTCCTTATAACTAAACCATTTAGCCAGTTCTTTATACGTTATTTTTTTGCCATACATTAAAATACCAACACGGTAAATTCTTGAAGCAACCCAAGTTGTAAATATAAAACCAGCAACCAGTAAAACCATCGAAAGCGCTAACTGCCATCCAGGTACTCCAAACGGAATACGAATCATCATGGCGATAGGGGAGGTTAAAGGAATAATAGACAGCCAAAAAGACAAACTACTGTCAGGATTATTTACTATCACATTCATTCCTAAAATAAAGGTGAAAATGAGCGGTAAAGTAATGGGTAACATAAATTGTTGCGTTTCAGTTTCGCTATCAACAGCAGAACCAACCGCTGCAAACAATGCACTATACAACAAATAACCGCCTAAAAAGTAAAAACCAAATGTGCTTAAAATGTAAGGGAAGTTAATAGTATCTGCTGCCTTTAAAAAAGCTTCTACTTTATTGGTCTCACTTGCTACTTTAACAATCTCCTGATTTTCTTTAGAAACCCCTTCAATTTGAGCGCTTTTAGAACTTGTAAAATATCCTGCAGCTAAAGTGGATAAACCGGTGCTTAAAATAATCCATAATAAAAACTGTGTTAAACCTACTGCGCCAATACCTAAAATTTTACCAAGCATTAACTGAAAAGGTTTAACAGAAGAAACAATAACTTCAATAATTCTACTGGTTTTTTCTTCAATTACACCACGCATAACTTGTGTACCGTAAATAAAAAGCGAAAGATAAATTAGAAAAGCACTTAAAAAACCTACAATAAAAGTTGCGCCAATGCTTGCATCTTTTTCGCCTTCTTCTGTAAGTTGTTTGGCACTAATTGATACATTAGCCTTTGAGCTATTAAGAATTGCTGTGTCAATACCAGCGTCCACCAGCTTTTTATTTCGTAAAATGGTTTCCATCTGCGATTCAACATCACGAACTAAAGCGATTCCAGGTTTTTTTTCAGAGATAATTTCTGTTTTTCCAGATGTTGCATAATCAGCAGCAATAAATAAAAGAAAACCCTCTTTCTCTTTCCTTACTTCTTTTTTTACTTCCTCATAATCGCCTTTTACATAAGTGAAATTGAGGTTTTCGGTATTTTTTAATTGATTTTCAAATATGCCGGTTTCATCTAAAACTTTAAACTTTTTGGCAGTATCATCTCCTTTAACAGTTAAATAGCCTACTAAAAACATCATCCCAATAAACAATGATGGTACTAAAAAAGTAAGTATTAAAAACGATTTCTTTTTAACCCTGCTTAGGTATTCTCTCTGGATAATTAAAAATACTTTGTTCATGGTTTAGTTTTTTACTTTTTGAATAAAAATTTCATTGATTGTTGGGACAATCTCTTCTAGATGGTTCAAATTTGCCAAAGGAATAATTTCTTGTAACAAATTGTTTGTGCTAAAACCTTCTCTTAGTTTTAATGTATGATTATAGTTTTCATCGTTAGCGTTTGTGCTTATTAATTCGGCAGTTTGAAAATCAGCCTGACTTAATTCTTTATTTAACCCAACCTTGTAAGTGTTATTTCGGTAAGAGTTTTTAATGTCTTTTACGCTGCCATCTAAAATTTTATGCGATTTATGGATAAGTGCAATATGGTTGCACAATTGTTCTACAGATTCCATACGGTGTGTAGAGAAAATAATGGTAGAACCTTTTTGATTTAATTCTAAAATTTCATTGGTAATGATTTCTGCATTTACGGGGTCAAAACCCGAGAAAGGCTCGTCTAAAATAATCAACTCAGGCTCGTGTAAAACGGTAGCCACAAATTGTACTTTTTGCTGCATCCCTTTTGATAAATCTTCTACTTTTTTCTTCCACCAATCCTGCATATCCATTTTTTCAAACCAATATTTTATACGTTTGGTGGCGTCAGCTCTGCTTAAGCCTTTGAGTTGCGCCAAATAAAGCATCTGGTCGCCAATCTCCATCTTTTTATAAAGACCTCGTTCTTCTGGCAAATAACCAATTTTACCGATGTGAGATTGGTTTAACTTTTCTCCGTTAAAAAATATTTCACCAGCATCTGGGCCAGTAATTTGGTTTATAATTCTAATTAGAGATGTTTTACCAGCGCCATTAGGTCCCAAAAGCCCAAAAATAGTTCCCTTTTCTACCTCTAAACTTACATCGTCTAAAGCCCGGTGCTTAGCGTATTCTTTTACAATATTTCTGATACTTAGCATGTACAATCTTTTTTTGTTAGAGGCTTTTTAGTTTATTTATTACAGATTAAAATTTGTGAAATTACTTTATTCCACTTTAACCAAATCAAAAATCAGCTTTCGGCTTTAAGCCTTAAGCTTTTAGGGATTTTATATAGGCATCAGTTTATAAACTCCTTCTCCCTCAACACCAATATATATGTAACCATCTGGTGCCATTCTTACTTCTCTTAACCTGCCAATATTCTTAAATAATAATTCTTCTTTAATCACTTTTCCATCTTTAATTACACATCTGTTTAGGTATTGAAATCTTAAAGAGCCCACCATTAAATTGCCTTTCCAACCTTTGTAAATATCGCTGTTTACAAAAGCCATTCCGCTGGGTGCAATAGAAGGAATCCAATAATGAATAGGGTCAGTAATACCTTCTTTTTGAGTAAAAGGAGTCATTATTTTACCGTTATAATTAATGCCGTAAGAAACTACAGCCCAGCCATAATTAGCTCCTTTTTTATGGATGTTAATCTCATCTCCGCCACGTGGACCATGTTCATGCGACCAAATTTCATTAGTAAATGGGTTTAGAACTAAGCCTTGCTGATTTCTATGTCCGTAGGAAAATATGCTTTCCTGTGCTTTTGCTTTGCCGTAAAAAGGGTTGTCTTTTGGTATTTCTCCATTGTCAGTAATGCGATGTAATTTGCCTAAAGCATTATTTGTATCTTGTGGATTTTCTTGATTGTTACCTCTTTCACCAACAGAAAAATAAAGTAATCCATCTTTCCCAAAAACCATCCGAGAACCATAATGATGTCTGGTCTTGCTGTATGGTAAGGCTATAAAAATATCTTTGGCATCAACTAATTTGTTGCCTTCTAACTTTGCTTTTAATATTGCTGTAGTTTGTAAGCTAGCATCAGTAGGGTTGGGTTTAGAATAGCTTAAATATATTATTTGGTTGCTTGCAAAGTTTGGGTGTAAAATAACATCCATTAAGCCTCCTTGTCCAGCAAATCTTACTTCCGGAACATTTTCTACTTCTACAGAAGATTTATCATCATTAACTATATATAGCTCGCCAGATTTGTCTGTTACTAGCATTTTTTTATTAGGTAAAAAGGCAATGCCCCAAGGTATTTTAACTTTATCAAATACTTTTACCAATTTTATTTTGCCTTCTTCGGTTTCAAAAATATCTGATTTTGGTTTCTCGTTCTCATTATATCTATCAACGTTTTCAATTCCTTTGATGATGTAATTTGCTAATTCTTTTATTTCCTCATCTTTAAAAGTTTCTGCAAATGCAGGCATTCCATCTTCTTTATAGCCATTTTTTATAGACTTAAATAGATCCTCTGGCGTTTTTCCATATTTCCATTTCCTATCTACAAAGGCATTCATTTTTGCACCGTGGCAACCAGAGCAATTTGCTTGATAATTAGCTTCTGGAGTATCAGATATTCCATTTTTTTCAATTGGTTTTTCTTTTAAATTGAATGATAGTAAAGCAGTTATGGAAATTATTGATAAAATTCCCGCAGTTTTTAAATTAAGCATAGCAATTGGGTTAAATATTTTTGAAATTAATGATTTTAATTTCAAAAATTGATAAGTAACTAAGATTTTTATTTAAAATGATTTGAACTGCCTAATATTTTAGCCCTGATTGTAATGGAAATCCTTTTTATGGTTTGGGCTTTGGGGTAAGGATTAAAAAGATTATAGCGTAAAGCAGTTTTTGCAGATTTTGATTGCTCCAAACAAAAAAAGGTAGAAACTTTCATTCCTACCTTTAATTTATAGTTTCAATTATTTTTTACTCAAAATATTCTTTCATTCTATCAAAAAAGCTTTTTTCGTTTTTACCCGGACTAGGTTTGAAGTTTTGAGATTCTTTTAGTTTTTCTAAAAGCTCACGCTCTTCGTTATTTAAAATTTTTGGTGTCCAAATGTTTACTTGTATCAGTTGGTCTCCTTTATGGTAAGAATTTACTTCGGGGATACCTTTACCTTTTAAACGTAATATTTTACCACCTTGTGTGCCTGGTTCTAATTTAATACGAGCTTTACCGTCTATGGTAGGCACTTCAATACTTGCACCTAAAGTAGCGTCAACAAAGCTTACATGTAAATCGTAAATCACGTTAATACCTTCTCTTTTTAAAGCTTCGTGTGGGGTTTCTTCAATTAAGATAATTAAATCGCCTGGTACGCCGCCTCTTGGTGCTGCATTACCTTTGCCGCTCATGCTTAGTTGCATACCGTCACTTACACCTGCCGGAATGTTTATGCTAATGGTTTCTTCCCCTCTAGAAACACCATCACCATGGCAAGTACCGCATTTTGCAGAAATAGTTGTTCCTTCGCCATTACAAGTAGGGCAGGTACTTGTTGTTTGCATTTGCCCTAAAATGGTGTTGGTTACGCGTCTTACTGCACCAGCACCACCACAAGTTTTACAAGTAGAAAAAGAGTTTTTATCTTTTGCACCGCTACCATCGCAAGTATTACACAATACTTGTTTGTTAACTTTTATTTTTTTCTCTACACCATTGGCAACTTCTTCTAAAGTAAGTTTAACTTTTATACGTAGGTTAGTTCCTTTTTGAACCCTACGTCCGCCACCTCCTCTTTGTTGACCTCCGCCGCCAAAGAAACTATCAAAAGGGCTTCCGCCGCCGCCACCGCCACCAAAAATATCTCCAAATTGACTAAATATGTCTTCCATATTCATGCCGCCACCGCCATATCCACCACCGTAACCACCTTGTGAGCCTGCATGTCCAAACTGGTCGTATCTTTGTTTTTTCTCCGGATTACTTAAAATCTCGTAAGCTTCAGCAGCTTCTTTAAACTTATCTTCAGCACTTTTATCATCCGGGTTTTTATCTGGATGGTATTTAATCGCCATTTTGCGATAAGCTTTTTTTATCTCGTCTGCAGGTGCGCTTTTAGAAACACCTAGTATATCGTAATAATCTCTTTTACTCATGTTTTTTGATTTGATGATTTGAAAATTAGACGATTTGAAGATGACATCAAACTAGTCAACTCTTAATCATTAATATTTCTCAACAATCTTTTAATATTTATAATAATTCAATTTAAAAATTTGATAATCTTAACAAGACATCTTCAAATCTTCAAACCAACTCATCTTCAAATAATTTATGCTCCTACAATTACTTTTGCAAAACGAATTACCTTATCGTTCAATAAATATCCCTTTTCTACTTCATCAATTACTTTACCTTTCAAATCTGGTGTTGGTGAAGGAATACTTGTAATTGCTTCGTGTATATCGGCATCAAAAGCTAAACCTTTGCTTTCCATAGGTTTTAAACCTTTTTGGCTTAACAGCGATAATAATTTATGATGTACCAATTCAATACCTTCTTTAACAGGTTTTACATCGACAGCACTTTCCATTGCTTTGTTTGCCCTTTCAAAATCATCTAAAACAGAAAGCATAGAAACAATCACGTCTTTTCCCGCAGTTTGCAATAATTCAACGCGTTCTTTAGTTGTACGGCGTTTATAATTGTCAAATTCGGCATACATGCGCACATATTTGTCATTCAACATTGCAACTTCAGCTTTTAGCTTATCTGTTTCGCTAATTTCCTGAATCTCTTCTGGCTCATTAACTCTGGCTTCATTAACGTTTTCTATTTCCTCACGAATTTCTTCTTGATTTTGATTTTCTTGCGTTTGGTCTGTCATTTTGCTATTTTCTTCTGGTTCTGAAACCTTTTTTCTCTTAAACATGGCTATATATGATAACGGTATCCAAATACCAAACATGCTGCCATTTCATAAAAACAGTCAACCTGTCAGTTTTTATATTTAAAAACTTACAAATTGACTGTTATAGATAATTTATGTATGGATTTTTTTAAACAGTAGCGTCTTCAATCACTCTTCCGTTTTCGCATTTAATGATACGAGAAGGGAAAGTTCTGATAATGTGGTAATCATGAGTAGCCATTAGTACAGCAGTACCGGATTGGCTAATTTGACGCAATAAAATCATTATTTCTTCTGATGTTTCAGGATCTAAGTTTCCAGTTGGCTCATCAGCTAATATTAACTCAGGATCGTTTAATAATGCTCTTGCAACAACAACTCTTTGTTGTTCTCCTCCTGAAATTTCATGAGGCATTTTTTTCATTTTACTACGTAAACCAACTTTTTCTAAAACGTCTTTTATACGTTCGTCTATTAAGTTTTTATCTTTCCAACCAGTGGATTTTAGCACAAATGCTAAGTTTTCTTCAATACTTCTATCTGTTAATAATTGAAAATCTTGAAATACGATACCTAATTTTCTTCTTAAAAAAGGAACATCATTTTCCTTTAAATCTTTAAGTTCATAGCCAACAACATGTCCATCACCGTTATGAACATGAAGATCTCCGTAAATCACTTTCAATAAACTACTTTTTCCAGATCCGGTTTGTCCTATCAAATAAACAAATTCACCGTTATCTACGTGTAAATTTACATTAGATAAAACCAGGTGTTTTTGTTGAAAAATATCAATATTATTTAGTTTAATTACTGAGTTACTAACCATTAGATTTCTAATTTTAATATTTGTCCGAAAGGTAAATCCTTTATGATATTCATTATATAAGTAGCTTTGTCGCCAAGTCCAATTTTTTCGAGTGATTTATCTGGTCTATCAACCCTAAAGTAAGCTAATAGTGTAAAATGTTCGTCTCTTAATTGTACATAATCCGGAATTTTTGCCACCCCTTTAACTTTTATTATATACATTATTGTGCGTTTGGATTAACTTTTTACAAAGGTAAAATTTTTTAGTGCCTATTTTTAATAAATTAAAATCAGTTTAACGCTGTTAAGAAACTCATGGTATCAACACCATCTGCATAATCCCAAAGTTTTGGGTTTTGGCTATCTCCAAATCTAACTTTTGCAGTAGGTAAATCAATGTTTGCATTGGTAACTACTACCTGTATATTTTCTTTTTGCGTGTTTATATAGTCTAAAGCCTCATTAATTGTTTCATATTCTTGATAAAAAACCGCAGAAAGGGGAGATGTTAATTGGTCGCTTTCTGTTACCAATAAAAAGCCATTATCAAAATGTTTGTTTTTATTAATAAGGTAAATAGACTTATTATAATCGTAATTATTTAGGTATTTATGATGATTTAAAATTGGATTAAAAGGCTCAATAGACTCAAAAAAAGGAACGAAATTATAATCTTTTGGAACTAAAAATTTTGAAACATTTCTGCATCCTAAGCCATAATAATCAAAAATATCTTTTCCTAAAAGTGCTAATTCTTCTCTGGTTTCTTTACCTGTAAGTAGTGCAATGCTATTCCTGTTTTTTCTGATAATGTTAGGGACTTTAGAAAAATAGTAATCGAAATACCGAGAAGAATTATTGCTTCCTGTTGCTATAACAGCATCAAAATTCTCTAATCGCTCTACATATTCAACTTGTTTTTTAAATAAAGGTTCAATTTCTATTAATTTGTTTAGTATAAAAGGAATCAAATTATCATCTTGAGAGGATAGCTTTATTAATGCAATATTTCCGCTTAATAATACTGCAATAATATCGTGAAAGCCAACCATGGGTAGGTTTCCGGCTAATATTAATCCAATTTTTTTAGGGTTGGTTTCATTTATTTGATACTTTGATAACCATCTATTTACATCATCAGCGTTAAGCATTTGAGCGTTAGCTTTTATTGCTTTACTTACTTCATCTGTGGTAAACCAAGCATTCTTATTTCTGGCACTTTCAATTAATGCTTGTAAAGCATCATTTGGGTTTGACAAGAAATTACCCAATTCATTTATCGCTATTATCTTTTTTTCTTTACTAAAATTCGACATTGTTGAAATTCAAATCCTTAAAATATGTTATATTTGCAAATAATTAAGAGAACGACAAAAATACGTTTAAAGACGTAAGAAAAAATAAGATATGGCAATTATAATTACAGACGAGTGCATTAACTGCGGAGCATGTGAGCCAGAATGTCCAAATAACGCAATATATGACGCAGGACAAGCCTGGAAATTTTCTGAAGGAACTAACTTAAAAGGAATAATTGATTTTGGCGGTGGCGAAACTTTAGATGCTGATGCAGCACAAGCAGCTATTTCTGATGAGGTTTACTATATAGTTTCTGATAAGTGTACAGAATGCAAAGGTTTTCATGATGAACCTCAATGTGCAGCAGTATGCCCAGTTGATTGCTGTATTGATGATGAAGACGTTAGAGAAACAGAGGAAGAGTTATTAGCAAAGAAAGCTTGGTTGCACCAAGAAGGATAAAAATACTTCAACTTTAAAAGTATAAGCCTTTTGCAATTTGCAAAAGGCTTTTTTTATGGTAAGTTTTGTTATAAAATCATGAGCTCATGGTTTTATAATTTTTAAAATACTTTAATCAATGATTCTCTTTCAATAGATTTTTATGTTTAAAGAATTATATTTCAAATTATTGACCATACGTTTGAGTTACATAGAATAGGTATTTTATAATTTTATATCGGAATTGTTTTTGTAGTTACACTATCATTAAAAATAATGCTTGTCCCAACTATAGGGGTAGAATTTATTGCAACTCCTTCACCAAGCATTTTTTCAATGGTTTCCACAACAACATTAAATAAAAGCGCTTTAGATTGCGCAGTTATCACATTGAAAATCTCTTCAACCAATTTACCATCTACATATTTATAGGAAACATTGTTTTCATCAATAGAAGCCGATGCAACTAATTTTTGCATTAGAAGATGTTTTACCAAGTCTTTTGCGTTATGTTGTTTTTTCAAATAAATAATTACGTTTATCATTTACTAATTAATTTATATTTAATTTTTATTGATAATAAAAAACATTATTTAATAAAGATGTACTTAATAATATATTTATTTTTATTTATATGTTTTATGTATTAATTAAATTATTTTTATCATTTAGTAGTGTAAAAAAAACAACTAATTAGGAATGTAAGACTTAATATTTTTTTAAAAATTGATGTTTCTAAATAAACGATTTACACATTTTACTTTTTTCATAAAGTAATAAATTCTAATTTTTTTAATAATTCATTTCCACTTATATAGCCCGAATAATTAAATAAAACTTCATTTGAGGTATTGAATATATAAATATTAGGATAGGAAATTGGTTTCCCTAACGTCAAAGCCTTTACAAATTCATGCTCTCCAATGTTTTTTCCAGTAAGTAAAAATTTAAAAGTTTTGCCCCCGTAATTTATTGTTTGGTTAGCTTCTCCATTAAGAATTACAGTGTAGTAATTGTCATTAAGAAAATCAATTAGTTTCTGATTTTTAAAAGAAGTGTGCTTCATGCTTTCGCAATACCTACACCAATCTGTATAAATAAATATCATTACTTGTTTTTGCTCAATATTTTGAAGACTGTCTAACTGATTAATATCATAAACTTTTAGCTGTGCTTTTGCAGATAAAATCAAGATGCTGAAAAAAAGAAAAAGTGCTAACTGTTTCATTTTGCTTAATTAATTTAAAGTATATCTAAAACCTAAGAAGCCTCTAATCCCTTGGTTAGGGGCAAAAACATAACTTGGATCAAAAGATAAAGCATTTGGGTTGTTTGGTGTAGTCACCACCTGTCCGTTTGGGTCAAAACTAACTTCTTTATCAAAAGGATCAAAAGAACGAGCAATGCTATTAGCAGGCGGAGTAAAGTTTAGTAAATTTTTTACACCTCCGTAAAGTTCAAATTTATTGTTTAAGGTTTTGGTGAGCTGTATATTTTGTAAACTCCATAATGGAGATTTTGCGGCTCTATTGTCTAATTTGCCTAATAACGGTAAAAGCATAGGCCCGTAAACATTGCCTGTATAGTCTATTTTTAAATTTAGTGGGTTAATTTTGTAACCTACGCCCCAAACAGCAGTAAACCTTTCCGTTAATAATTGTCGGTTGTTTATTCCTTCATCTGTAAAATTGACATCCATAATTGTGGTGCCTGCTAAAATGGTTAGGCCATTTTGAAAAGCCAAATCTACATTTAAACTCACACCTTTTGAAGTAGCAAAACCTACCAAATTACTGTAAATAATTTTATTAGGATCTGTTAAATAATCGGGTATAATTCTATTATTGAAATAAGTATAAAAAGCACTTGCATCTAAATTTATACTTGCGTTACTTTTGGTATATATCTTTTTCACGTAATTAATATTCCCATTCCAAGATGTTTCTGGTTTCAAAGATTCTGTAAATTCTACAGTTCTTGCTCCTGTTAAGGCAGCATGGTCTTCAGTAAAAACATTTGCCACTCGGTAACCATTGCCAACACTAAAGCGAAGGATATTTTTTAAATTGGGAGAAGTCCATTTGTAGTTTGCCCTTGGAGTAAAAACATTACCGTGGATGCTGTTATAATCATACCTTAACCCTAATAGTAGCTTTTTGCGGTCTGTTAACTTAATTTCGTCTTGTATAAATAAACCCGGTAAATTAATGATGGAGGGAGTATTTACTTCAATATTATTTACAGTATTATTTGTCGCTGGGGTGTTATCGTCGTAGTAGGTTCGCCTATAACTTGCACCTAAAAGTATATCATGTGAATTGCCAATCGCTTTATTCCAAGTTAGTTGACCAAAGCTTATGAGCTGTTCTGCATTATAGGATACATCGCCATAAAAAGAATTTTGGTAATGCCCATTGGCACTAAACTGGAATTGTAAATCCTCTTTGGTAGGTAATTGATATATGCCAAAGGTTTCCCATCTTTTAGTGTAGATGCTTTCTCCGTAAATTTCTCTGCCTCCTCTAAAACTTTTATTCCACCTCATATCGCCACCCCACCTGTCTTCGTTTACAAAACGACCAGCTATTGAAAACAACCTGTTTTCCTTCCGCTTAATTACCCATTTGTTAAATACAGAAATTCTATTCTGCAAAGTAACATCTGTAAAACCATCGTTATTATTATCTATTTTGTTTTGATAATTGAAGTAATTAACTCCTAATAAAGATTGGACATTTTTTCCAGCATTAAATTTTAAACCTAAATCTGTATTTACATCTCCCCAGTTAGAACTGAAAATATCAGCCGAGAATAAAGGTGCCTGGCTAGGTTTTTTGGTGATGATATTTACCAAGCCACCAACCGCTTCAGAACCATATAATGTTGATGCTGGCCCCTTCACTATTTCTACCCTTTCTATTAATGACTGTGGAATACCTGTTAACCCATAAACCGTTGATAAACCACTCACTATTGGCATTCCGTCTATTAAAATCATAGTATATGGCCCTTCTAAACCATTTATATGGATATCGCCAGTATTGCAAACATTACAATTAAGTTGAGGGCGTACACCATTTACATTTTGCAAAGATTCAAAAAGGGAAGGAGTGGGGTTTGCTCTAAAAAATTGGGAAGTGTAAACTTCAACAGGAACGGGACTATCAGATTTCGAAACCTCTTTCATTGTCCCAGAGATAACAACTTCATTCAAACTGTTTTTTATTTGCTTTAGAACTACTGTTAATAATGTAGTGTCGTTTTCTGCTAATGTGATGTTGCGCTGTGTTTTATCAAAACCTGTACAATAAAACTCTAATCTATAACTTCCAGCATTTAAGTTGTTTAATGTGAAGTTTCCCAAACTATCAATGTTTGTATTAGTTGGTTTTCCATTTAATAAAATTGTGGCGTAATTTATAGGTTTATCATTAGATGAAATTGTTCCGCTGATGACACTGCTTTGCCCGAAAACTAAATTGAAATTTAGGAGTAAAGCAAAGATAATAGTTGTTCTAACGGAGTTCATTTTAAAAGCCTAATTTAATAGATTACAAATACAAAACTATAAAAGTTAGATTAATCTAACAAATTTATTTTGTTTCTTTTTATATCTTTGAATAACATGTTATCATTTACAGAAGAAAATTACCTGAAAGCATTGCTTAAAATCACGATTGATAATGAGGTGGAAGAAGTGGGGACCAATGAGTTAGCGCAACAATTGGATGTTAAACCAGCTACTGTAACCGATATGCTTAAAAAGTTGAAAGAAAAACAACTAATTAAGTATGAGAAGTACGGTAAAATAGGTTTGAATGAAGAAGGCAGAAAATATGCCTTAGAGATTCTACGTAAACACCGCTTGTGGGAAACTTTTTTGTTTGAAAAATTAGATTTTAATTGGGATGAAGTGCATGAAATTGCAGAACAATTGGAGCATATCAAAAGTGCTAAGTTGGTTAATAAATTAGACGCTTTTTTAGATTTTCCTCAGTTTGACCCTCACGGAGACCCAATACCAAATGAGTTAGGAGAAATAAAAGTAAAATACAGGAAAACCTTAGCAGAAGTAGCTGTTGGCGAGACTTGTAAACTTGCAGCTGTTAAAGATAATTCCGTTTCATTTTTACAATATGTGGTAAAAGTAGGTTTAGGTTTAAGCAGTATTGTGAAAGTAGTTGGAAGGCAAGAATATGATGCTTTAATGGAGATTGAGGTAAATGGAGAAGTTTCTTTTGTAAGTGAAAAGTTTGCGGAAAATATTTATGTGGTCTAATTTGCCAATAAAAGCCGAATGCTTTTATTACGTTTATTAATTAATTATGTTTGAATGTTACCCGAGCGAAATTTCTCAACCAATAAGATAAGAAAAATTGAATTATTTAATGAGCTATATGAAGAACTTCTCGAACAAAAAGCTAGCATTAATAATTACATGCATTTATGTTGGACTAGGTGCGATTTACAGTTGTTTATATTGGACAAATGTGAATATCGCCTTACCGAGCGAGAGTAAAGTTTTGTTTTACTTTTTTGCTCCAGTAGCATTTATTCCAATCATGATTTTGTTTACCGAACCCAATCCAATTCTGTATATTTTAATATTTGAGACAATTGCTTTTATTATTATATGGTTAATCGCCTATGGACTTTTAAATTTATTCCGAAAAACTAAAAAAACTTTGCAATTACATAATTCAGGCAACTATGAAAACTAATAAATATTTAGCCGACTGGAATAAACCTAAAACACCCTAAAAAAAAATTGAAAAAACACATCAACACATAACAGCAAATACAAAAATGGCTGATGGTGGTTTAAACTTAGGTTCTTCGTTAATTATTTAATGCAGTGCGGTATAATACGGGTTTTCCAATTAATGCCATTAAGCACAAATTTTGAAACCGGTATTTGCTAAAGACACTGAGCCAATTTTTTTTTTGTCTGAAATAATTAATCAGTTTAAATTTTTATTTAAAAATAAAGGCTAAGATTATTAAAATCTTAGCCTTTATTTTTTAGCAATGCTGAATGCTAATTAAGCATCAATTTTAGCATATTTAGCATTTTTCTCAATAAATTCTCTACGTGGGGCAACTTCATCGCCCATTAGCATAGAAAAAATGTGATCGGCTGCTACAGCATTATCTATTGTAACCAGTTTTAAAGTTCTTGTTGCAGGATTTAAAGTGGTTTCCCATAATTGTTCTGCATTCATCTCTCCTAAACCTTTATAGCGTTGTATGTGTACGCTTTCTTCTTTACCCGCACCTTTTAAACGTTGTACTGCAACATCACGTTGTGCATCATTCCAGCAATATTCAAAATCTTTACCTTTTTTAACTTGGTATAATGGTGGAGCTGCAATGTAGATATTACCAAATTCAATTAAATCTTTCATATAACGGAAAAAGAAAGTTAATATAAGCGTGGTAATGTGAGAACCGTCAATATCCGCATCCGTCATGATGATGATTTTATGATATCTTAATTTCTCGATATTTAGTTTTTTATCATCTTCTTGGGTACCAATACTTACGCCTAATGCCGTAAAAATGTTTTTTATCTCGTCATTTTCGTAAATCTTGTGCTCCATGGCTTTCTCCACGTTCAAAATCTTACCTTTCAAAGGCAAAATAGCTTGAAAATCACGGTTACGACCTTGTTTTGCAGTTCCACCTGCCGAATCTCCCTCGACTAAATACAACTCACAAACCATTGGATCTTTATTGGCACAATCGGCAAGTTTTCCAGGTAAACCAGAACCACCCATTACGTTTTTACGCTGTACCATTTCTCTTGCCTTGCGGGCAGCAGCTCTGGCGGTTGCAGCAATAATAACTTTGTTAACTATTAACCTGGCTTCTTTTGGGTTTTCTTCTAAAAAATTACCTAAAGCTTCACCAACAGCAATATCAACAGCTCCAGTTACTTCATTATTACCTAATTTAGTTTTGGTTTGTCCTTCAAACTGTGGTTCTTGAACTTTTACAGAAATTACAGCGGTTAAACCTTCTCTAAAATCGTCACCAGTAATTTCAATTTTTAAGTTTTTTAATAAACCAGATTTATCTGCGTAAGATTTTAGTGTACGAGTTAAGCCACGTCTAAATCCAGCAATATGCGTTCCTCCCTCAATGGTGTTAATATTATTTACATAAGAATGCACATTTTCACTGTAGGAGTTGTTGTAGGTAAAAGCCAATTCAACTGGGATACCATTTTTTTCGCCCTCTATATAAATAGGTTCAGGAATTAATGGTGTTCTTGTATCGTCTAAATACCTAACAAATTCTCTTAAGCCACCTTCACTATAAAAGTGTTCTGATATAAAAGTGCCATCGTCGTTGGTTTCACGTTCGTCTGTTAAAGTTAAACGAATTCCTTTATTTAGATAAGCTAGTTCTCTTAATCTTCCAGCTAAAGTGTCAAATTTATACTCTGTTGTTTGAGTAAAAATAGTATCATCTGGAGTGAAAGTTACAATAGTACCGTTACTTGATGATACACCAGTTTCTTTTACTGGATATAAAGGCTTCCCGCAAGAATATTCTTGCATGAAAATTTTTCCTTCTCGGTGAACCTCTGCTTTTAAATGGATAGATAAAGCATTAACACAACTTACCCCAACACCGTGTAAACCTCCAGAAACTTTATAGGTATCTTTATCAAATTTACCACCAGCATGTAATACTGTCATTACAACTTCTAATGCAGATCTTTTTTCTTTGGTGTGCATGGCGGTAGGAATACCCCGGCCATTATCACTTACTTTTATAGAATTATCCTTAAGTATAGTTACAAAAATATCTGTACAGTAACCTGCTAAAGCCTCATCAATAGAGTTATCTACCACTTCATAAACCAAATGATGCAAACCTTTAAAGCCTGTATCACCAATGTACATCGCCGGACGTTTACGAACCGCTTCTAAACCTTCTAAAACCTGAATATTATCGGCCGAATAATTTGATTTGTCTTCCTTTTCTTCGCTCATTATTTATTTATAATCAATACCCGTAAAAATACATTTTATGCATGGTAATCCGAAACTGTGTGGATAAATTATTACAATCAAACATTTCTCTATCATATTAAATATTTGGAGAATTATAGATAGGTGCTTTTATTTAGAGTTTAACTTTATAACTAATTTTTCTTTTTAATAGAAATTAAAAATTATTTGGGTAATTTTTTGCCTAATAAGGGTATTTTTGAGATGAAATAATTTATTTGATCTCATCTAAGCGCCTATTTGGCTATTCTGTGGCTATGTGATTTGTGGAGTAAATTTTGCGTACATGAATATAAGCGTTCTTGTTTTTTTTATTTAATTAAATAATTAAGGTTCAGCTTAACATAATATGTAACTCAAAAAAATAACTTGCGTATAAAATTACACATGTGTGCATAATGTGGGGATTTAGAATTAGCATTCCAAAACAAAAAGATATGAAAAAGAACTTTTACTTATTTACTTTAACAATAGCATTTTTTATTACTGCTTGTAATAAAGAGCAAATGTCTGGTGTTTCGCCGTTCTCGTCAGAAAAAGATTTAATAGAATTAAGTTTTCTTAAAGTTAACAATCCCGAATTGGATAAAGATTATAAAGCAACTATTGACGGACAAGCAATAACTATTGCAATACCAAAAGGAGTGAGTTTAAAATCTTTAGTACCCACATTTAAAGTTTCTGAAAATGCTACTTTACTAATAAATAATGTTGGTGTAGAAAACGAAAAAACACCTATAGATGTTAGTGGAACATCTGTAATAAACGTATTGGCTCAAAATAAATCTAATAACAAATATTTTCCTACTGTTTTGTTGGTAGGTGTAACTCAAGATTTACAAGCAAACAGTAAAACATCTTACAATACTTATATAAATAATAAACTTTACATAGATTTTTCTACAGCAATAACCAAAACAGCTTTTAATGTAAACTATTTTGAAGATGCCTATAACGCAAGAGCTTACGCAGATTTTGATAAGGATGGAGATTTAGATATGATAGCTGTAGCCAGTAATGCTTTTGGGAGCAACGCTGTTGATGTAGAATACTATAAAAATAATGTTTTTCAGTTTGTAAAAGACCAAACAGTTTTTAGTAACGGAACGCCAAAAATGCTAAATGCTAGAAAAGTGATAGTGGCGGATTTAGATAAAAATGGTTGGTTAGATGTAGTAATTACAGGTTCTGGTTTTGATAGAACACCGTTTTCTGGCGAGACAATAAAAGTATTAATGAATGTTAACGGAAAGTTCACAACAAAAGATTTAGGTATTGGTTTAGGTTACTTTGCGTCTGTAACTGCTGGCGATATTGATAATGATGGAGATATTGATTTGTTTGTTACCGACAATAAAGCAATAAGTAAATTTATGATAAACGATGGTGCGGGTAATTTTAAACCAGAACTGTCAATTTATCCAAGTACATTATACGGAAAAGCGTATTTCACTTCTGAGTTATATGATATAAATAATGATGGATATTTGGATTTGGTAACTGGGGGTCATGAGCATAACGGAGCAAGTACAATTGTTCTTTTTGGTAATGCTAGTGGTAATTTTATGACTTCATTAATGTTTACAGTTCCTGCTGTGAGTGGTTTTGGAGTTGTGGTTGATATTGATTTTATAGATTACAATAAGGACGGCAAAACAGATGTTTTGATTACAAGAACAGGTGACGGAAAATTAGAACAAGGTTATTACAAAGGTTACTATTTACAATTATTGAAAAACAATGGAAAAACTTTTGAGGATGTTACTAAAACTGTTTTAGCAAACTATGTTGATGAGAATGCCAACAGATGGATTAATATGATAAGAGTGCATGATGTTGATAACGATGGTGATTTAGACATCACTTCTGACGATAAATTTTATGGTTTATCTTGGATAAATAATAGCGGAGTATTTACCAAGCAATAATTAAAATAATAATGATTTATAAAAAGGGATGAAATTTTCATCCCTTTTTTGTTGTTGATTCTTTATTTTAGTTAATTTTAAAAATGGCTAGCGCATCCCTTGGTTTAGACGAGAAGATTGATTTTGGTAATTTAGAACTTTTAGCACAACAAGTGGTAGAAGGTTTTATTACTGGACTTCATAAAAGTCCGTTTCATGGCTTTTCTGTTGAGTTTGCAGAACATCGTTTGTATAATACGGGTAACTCTATTAAAAATATTGATTGGAAGTTATTTGCTCGCACAGAAAAACTTTTTGTAAAGCGATTTGAGGAAGAAACAAATTTGAGGTGTCATATTTTAATTGATAACTCTTCTTCTATGTTTTATCCATTAACGGGCATAAATAAATTTGAGTTTAGTGCTTTAGCGGCGGCTGCGCTTATAAATTTATTAAAGAAACAAAGAGATGCTTTTGGTTTAAGCGTTTTTGGTGAAAAAATTGAATTGCATACTCCTGCAAAATCAACCACCAGTCATCAAAAATTTATATTAAATGAGTTAACGCAATTTTTAAAAAATCAACAGAAAAACACTAAAACAAATTTAATAGAAAGCTTGCATCTTATTGCCGAGCAAATTCATAAACGTTCTTTAGTAGTATTATTTACAGATATGTTTGATACTGTTAGTTCTGAAAATTATTTGGATGATGTTTTTGCTGCATTACAACATTTAAAATTCGCTAAAAACGAGGTGATAATTTTCAATATTAATGAACGTAAGCATGAACTTGATTTTAATTTTGAGAACAGGCCATATCATTTTATAGATTTAGAAAGTAATGATGCTATTAAAATAAATCCAATCCAGTTTAAAGAAACCTATTTAAACAAGGTAACTCAATTTAAAAGCACCTTGGCTTTAAAATGCGCTCAATATAAAATTGATTTAATTAATGCTGATTTAGAGGAAGGTTTTTATCCGATTTTAAAAGCTTGGTTGTTAAAAAGGAATAAAATGATGTAAAAAACTAAACCCCGACAATTTATTATCAGGGTTTTTAATTTTTTTATTGTACATGTTTGTAAACATGTACATCTCTTTGTGGGAAAGGAATAGACACACCTGCTTTATCAAAAGCTTTTTTTACAAATTCTAATTTTGTTAGGTAAACGTCCCAATAGTCATCATTACCTACCAGCGCCCTAACCCTAATATTTACAGAACTATCTCCTAAACTATCAACATAAATGTAGGGTTGGTCTCTATCAATTATTCTTTCATCAGAAAAAATAACTTCTTTAATAATTTCTTTTGCTTGGTCTATATCGTCATTATAACCTATGCCAAATATCCATTGTACTTTTCTTGCCGGCTCCGAACTGTAATTAATGATGATATCGTTGTACAAAATGCCATTAGGGACAATTATTGTTTTGTTATCGAAGCTTTTTAAAACGGTATGGAAAATTTGTATTTCTGAGACCGATGCCGTTACGCCTTGTGCCTCAATAACATCGCCAACTTTAAAAGGTTTAATAAGTAGAATTAAAATGCCACCTGCAAAATTTGCTAAACTACCTTGTAAAGCTAAGCCAATTGCCAAACCAGCTGCACCTAAAATTGCAATAAAAGAAGTTATCTCAATGCCTAAAGTTGATAATGTGCTTAATATTAAGAGTATTAATAATAAATTATGAACCAAGCTTTTTAGGAAAACCCTTAAAGATGGATCAAAATCTCTTTTCTCCATTATTTTACCAAACGTTTTTGATAAAAATTTAACAATTTGCCAACCTATTAAAGCTATTAAAGTTGCTTTAATTAAAGCCAAACCAACATCTGCTCCTTTTGTAACTAAAAATAATTTTGCTTGTTCTAAATACTCCATATCTTTTTTTTGTAAAGTTTATGTATAATTAGTAAGTAATTTAGTGAGGTTAAAGTTCTGAGATTACATTTAAAATAACATTACAAGCAAATTCAATTTCTTCGGTGGTAATGGTTAAAGGTGGCGCTATCCTAAGAGCCGAATCGCAATGTAAAAACCAGTCTATAATTACACCTTGTTCTACACATTTTTTACTTACTAATTCTACTTCATTAAAATTAGACAGTTGTATAGCAAGCATCAAGCCTAAACCTCTAATCTCTTTAATTTTTGGATGATTTAATAAATTTTTGAATAAAACCTCTTTTTTAGGTACACCTTTTATTAAATCTTCATCTAAAATTGTATTAAGAGTGGCCAAACCAGCTGCACAACTGACAGGATGCCCTCCGAAAGTAGTAATATGCCCTAAAATTGGATTGCCTTTTAGGCTATCCATTATATCTTTTGATGATATAAACGCCCCAATTGGCATTCCACCTCCCATTCCTTTTGCTAAAAGTAAAATATCAGGCACAATATCAAAATGCTCAAAAGCAAAAAGTTTTCCGGTTCGGCCAAAACCGGTTTGTATTTCATCAAAAATTAATAATGTTCCAGTTTCTAAACATTTTAATCTTAGTGCTTTTATATAATCTAAATTAGGAACTCTAACTCCTGCTTCACCTTGTATGGCTTCTAAAATTACTGCGGCAGTTTTTGTGGTGATCAAGTTTAAATCATCAAAATTATTGAGGTTGATGAAATTAACATCAGGTAATAATGGCCGATATGCTTGTTTGTAATATTCGTTACCCATTACACTTAAAGCACCATGCGTACTGCCATGGTAAGCGCCATTAAAAGATAATATTTCTGAACGGTTGGTGTGTCTTTTAGCAAGTTTTAAAGCGCCTTCTGTGGCTTCAGTGCCAGAATTTGTAAAGTAAACTGATGATAAATTTGAGGGCAAAACCTCAGCTAGTTTTTTCGCAAAATTTACTTGAGGTGCTTGCACAAACTCGCCGTAAACGGTAACATGTAAATATTTTTCTAATTGTTGATGTATGGCATTTATTACGTTTGGATGCCTATGCCCAATGTTACTAACTGCAAAACCCGATACTAAATCTAAATATTTTTTTCCATCAGGACTATGTAAGTAACAACCTTCAGCTTTTTCTATTTCTAAAAGCCTTGGAAAGTTTGATGTTTGTGCTGTATTTAATAAAAAAAGCTGTTTTTGACTTAACATAAGCACAAAGATAGCTAAAAGGAAATTTATGCTAGTGGGTTTTATAATTCATCAATTTACTGATGATTATTTGTTTTCTTTTAATTTCCAAAAAACATCAGGCTGAATCGTTGGTTGTTCTGGTTTTTTAGAAGGTTTTTCAGGAATAAAATCTACCAATTCGCCATTTTTAATGTGTGCCACATCCAAGATGATACCGGCTTGATAGTTTTGGTTTTCTATGATATAAGTCTGCGTGTTATTGTCGCTTTCAAAAAAGACATTCATCACTAGAAATACAGCGATTTCCTCCTTTTTGGGGATATTGATCTGTAAAGAACCACCTGTAAAAATTTGGTTTCTTTCAATAACAATTGGGTTGGCACTCAGGCTTTGGACGGTAGCAGCATTAAAATCCGCAAAAACAAAGCAGAGATTAAGTTTTGCCCTTTTTGCATGATCTGGTGCTTTGAACTTATTTGCCCAGTCAAAAGCGGGAAGACTGATGAGTATTTCTGTTGGGGTAATTTGGATATTAAAAGTCGCTGTGAAGAGCTTATAAAAGCTTGTTTTGGCATTGAGCTCAAAACCTTGAGCAGTTTCAAATCGCCATCAAGAACCCCACGTTTACCTTTTTTGTCTATTGGTCCAGTCCTGATGATTTCACGAAGCTTAGCCGACAGCCGGTTATGAAGTTCTAATCTGAAATGTTTAAGTATTAGAGGTTTGATGGCTTGCTTTAATATGGCACAAGCTTTACTGCCTGTCCTAAATTCGGCACTACTTTTCTGGCTCTCTTCGCCTGGTTGGTAAGATGCCGGCTTGGCTCTTTTAAAATGTTTCTTTCCTCTACGGTAGCCAACGGTATCTCCTAATTTTCCGGAATAGGGTAAAACCCCTTCTTGTTCTGCCATATTTTTCTTAAATTTGGTAAAGCTTAAAGCTAGCTAATCTCTCCTAAAAAATCAACAGTATATTTTCTATAAGTCCACCTTAACTCCACGTCAAGTCATAACTGTCCGAACAAATAATATACAAAAAAGGCCTGTATAATTCTAATTTTGAGTTGCGAAACC
>NZ_JBHULV010000049.1:0-16338 GCF_042684645.1 Pedobacter alpinus
ATAACTGTAAATCAATTAGTTAATAATTCCGTTTTACGAAATCGGAAATTGTTCGGACAGATATGACCATTTCTAAACTTTAATCGATTTCCCTTGCAATCCTTTTTCTTGTTCCGGCAAAATCTCCCAATTATCCCAAATACCAGTTTCTAAAGTCTCTTTGTAAGTTTGAGGAAGGGTTTTGCCCACCATCAGATTGGCAGTTGTTTTATAATCATAATCCAGCGCACAAATTTCAAAATTGAAACCATCGGAATCGTCTAAAATAGCATACCAAACTCTTGGAGTTCCATCATTTGCAGGCATTCCAATTACTCCTGGGTTTAGCCAAACTTTGTCTTTCAAACTATCAGCGAACGGTAAACCACAATGTCCAGCCAAAATCACATCAGCATTTAATGCTTTAAAATTTTGTTCTTTAGTTTCCCAATCTGTTGATTTAAAAATAAACTCGGAAGTGTTAAAATAAGAACCGTGAATTACAGCGACATTTTTATCGGCATAAGTAAAAGAAATAAATTCTGGAATGGTTGATAACCAATTTACGTCATCATCACTAACTTGACTTTTTAAATAAGGATACCATTGACGTGAGAAAATATCGCACCTACTACCGTCTTCAAAATTGCAACCACAATCGTCAATATCGTTTACTAAATTTAGTTCTACATTGCCTGCAATACAATGTATTCCCCAATTTTTAATCAGTTCTATACATTCTTTAGGTTGAGCACAATAGGCTACAATATCGCCAGTGCAAATGATGTTTTCCGGAAAAATCCCATCGGCGAAAGCTAAATTTTTTATTGCTTCTAACGCTTGCAGGTTAGAATATACACCTCCAAAAACTAAAACTTTACCTTTTAAAAGACCTATGTTTTTTATGCTTTTCTCCATCGTTTATTTAACAAAGGGATAAAGAATAATGCAAAACACACCAAACTTCCCCATAAATTTATACCTAATAAATCATTGTATTTTCCATCTGTAAATATCCAAAAATTAGGCACTAACTCAAAAACCAGTACTATACCCATTAGCAATCCAAATAAAACAGGTGCGTAAAAAGAAAATTTTGGCATTGATTTGTTCCAAAACAAGAAAACAGGAGCTAAACCAATTACCATTGTTCCGCTAATGGTAGTTGCAGATAAAATTTCGGGTTTAAAGAAGATAGGAATGGTTCCTAAAATGGTTAACACTACCATTGCCATTCTGCCTTTGCTAATTTTTAATTCTTTATTAGGGAAAATATCTATGTTATACAGTTTAGAGAAAGAAGAAAAAGCAGAATCTAAAGTAGAAGCGGCTGATGTAACCATAATAAAGTTCATGATTAATAACATTACTGGTCCAAAAAATTTAGCAACTTCTACAGTTGCTTGGCCTGTCATCCCTTTTGTTTGAGCAAAAATACCAACTATCCCAAATAAACCAATACACATTACACCAATTACACTTGCCCAAATAAAAGATTTGAGCGTTGTTTTTGGCGAGGTAATAAAACCTCTATCAGTTAAAACAGGGTCGTGAAAAGGATAACTAAAACATTGCAAAAGCGCCACTAAAATTAAATTACCTCCAGTTGCCATACTCCACTCACCGGATAGGTAAATGGGTTTGTAATTGCCTTTCATTTCAGGTAAAATATAAGCTAAAATTGCAGTTAGCAAAACGCCAAATAGCACCATTTGTATTACATCTGTTAATATAGAAGTGCTCATGCCGCCTTTTAAAGCATAAGCTAAAGTGAGCAAAGTAAATACAATAATGGATGCAAAATATGGTGTAGAGCCAGCATCGCCAAAGTAAGACCCAATAACCATAGTGTTTGACCATACTTCATTAAAAAGCCTAAAAGCAATGAGTATAGAAAAAATATACAGCGCACCTTTTCCATATTTAGAACCAATAAAATGGTGGATACTTTTAAATCCACCATTTAACCTCATTTTATAAATTACTAAACCTGCCACCAAAAAAGACAGATAATAAACAGCATAAGAAACCACACCTACAAAGCCAAAGCTTAAACCCAAATTTGCTACGTTGGTAATAGATTTTGCGAAAATCCAACTTATCACCAAACTACTGGTTAATAAAATAGCGTTAGGTTGTTTATTATCTTTACTGCCGTAAAAAAAATCATGCGTGGTTTTAGCAATTGGTGCTAATGTAAAAATTAGTATGCTCGAGAGCAAAATAAAACCCCATTGTAAAAGTGCGACTGTGTTATTATCCATTTTAATTATTCCACCAAACTTTGGTATTGATGCTGTTATTGTTTGTTGCAATTGCAGCTGTGCTGTAATTTGTAGCGTTTAAAGTTGCTTCTTCTTGCGGGTAAGGCATCCTTACTGGGTATAAACCATTATTTCTGCTGGCTTGCACTTGTTTTAAAATAGGGAAACCAGTTCTTCTAAACTCTATCCAAGCTTCGTAACCATTTAAATTATTTGGAATCCATTTTTGGGTAATGATTTGCTTTAAAGCATCTGGTGACAAAGGATTAAAAAATGCAGGGCTGCCAACGGTTAAATAAGTTGCTGGCATGGTTGTATTCCAATATTCAAAACCTTGTGTTACGGCTAAATCGTAAAGTGTTTTAGCTGTTGCCGATACTAAACCTTTTTGGGCAGCTTCGGCTAAAAAGAAATTGGTTTCCCAAGCCGTCATGTAATTGAATTTTAAGTTTGCACCGTTTTCCCTGAAAATTATTCCTGTTAAACTGAAATTTTTAACATCAACAGCAGTACCAGGGCCATTAACTAAACCAGTATAATTTGCTGCATTTGAAGCCGTTGGACGGTAAAAAAGATTTAATCGAGGGTCGTTATTGTTTTTTAAAATTTCTTCGGCCGTTTTAGATAAAATGTACAAACTAAAATCGCCAATACGGGCAGTTGTAATTCTGAAATTGTTTGGGGCTGTTGCCGAGAATTGAAAAACAGCATTATTAGCATTTGCACCAATATAGTTGCCAGCGGCATAAATAGCTTGTAACTGAGCAGCCACATTTACTTTTCCGGAAATTCGCATTAGGTATTTAATGCGCAAAGAATTAGCAAACCTAATCCAGTTTTGTAAATTTCCATTGTAAACAATATCCCCCTCTAAAACGGTAGTTCCGCTGTAAGCTGTCATGGTTACAACCGCATTTTCTAAATTTTTTAGGATACCATTTTCGCCTTGATAAATATCTTCTTGTTTATCATATTTAGGCGTAAATAATTCTGATTTGCCTTGTAAAGCTTCGCTATAAGGGACATCTCCGTACAAATCTGTTAAAGCTGCCGTCATGTAAGCTTTCATTACCAAAGCTGGCCCCTTATAAACCGCAAAAGTTGGATTTGCATTAGCCTTTTGCAAAATGATTTCGTTGTCTCTAAGGTTTTTATAAATAAATGGCCAAGGGTTACCAGCATATAATGGTTCTGCCAAAGCATGCCTGTCAAAATTATTAAAGTCAATCATTGTAAAATATTGGCCTAATAAATTACCAGCATCAAAACTTTCAAAAGACATTTGCTCTCCGTAATCAAACAAAACTTTTCTGAATAAAAGCGATGGTTGGGCATCAATTGGAGAGTTTGGATTGGTATTTATCTCACTTAAATCTTTAGTACAAGATGCCATCCCTAATGTGGCAAGTAGTATAATTATATATCGTTTCATCTTTTGTCTCTTAAAAATTAACACCTAAACTAAAACCAAAACTTTTGGCACTTGGGTAACTCATGTCTTCTGTTCCGTTTAAAAATTTATTGCCTTGCAGCGCTAATTGTTCGGGATCAAAATGTGGAATTTCTGATAGTGCAAACACATTTCTGCCTACAAAAGATAGCTTGATACTTTGCACATCTTTTAAGAAAGTTTTTGCAAGTCTTGCTTTATCAAAAGTGTATCCTAAATTAAACTGACGAAGCTTTAGATATGAATTGTTATATGTGTTGTTTTCTTCGTGGTTACGGTCATAAAACTGACGGTAATAGCTCTCTGCAGTGATTAATTTGGTGTTTTGTACAAAAACCGGGTTTGCTGCTGTGCCAGTATTTACAACCGCATCAAAAGCTAAACCTGCTGCTGGGCGGTTTTCGGTTTCTTTCAATTGCCCAGCAACTCCGGCTAAAGCCAATGTTCTAGAAACTAAAATTCCACCTTGTCGCCAATCAAATAAAAACCCAAAATCAAATTGTTTATAACGGAAAGAGTTGCTAAAGCCCAACATAAAATCGGGATTATAATTACCTAATTTTTTTAAGTTATTATCTGCAATTAAATTGCCGTTTGCATCAACAATAAATTTGCCATCGCTGTTTTTTTGGTAACCAGTTCCCCATAAATCGCCAATACGGCCACCTTCTGTAGCAATGTAATAAACGGTTTGGTTTGGGCTATCATAAACCCGGGCAATAGCTAAAGTGAGTTGCTTTGCGCCGTCTGGTAAAGATTCTATTCTTGCCACATTTGTGCTGAAATTTACAGAAGTATTCCATCTGAAATTCTTTTTAAATACGTGTGTTCCTGTTAAAATTAACTCTACACCAGTTGATCTTACAGCACCACCATTGGTTACTCTTTGGGAATAACCTGTTGATTGCGAAACTGGCAATGAAAGAATTTGATTTTCTGTAAACGAGTTGTAGTAAGTGGCATCAATACCTAAACGGTCGCCAAAAAAGCGAATATCAGCACCAAACTCAGATGCTTTTGTTTCTTCTGGTTGTAAATTAGGGTTTGCAATAATGTTTTGGTCGGATAGTGTAGGGCTGCTGTTATAAGGCGTTGCTGGCACAAATGCACCTGCTGTTTGGTAAGGCTCTGTATCGTTTCCTATTTGAGCATAACTTGCTCTTAATTTAAAAAAAGATACTTGTTTAGGTAATTTAACAATTTCTGAAACCACAAAACTTGAAGAAACAGATGGGTAAAAGAAAGAAGTGTTTTTGGTACTTAAAGGCGTTGCCAATGCGCTCGACCAATCGTTTCTACCTGTAACATCAACAAATAAATAGTTTTTAAAGCTAAATTTAGCGTTACCGTAAACGCTGTTTATTCGTTTTTTACTTGCAAAAGTAAAAATTTCTAAAGGTGTTGCCGCATTTGCTAATGTAAATAATTGGGGTTGCGCTAAAGCTGATGTTTGTGTTTGGTTACTTTTAAATTGCTGGTTCATTTGGTTTCCGCCTAATGAAACTTCAAAGCCAAAATCATTTATTTTTTTGTTGTAATTAACTAAAATATCGGTGTTTATTTCTCTAAAAAATATATCATGTTCTGCATAAGCACCGTTTTTGAAACGGTTGGTACTGTAATTTCGCAACAATCTTCTTCCATCATTACTGTAATCCATTCCGCTTCTAAGTTGTACAAACAAATTAGGTAGCACATCATATTTTAAGGCAATGTTTCCAAAAATTCTATCCTTATTTAGCTCGTTTCTGTTTTCTTTTAAAATGAAATAAGGGTTGTCAAAATAAGCATAGTTGTAAGAGTAATTTCTTAATCCTTCTAAACCTGTTTGCCAATAGTTTTTTAAAGGCTCAATATCTAAAGACCTTGGCAGCCATGCTAATAAACCGTATTGCAAGTTTTCTGATCCGTATCCGCTTGAGGGGCGATTATTACTTTTTGCATTTTGGTAAATAATGGTCGATTTAAAATTTATTTTTTTTGAAGGTTGAAAATTTAGATTTGCCGATACATTTTTTCTTAAAAAATCAACACCTGGGATAAAAGATTGGCTATTTAAATCGGTATAAGATAAACGATAATTCCCTTTGTCGTATTTACCACTAAATGCCAAATTATTAATGAAAGTTGTGCCTGTTTCAAAAAAGTTTTTAAGGTTATCTGGATGCGAAATAAAATCTGTTGGCGTAATAGTATTCCCAGAATATGCCCCAATATCTCCACCTCTTAAAACTCTGCCGTCAGGTAACATCACCGGACTATCGTATTGCGCTATTTTAGTTCCTTGGTCTAATCTTGGTCCCCAAGAATATGTTAATAAATCATTTGTTCCGCCACCTAAACCGTCTTTAAAAGCAAAAACACCATTATTACCTTGTCCAAAACTGTTCTGAAATTCTGGTAATTTAAACGGACTTTCAATTGAAGTGGTAGAGTTAAAGCTAACCCCAAAGCCCTTGGCATCACTACCATCTTTTGTATTAATTAAAATCACTCCGTTTGCAGCTCTATTTCCGTAAAGGGCAGCTGCTGCAGCACCTTTTAAAATAGAAACTGAAGCAATATCATCAGGATTAATATCCATAGCTCCGTTTCCAAAATCAATAGCCTGAAAACTTGAAGGTGCTTCAACTGTTCTTGGAATTATAGAACTGTTATTTATCGGAATACCATCTACAACAAAAAGTGGGTTGTTGTTTACGAAAGAATTTTCGCCTCTAATTACAATTTTAGAGGTAGAACCTACGCCACTTGCACCCTGTGTAATGGTAACACCAGCCACTTTTGCAGTTAAATTATCTAAAAAATTTACAGATTTTACTTCATTAATTTCAAGGGCTTGTATCTGTTGTACATTGTAGCCTAAAGATTTTGATTCTCTTTCTACGCCTAAAGCGGTTACAACTGTTTCGTTTAATAACAAGCCTGGTTTTAAGCTTATTGTTAACTCAGTTTTACCGGTTAAAGCTACTTCTTGGGTATTGTAACCAATATAACTTATGATTAATATCGCTTTCGCTGATGATAATGTTAAACTAAAATCACCATCAATATTGGTGGTTGTTCCATTATTTGCGGTGTTTTTTTCTTTTATGCTAACGCCGATAATTTTTTCGCCAGTAACTTGGTCTATAACATTTCCTGTTACCTTAATATTTTGAGCGTACGCAAAATTTAATAGGAAAAAGGAAATTGCAATCGTAAAGATTGATTTCATTTTGTTAAATAAATAAATTAGAATCTGATTAATTTGTTTTTTTAAGAAATAACAAATTGAGGAGGTCCTCTATCAGCAGAATTAAGAATGGGGTGTTCTTCTGAGATTAATTCTTCTGTAATACAGCTTTCTATTTCAGAAAAAATGCTTGCTAATATTTTATAGAAAGATGAATTAGAAGTTTGCGCTAAGAAATTATTTATAGAAATTTGGCTATTTAAATCAACAAATTTCGGAAGTAATTGATAGGTTTTATTAAGCTTTTGAAGGTTTTCTATTAATTGATTATTAAAGACATTGCTTTGCCAATCAAGATTTTCTAAAGCTCCGTTTTGATAACTTTCCTTATCTAAACTTATCAAATAAGAACCTCCATCAGCAGAAGGTCCAATTGTTAAAATATTATTTTCGAAATTATTTTTTGATGCCAATAAGTTTACGGCAGAAAGATTTGGTGTATCATCACCAATAATAATTACGTTTTGATAACCTAATTGATAAATAGTGGTAACCGCACCATTTATCCTATTTCCAAAAGTTTCTCCATAAGTTTTACCATCGCTAATTACGTAGGCTAAACCAGATTGCTGAATTTCTTTTAAAGTTTTTTCAAATAAAAATTTCTGTACAGCGTTTTGCTTCTTCCTGTTTTTAGAAAAAAACTTCTCACTTTCTAACCTAGTAGTGAAATATAAAACGCAAGTATTATTTAAATTATTCATTTATTTGTGAAATTCCTTCAGCATTTTATTTTAAATAAAGGGTTAGTTATTTTTAATTTCAAGGTTTAAAAATCAAATTAGCAACAAGCAGCTGCCGTTGTGCCTTCCGCATTTATAGTAAATGGCATTTTACCTCCACAACCTTCATAAATGCCATAATGTGTATCCCATGTTCCGTAAAATTCAAAAGCTTCGCGATAACGGGTATTAAATAGCATTTTGTAAGTGTTTCCGCAAACGGTCATCATTTTACCTTTTGGGAAATGATGATGATGATCTAAATTGAAAGAGTGTGCTGCGTTATCTATACTGCCTTTGTAAACTACTGCTTGCCCGTAATCTTCACAATCATTTTCTAAACCATCAATTTTAAATAAACGGTAGGTTACAGAGTAAACCTTAATATCGCCCATTAAAGCTTCAATTTCTTTGTTTTCTATACCAATTGGTTTATCTTCTACAACTCTAGGGTCGGTAAAACCCGCATTTTTAGCATAATTTAAAAAGTCGTTCCAATACAAAGCACCACTAATACATTCGCCCCATAAAACCTGATTATTTTGTAAGTTTTTAGGAAAGCGTCTGTCGGCGTAAACATCAGAAAAATACATTTCGCCACCTTTTTTCAAAAGTTTATAGGCATCATTTAATACCTTCTGCTTATCAACAACTAAGTTTAAAACACAATTAGAAATTATTAAATCAAAGCTTTCAGGTTCAAAACCTAATTCATCCAAATTTTCAATATTTCCTTTTACAAAAGATACATTAGACTTTAAATAACCAAATTTCTCTCTGTGGTATTCTAAATGTCTATTGGCAACAGCTAATTGCTCATCAGTCATATCTACACCAACAACAAAACCTTTTTCACCAACTAATTGTGCAGCTATATAACAGTCTCTACCACTTCCAGATCCTAAATCTAAAATTCTTAATCCTTGTAGTTGATCAGGAATAGTTAATCCACAACCGTAATATTTATCTAAAACTTCATCATGTACATTTCTTAAAGCTTCCAAAATGTGTTTTGGTGGTGCTGTTAAAGTACAACAAGCAGTTGTTTTTAAATCAGAACTTTGTTGCAGTTCTTTACCATAATAATTCTGTACTTCTTCGTGAATATTATTAGACATCATTTATTATTTTAATATTATAACTATCATTTTATAACTAATTCTCAACTTGAAATCCCTTAAAAGGGTAATTCTAAATTAAAAGCCACCATACGAGCCATCTTCAAATCGAGAATCTTCACATTGAAAAGCCATCTTCAAATCAACACATCTTCAAATCTTCAAATTGAAAATCTCCAAATTGAAAATCCACAAAATAAGCCATCTTCAAATCAACACATCTTCAAATCTTCAAATCAAATTAAGCAATCTCCCCACCGCAGCTACTTCCTGCACCAGCAGTGCAACCGTAACAATGGTTATTGATAATGATTTTACGATTCAATAATTCCTCAAAATCAAAATCATTGATGTGTTTGGCTTTGCCAATAAACTTTAAATCTAATTGTTGGTTAAAATCACAATCGTACATAAAACCTTCCCAACTAACGCTAATGGTGTTTTTACACATTAAACCATCTAAAGTTGAAGGGTTAAAGGCATTTACAAGCTCATGCATATAATCCAGGTATTTGTTGCTTTCTAGCAAATAATCTAAAAACCTACTCACAGGTAAATTTGTAATAGCAAAAAGGCTGTTAAAAACAATATCAAACTTGCGTTTCAACTGTCTTTTAAATTCTGCTTCCATAGATTTTTGATCGCCGGGTAAATAAGCGCCAGAAGGATTATAAACTAAATCAATTATAAGCCCACTACCTTCTACACCATAACCCACAGCATTTAACTTTTGTAATGCTGCAATAGAATCTTCAAAAACACCATCACCACGTTGCGCATCAGTTCTCATTGCAGAAAAAGAAGGTAAAGAAGAAATTACATGAACGTTATTTGCTCTAAAAAACTCTGGCAAATCATGGTATTTTTTGTTGGCCATAATAATTGTAAGGTTACACCTCACCATTACTTCAGCACCAAATTGGGTACATTCTTCTACAAACCATTTAAAATGAGCATTCATTTCAGGCGCACCACCTGTGATGTCAACTTTTTTGAAATTGTAAGTTTTAATTAAGTAAAGGCAACGTTCCAAAGTCTCAAAAGACATATTTTCTTCTTTCCTATCAGGCCCTGCATCAACATGGCAATGAGAACAAGTTTGGTTGCAGAGTTTACCAATGTTAATTTGAAAAATCTCCAAAGCAGAAACCTTTATAAAATCTACACCTGAAGACTTTATTTTTTTATTAAAGCTTGGGTAAAGCTCATCGTGTACATCTTTCTGCGATAATACTTTTAGTTGATAAAAAGTACTGTCTAAGGCATTACCAGAAGCTTTTAAAGATTTTGTTACTTGTTTAACACCCATAATTACATTGTTTTATCTTTAACATGGTTCATCATTTGTACACCGTAAACCAAGGTTGCCCCACTTTTAATTGCAGCTGCAACATGTACGGCTTCCATCATTTGCTCTTCATCAGCGCCTTTCTGTAAACAGTCTGAGGAGTAAGCATCAATGCAATATGGGCACTGCACTGCATGTGCAACCGCCAAAGCAATTAAAGATTTCTCTCTAACTGTTAAAGCACCTTCTTTAAAAACTTCGCCATAATATTCAAAGAATTTATCGCCCATTGGTTTTTGAAACTCAGTAATGTTTCCGAATTTTTTTAAATCTTCGGGATTAAAGTAATTTTTAGACATAAAATATTTTATTAGCCGCAATAGGGCGTTATTAATTGATAAGAAAATAATTTGAAGGTTAAACCAAGTGAAGGTTTAAATAGAGAATAGGGGAGGACCTTTTAAAAACGCACTGTCTATATGAAAAAACGCAGCTTTTAAAGGTTTTCTTGAAAAATTAGAACTATTGATAAAGCTTTTAATAACAGTTAACAGTACTTTTAATAACGGATTATCTTTTTTTGTAAAAGAAAAATCGTGTTGATAATCCACATCTACTAAAACTTCAAGTTTTACATAATCTGGGTAAAATAAATCTTGTAAATTTTTAAAAGTAGTGGTGTTTTGCCAATTTATATTTTGGAACTTAATTAGGTCGAAATTTGCTATTGGGATACCAATAAGGTAAGCGCCGCCATCAAATGTTGGGCCTAATACAACGTTGTTATTTTCAACTTGCACAATAGATTTTTGTAATAATTCTAAACTTAAATCTAGACAATCATTACCAATACAAATTACGTTTTCATAACCTTTGGCATAAACATCAATGAAAGCATTAGTAATTCTTTCTCCAAAACTTTTTCCTTTTTGATGGTAAGTGTCAATCAAAAAGGTTTCCGCAGCACTTTGTTTAGCTAAATTATAAAAGTGTTGGGTTAATGTTTGAGAGAGCTTTTCTGTTGCTTTTTGAGATGAAAAATTACTTAAACTTTTCTTTTTGGCCTCAAAACCAGGCAAATCGGCAAAAAGTATGATAGCAGTTTTTTTCATTTATATAACAAATAACGGATATAAATTACAAATGGTTTTATAAACTTAAAAATAATTAAAACATTTCTTTGACAAATTTATTTAATGTTTATATTTTAATATGATAATATGTTCATATATTTGTATCGTTATGATAGAAACAAAAGAAAGAAACTTAAGTCCTGATAAATTAGAAAAAGCTGCTTTTATTTTAAAAACGGTAGCTCACCCGGTAAGGTTGGCGGTAATTAACTTATTAGATATTAACCAACAAATGAGTGTGAATCAAATTTGCGAGGCTTTAGCGTGTGAGCAATCATTAATATCACACCATTTAACAAATATGAAAATTAAAGGTTTGCTTAAAGCAGATAAGCAAGGTGTGCAGGTTTTTTATTCTTTAAAAGAGAAAGATTTGGTAAAGCTTTTAGATTGTATGGAAAACTGTAATTGCAATATGTAATGGAATTTCATACCTACCTAACTTATTTTTTAGCCTTATTTATTGGCATTTCCTTAGGTTTAACTGGGGGAGGAGGATCAATTTTGACAGTACCAGTTTTGGTATATGCTGCTAAAATTGAGCCTGTAATAGCTACTGCGTATTCTTTATTTATAGTTGGTTTAACTTCTTTAAGTGGTGCTGCAAATTATTACAAAAAGAAATTGGTTGATATACGCATGGCCGTAATTTTTGCGCTACCAGCTTTTATCACAGTATGGTTAATGCGCAAGTTTGTAATTCACGCCATTCCGGATACCATAACACAAATAGGGAATTTTACACTCACCAAAGATTTGTTTTTAATGCTTTTTTTCGCATTAATTATGTTGATATCTGGTTGTAAAATGATTTGTGGGGAAAAGAAAGAAGTTAAAGAAGCTCAAAAAGTAAAATATGGTTTAGTATTACTTAACGGAATTGTTGTTGGTGTTTTATCTGGTTTGGTTGGTGCTGGCGGAGGTTTTTTAATTGTACCAGCTTTAGTTTTCTTTATGAGTTTGCCAATGCACAAAGCGGTTGGCACATCTTTACTAATTATTGCCATTAACTCTTTAATTGGTTTCACTGGCGATGTTTTGAATTTACCAAATATAGATTGGAGTTTTTTATTGATTTTTTCAGCAATAGCATCTTTGGGTTTGTTTTTTGGTGTTTACTTAAATCAATATATAAATAGTGAAAAGCTTAAAAAGATATTCGGATATTTTGTTTTTATAATGGCTTTGGTAATTATAATTGAGGAGCTTTTTTTATGAAAAATTTAGATGCAAATTATTGGAATAGCAGGTATTTAAACCAACAAACTGGCTGGGATTTAGGAGAAGTTTCTCCCCCAATAAAAAATTACATTGATCAGCTTGAAAACAAGAATTTGAAAATTTTGATTCCTGGAGCTGGTAATGCTTATGAAGCAATTTATTTATTAGAAAATGGATTTACCAACATAACAGTTGTTGATTTTGCGCAACAAGCTTTAGATAATTTAAATTTAAAGCTTAAAGCTATAAACATAGCTCATTATCAATTAATAATGGCTGATTTTTTTGAACACATGGGAGCTTATGATTTGATTTTAGAACAAACATTTTTTTGTGCTATTGATCCAAAATTAAGAGAAAATTATTCGGCGCATGTTCATCAGATTTTAGCTAAAAACGGAAAACTTGCAGGTCTTTTATTTAATAGAGAATTCGCTTCTGAAGGACCTCCATTTGGAGGAAGTAAAGAAGAATACGTCAAGCTTTTTTCTAAAAATTTCGACTTTAAAATTATGGAAGAAGCATACAATTCAATTGATGCAAGAAAAAGTACAGAGTTGTTTTTTGTAATGACGAAAAAGTAAAAAGTTTAAGCTACAGAACAAGGTATCTAAACTGATAAATTATAATTAATAATAAAAAGTTTGAAGGTGTCTAATATATCACATCTCCATGCACAAATCTTAAATAACATGAAAGTAGAACAAATTTACACCGGCTGTTTAGCTACAGCAACTTATTATATTGAAAGTGCTGGCGAAGCTGCAATTATCGACCCACTAAGAGAAACCTCTCCTTATATTGCTAAGGCAAAGCAAAATAATGTAAAAATTAAATACGTTTTTGAAACGCATTTTCATGCCGATTTTGTAAGCGGACATGTTGACTTGGCCAAAAAAACAGGTGCTCAAATTATTTACGGACCAACGGCTGTAACAGGTTTTGAAGCATACATTGCTAAAGATGATGAGGAGTTTAAAATTGGTGAATTAACTATAAAAGCGTTACATACACCAGGTCATACGCCAGAATCTACCACTTATTTGTTACTAGATAAAGACAATAAACCATATTGCATTTTTACTGGCGATACGCTTTTTATTGGTGATGTAGGTCGCCCAGATCTAGCTCAAAAAAATGCTGATACTACTCCAGAAGCAATGGCGGGCAACCTGTATGATTCTTTGCGTAATAAAATTATGCCATTACCAAATGATGTAATTGTTTACCCAGCACACGGTGCAGGTTCTGCTTGTGGTAAAAACATGAGCAAAGAAACTTTTGATACATTAGGCAATCAAAAAGAAACTAATTACGCATTAAGCAATATCTCTAAGGAAGATTTTATTAAAGAATTAACAACCGGTATTTTACCTCCGCCACAATATTTTCCAAAAAATGCAAAAATGAACAAAGAAGGTATTGAAGCGATAGACGATGTTTACGAAAGAGGTTTAAATGCGTTAGCTCCAAATGATTTCGAAATTGCTGCAAACCAAACTGGTGCTTTGTTATTAGATGTACGTTCGCCAGAAGCATTTGCAGAAGCTTTTATTCCTAATTCTATTTTTATTGGTTTAGATGGTCAGTTTGCACCTTGGGTTGGGGCTTTAATTACAGATTTAAGTCAGCCAATTTTGTTAATTGTAGATGAAGGAAGGGAAGAAGAAACGGTTAAAAGATTAGCCAGAGTAGGTTACGATTATACTATTGGTTATTTAAAAGGTGGTATTGATGCTTGGAAAGCTGCCGGAAAAGAGTTGGATGATGTTAAAACAGTATCAGCAGATGAGCTAAAAGTTTTAACTGCAAAAGAAGAAAATCTAAAAGTTTTAGATGTACGTAAACCAGGAGAATATGATGCAGAGCATTTAGAATTCACCTTAAGTCGCCCTTTAGATTTTATTAACGATTGGACAAATGAGTTTGATAAAAATAAACCTCACTATTTACATTGTGCCGGTGGTTACCGTTCAATGATATCGTCCTCTATTTTAAAAGCTAGAGGTTATGAAGATATTATCAATGTAAATGGTGGTTTTGATGCTTTAAAAAATGCTGGTTTTGCTACCTCAAATTTCGTATGTCAAAGTAAAAAAATGAAATAGAGCTAATTATGCTTTGCTTTTTTACTTTTAAATTTTGAATTAAAATATATGTTAGAAATTATAAAACAACCTTGGCCTTGGTACGTGGCCGGTGTATTAATAGGATTAACAGTGCCAGCATTATTATTAATAGGTAACAAATCTTTCGGAGTGTCATCAAGTTTACGCCACATTTGTGCAGCTTGTTTACCCGCAAAAATTCCTTTCTTCAGTTATAACTGGAAAAAAGAAATCTGGAATTTGTTTTTTGTTGGAGGCATTTTAATTGGAGGCTTTATTGGGGCTCAATTACTATCAAACCCAGATAACATTCAAATTGCCGAGAGTACAAAATCGGAATTAATGGCTTTAGGGGTTCAAAATTTTAATGGCTTAATGCCAAAAGATATTTTTGGAGTCGACCAAATTTTTACTTTAAAAGGATTATTTTTTATGGTTATTGGTGGTTTTATGGTTGGTTTTGGAACTCGTTACGCAGGCGGTTGTACATCAGGCCATGCCATAATGGGCTTGTCAAATTTACAATTACCATCACTTATTGCAACAATCAGCTTTATGGTGGGTGGGTTTATTTCAACGTGGGTATTATTACCTATCATTTTTAAAATAATTGCATAATGAAACAGGTAGAAGAATTTGTGATTGAGCACCCAATGGAGTGTGAAGCACCTAACGATCAAGTAAAAAAAGAAAGCATATTTTCTAACTTAAAGTATTTAATATTAGGGGTGTTATTTGGAATCGTATTTGTAAAGGCCGAAATTATTTCATGGTTCCGCATACAAGAAATGTTTAGGTTATCATCTTTCCACATGTACGGTGTAATTGGTACTGCGGTTGTTGTAGGATTAATTTCAGTGTTGATCATAAAAAAATTTAATATTAAAACATTAGAAGGAGAAAAAGTTGTTTTTCATCCTAAAACATTTAACAAAGGACAAATTATAGGAGGCTTAATTTTTGGCTTGGGTTGGGCCATAACAGGCGCTTGCCCAGGCCCATTATTTGCACAAATAGGAAGTGGTTTTTTAGCAATCATTGTTACTTTATTGAGTGCAATTGCTGGTACTTGGCTTTATGGTAAATTTAGGGATGTATTGCCGCATTAGAATTTGATTTTTTTTAAAATATAACTTTTCAATGTCAATACAAAGTCTAATCCCGATAAATACTTTAAAATTAACAACTTCTCGGTTCAGTTTTTGCATAGTGATACTTAAATAATAAGATGGAGAACACAAAAAAAACAAAGATTGATTACCGACTTATAATAATTGGAATATTACTGCTAGTTGGAGTTATATTTTATTTTTATAAGGATTATCAATTCAAAAGCTTTAAACAAAGTTTAGTGCAAAAAGCGGATGAAATGATTGTTAGCGAAAATATAAAAACTTTGAAATTGATGGCTAAACCTTTAGTTTGGGCCATAAGAGGAGAAATGCTACGTAATAATTTAGACGAAATTGACATCATTACTACTGATTTAGTTAAACAAAAAAACATTCAAGATGTTAATTTAATTAATATGGATGGACGTATCATTAATTCGACCAATAAAAAATTAGAAGGCAGTATGGCTTCTGGTATTTACAGAAACTACTTAGTTTTAGATACTGCACAAGTATTAATTACTAGTGATTCTATTGCAAGAGTTATAGCTCCAGTTATGGGTTACCAAAGTAAATTGGGTGTAATAGTGATGAATTATAAATTTTCGAGATTTAAATAATCATAAATACTTTAATATAAACCATAACTGTCCGAACAAATAATATACAAAAAAGGCCTGTATAATTCTAATTTTGAGTTGCGAAACC
>NZ_JBHULV010000050.1:0-102702 GCF_042684645.1 Pedobacter alpinus
ATAACTGTAAATCAATTAGTTAATAATTCCGTTTTACGAAATCGGAAATTGTTCGGACAGATATGTTTTCAATTGAAAGATTAAATCAGGTGAGGGATATATTTTTATTTAGTTGTTATACCGGTCTTGCATACGTAGATGCCAAAAAATTGAAGCGTTCTGAAATAGAAAAAGGCATCGATGGAAAATTATGGATACATACTTATAGACAAAAAACAGATAGCCTATCTAGAATACCATTGCTTCCAACTGCCTTGTCGATTATTCAAAAATACGAACACCATCCGCAATGTATTGCTGATGATTTATTGCTTCCAGTAATCAGCAACCAGAAGATGAATGCTTATTTAAAAGAAATTGCTGAGGTATGTGGGATTGATGAGCTTTTGACATTCCATATTGCAAGGCATACTTTTGCTACAACTGTGACGCTTAATAACGGAGTTTCTATAGAGACGGTGGCAAAGATGATGAGGCATTCGAGCATTAAGACAACGCAGATTTATGCTAAAGTTCTAGATCATAAAATTAGTGATGATATGGAGGTTTTGAGAGGTAAATTAAGTATTACATAAAATCATATTTAACCTCCTGAACATATCTCAGGAGGCTTTTTATGCAAATTATATTACAAGCTTTAAATAAGGATTTACAATCAAAGACCACCTAAATCCTTGGTTTCTTCTTTACAAATTTCTTTTCTGCCTTTTTTAAACTTTCAATGTCTCCTAGATCTTTTGCCCTGCCTGTAGCTTGCTTGTTTTTGATAAAATCATTCGCACTGATGAACGCTATCTTTAAATCATCTACCTCAGTTTCCAGTTTTTCTAAATAAGCTTGGTCAAAATCTACTCCTGATATTGAATTGAGAATATCAATACGTAAGGGTGGGTAACCGAGTTGGGTCACGTAATTTTCCTGTAGAAAATCCTGCTCCACTAATCCGAGGGCTCCAAATCCGAAGTCGTTGATCACTTTGACCATTTTTAAAGCGTTCTCTTCGTCAGGTTTTATCCAGATATCCAAATCACCAGTGTGTCTTGGTCTTCCGTAAAAGGAAAGAGCATGAGCACCAACAATCATATATTTAACACCATGGTCATTCAACAACTGCACAAAATCTACAAAATCCTGCTCGAAAATCATATTTTCCTCCTCAATACCGTTTTCTCAATTTGGCATGGGAATTCTCCTAGAAGCCAACTATAATACTCATTCCTCAGCCTAGTCACTTCAGCTATCCTTGCTGATGCTGGTTGCTCCAACCAAAACTGAACATCCAAAAAATCTTCGTCTTCCATTTTCACTTTATTGGCGACAATTTGCATTTTACGTTCCTTCATTGGTTAGTTTTTAACTCCTTAATGATTATTGTAAAGATAACAAATTCGTTTGTCATTCTTTAATTTGAGACGATTGAAGCATTCCGGGAAATAAATGAGTTGAAAATGCAATTTTAAATTTCAGTCTGTTTACTTAGTTAAATTCTATTTTGTTGCTTTGTGAAACTAATAGTTTTTATGTTGTGTATTTCTCTCTTAATAATGTTTATGCCTAAACTTATACTTAAGTTTCCTTTTAAATTCATGATCTACTCCATACTCTCATCAAGTCTGATAATAAAATTGCAATCTGCTTTTCAACGCTTAAACGATAGTTTATTATCTTTCTTTCCTTTCACTCCCATCAAAGAAATCAGCAAAAACAAGACAGCCCAATATTTTGAATAATTGAATTTAGCGAACAATCCAGTATTGCTGATGTGCAATATCAGTTTATCTGTGAATAATACTATCAGTCCCCAGCTCACAAAAACTCCATAGCAGTAAAAGTAGAAATGAATCATTAATAAAGTGATTGCAATCAAGTGACTCATGTCTGCTATTTTCCGTAAAGCCTGTTCACTTTATCCTGTTTGCATAGTGGTTGATTTTAAATTTTATAATGTGTGTGGTGTTTTCTTCGTCTCTTTTGCGTGATTTCTTTAATTGGTAGGGCAGAGCGTCATAACAGTTTTCAGCCTGTAACAATACTTCTAGAAAAGTACTTTGAAAATTATTTGATGGTAGGAAGCTCTCATTGTTCGAGTTATGATAGGGTTTTAAAGTGGTATTTTTAGTCGCCTTAAAACTTTATTTTGTATCCATCTCAAAAGTTTCTTGAATAGCTTTTGCACTGTACGCCTTACCCAACTTATTGCCGTTGAACACGTATTTATTTTGATGGTCGATATACGTTAAACCATAGATAATCCCTTCGACATTTGTCCTACATACCAGCTGAATTTTTTGTTCTTCAAGTTTTTCCTTTAGCTCGTTTATTGACATCAAGGCACTAAGTATATGGCGAAAATTGACTCGTTAATTAAAAATTTGTTGCTTTTTATTCCAAATCTCTAGATATAATTCTTTTTTCTCAGCGCTTAAGAATGATAACTCGATCATTTCTTCAACTTGTTTATTGTTAGAGGAAAATTTTTTATATATGTTCCTTAAGGCGGTCTCGGGTATGTTCAAACTTTTAGCCAACACATCGAAATCAGATAGATGAATCCTTTTCTTTTTGCCATTTAGTGTCAGAGCCAGTTCTTCATCATCTTGTGCATTAATAAGGTTCACATTCAGCAAGTCATAGGCAGGACTTAGATTTACTCCTTGATCTGTATGTAGGACAGAAAAATTCTTTAAGTGCATATCATTGTTCCCTGTTAAAAAAGAAAACAATACCAGCTCAAAATAGGTCAAAGCATCAAAACCTGTTTGAGTGCAGTATTTCAGGATGAGCTTGCCTATTTTTTCATAGGATCCTTTATATTTATTTTCTGTTAAAAATTCAGATAGTTGACAGAAGTCTTCCATGTGGACCTTCTTTCCATTCACCCTGTCAAAGCGCTTGGCCAGATAAACCAAACTGCCGTCTGATGCTTCAATTAAAGTGTGATCACAAACCGGCATTTTAAATACGCTCGCCAAATGCATGGTCAAATCTTCTGATTGCGGCATTTCCTGAAAGTCAGGATGTTGGGGTTTAAGAATATATTCTCCCCAAAGGCCTACTATAGTCAACCGGTTCTGTTCTTTCTTCTTTTCCAGTGTAACAGAGAGTTTAGGCTGAACTCCGGTAACGGTAATCCTTTCGTTGATTGTCTGGTCAGCTAACGATTTCAATAGCTTACTGTTCAATTCTAGTTCAGGTACTTTGGTAGTACCAAAAAAACGCTTTGAACATTTTTCATGATAGGAGGATGTCCCAGCATCCTGATAGCAAAACCAACAATTTGCCATAATTAGTCTTTTTCAGGAATAACTGTCACCGACCCAATTGTATCCCTGCATGTCAAAAGCAACAGTTCAAACCGGTCATTGCTTTTGACCTTCCAATGTGTTGTTGCCAAATCCAATAACCAACCCTCAGGTATTAAACCATCAAAAAAAGCGAAAAGAACTTTGCTCTCATATTTCTGTGAAGAAAATGGAAGTGTTAAGCTAACAGGTCGAGCATTCTTATTCTCCAAGTAATCAACCTGATAACTAAATTGGTAGCCCTCGTCTGTTTCCGAAAGTACACCAGCCAACATGTCTTGAAAATAAACTAAACCTTTCTTACTCATCTTCTTTTACTTTTGATACCACTCCTAGTTCTGCGCCAAACAACAATAAAACTTGATTGACTTTATCCATCCTTAATGTCGGCTTTCCTTGTTCCATCTCACGGACAACTCTTAGACCAACCCCAGCTTTTAAAGCGAGATCCTCTTGAGTGAGATTTAAAGCTTTTCTTTTGCTCTTTAAATATTCTGACAACATATCTATACCCTTTCGGGTACAAATATAAAGTAAATTATTTAATTATACCCTATCGGGATTATATTGATTCCACATGCTGTAATTATACCCTATCGGGACGATTTCAAAAATAAAAGATTTTGTTTATTCATATAGTATGCTTGGTTTAATTATCAATCACAGACAATTAGTTGCAGAAAAAAGGCGAGCATTTGGTGAGCATCAATTTCCTAATCATAAAATACTGGTTTAGAAAGATATAGCGTAAAAGTTCGAGTCCCGTCCATTCCGCTAAGAAAACATTATTAACAAGAAAATCCTTTAAATTAAACATTTACAGGATTTTTTGTTCTACGAAAAACAAAAAATTATTCAAATATTCGCTCAGAAAATCTGTAAAAAGCATCAAAGTTTGGCAAAAACTATTTAGCATTTAAAAAACAGTAAACTCTTCGTTATTTTATACGATGTATTTGTCCCAAAATTTTGAACCCATAATCAATCCTAAAATTTAATTAAATTAGCAATATGAAATACCAATTAGGAGAATTTGTACGCTTTATTGACGAGAAAAGAGAAGGCTTTATTACTAAAATAATTGCTGATGATATGGTGGGTGTAACCGGTGATGATGATTTTGAAATACCGGTGATGATTACAAATATTACCCGAGTTCACGGGCATGCTACAAACCCAACTACAAAAGACAGTACAACGCAAGAAAACCTAGTGCCAACAACTTTTGTAGAAAAAGGCATTTTTATAGCCGCAGTTACTGATGCAAACAAAGGTTCTATTGTACATTTTTATGCCATAAATGAAACGTCTTATCAATTAAGTTTAAGCTTAAAAACCTTATTAAAAGACAATTATAAAGGAGAGTTTTTTGGAGAGTTAGGAAGTGGTAAATCTGTAAAATTACACTCGGCATCTTTAGCCGAATTAGATTTATGGCCAAGTTTTAACGTACAGGTTTTATATTATACGCCACTAAACAAACCATTGGTAAAACCATTAGAATATAACATTAAGTTTAAATCAAAAGATTTTGCAGGCAGCAAGCAAAACATCAATTTAATAAAATTAAACGGTTGGCTTTTTAGAATAGACGAACCCGAATTAATTTTGGATGCTCAAAAAATTAAAGAAAGTTTTTTTAAACCATCAGAACCTGAAAAACCAATTATTGGCAAACCCGCTAAAGAAATTGATTTACACATAGAAAAATTAAGAGACGACCATCTGTTTCTGAACAAAAATGAAATTTTAGATATTCAACTCAATTTTTTTAACAAAAATTTAGAAGCTGCATTGGTTCATAATTTTGAAAGTATTGTTTTTATACATGGTGCAGGCAATGGTATATTGCAACATCACATCCATAAAGTGGTGAGTAAACACCCGCAAGTAAAAACATTTATGGATGCACAAAAAGAGAAATTTGGCTATGGTGCAACTAAACTAATTTTTAAATAAATAATTGGTATCCCTTTTGCTATTTTCTAAAAAAATTTTTAACGTATGGAATGGTTAAGTAACCCGGAAATTTGGATTTCCTTATTAACATTAACAGTCTTAGAGATTGTTTTAGGTATAGATAATATTGTATTTATCTCCATTTTATCGGGTAAATTACCGCAAGAGCAACAAGCCAAAGCCCGTAATTTAGGTTTGGCTTTAGCAATGATAACCAGAGTTTTACTGTTACTATCTTTAAGTTGGATAATGACTTTAACTGCTCCAATTTTTAATGCAGGTAACTGGGTTGGAATCCAAAGCGAAGCTTTATTAGAAAAACTGGCAATAAGTGGGCGGGATTTAATACTGCTAATTGGTGGTTTATTTTTAATTTACAAAAGTACTACCGAAATTCATAATAAATTAGAAGGCGAGGGGGAGGATAGTACAGTTAAAAAAGTTCATTCTTTTGGTAGCGTAATTTTTCAAATACTAATTTTAGATGTTGTTTTCTCTTTAGATTCTGTAATTACAGCAGTTGGCATGGCCGATGAAATTTGGGTAATGGTAACCGCGGTTATAGTTGCTGTAATTGTAATGATGTTCTCTGCATCTTCTATTTCAAGCTTTGTAAATGACCATCCTACTGTTAAAATACTGGCATTATCTTTTTTATTATTAATTGGGGTTTCGCTTTTAGCAGAAGGATTTGAACAACATATCCCTAAAGGTTATATTTATTTTGCAATGGCGTTCTCTGTTTTGGTAGAGTATTTGAATCTAAAAATGAAAAAGAAAACTAAACCAGTTTCACTCAAACAAACTCCAAATCAACTTTAAAATAAAAGGAGTTTCATTTGCTTGAAACTCCTTTTTATTTACAACACATTCGTTATTTTTTCATTCTCCAAAATCTTAACCAATAAGCGCTCTTCATTAGTTAAGCTATGTTTAGGGTTGTCTTTTACTTTATATTTAACTAAAGCCCCATTTTGGTAACAATTAATTACCGATGGATGCACATAATACTTTTTACATACCGTTCTTGTATTTCCCAATTTACTGGCTACATGGTCTATTACATCTACTATTTGCTTTTTAGTGTCTTGCTGACTTTCAAAATTATCTAATTCTTTAAAAGCACATAAAGCATGTACGCTACCAGCCCAAGTTCTAAAATCTTTTGCTGTAAAGTCTTCTCCGCTTATTTCTTTTAAGTAGCTGTTTACATCTCCGCTATCAATAGAATAGTGCTTACCATCTTCATCGTAATATTGAAAAAGCTCTTTCCCTGGTATGTCTCTACATTTTTTCACCAAATTAGCTAGTTGTTTACTTTGCAATTCAATATCGTGGTAAACACCTTTTTTCCCTTTAAAAGAAAATTTAACTTTTGCTTTATCAAATTTTACATGCCTGTCCTTTAATGTGCTTAAACCAAAAGAGCCGTATAGTTTACTGTAACTTTGGTTACCAATACGTATATGGGTAAGTTCAATTAGTTTCACAACCAAAGCCACCACTTTTCTAAAAGGCAATCCTTGTAATTTTAAATCTTTTTCAATCTCTGTTCTAATTTTTGGGAGACATTTAGCAAACTCTCTTAGCTTGTAAAATTTAGCTTGGTTGCGTATGTTATTCCATTCGGCATGGTAACGGTATTGCTTTCTACCTTTAACATCAAAACCGGTAAATTGTAGGTGATTGTTTGGATAAGGAGCTATCCACACGTTATCGTAAGCTGGCGGAATTACCAGTTTTTTAAACCTTTCTAAAAGTTCTGGGTCTTTTACAGGCTGGCCTTCGTAATCAGCATAGCTAAATCCTTTTCCGGCTTTTTTTCTGTAATAACCTTTTTTGCGGTCTTCTGTGTAACGTAAGCCTACAGCTTTTGCTGTTATTTTAGCATCGCTACCTATTTTCTGTAATTTGTTTTCTAATCTGGTCATATAAGCTTAAAACAAAAAGCCTTCTAAAACCAGACCAGTTTATTACTGAGGTATTATTTCTTTAATAAGAATTTCACAAAAGATTTTTGCCCGCCCTTAACAATTACCTGTGTAGCATTTTTAGTAATAGTTGTAGTGGTTAAACCTTCTTCACTTATAAATTTATCTGCTGGTATAGTAAAAGATAAACCTACAATAAACAATACAGGAATAATCATCATTAAAAAAGGCGATACTGAAGTAGTTAATTTTTTCATCTTATTTTTGTTTGATGATCAAATATTCAACTAATAATTTGGCTGCTAAAATGTATTAGACCAATTGCATTTATTTAAAGATGAACTCCTTTTTATGACGATGATTTGCCAAAAGCCAGTTGGTAGATAAAAATTACCAGTTGGTCTAAACATGCCTTCTTTATAAATTCTTTGCCTATTTTTAAAACATTATGACAAGGCTAAAAAAATTTATGCTCCATTTTATGGTGTGGGTTTTCCTCATTACCTTATTTACTTTTGTAGCTACAGCCGGTTTTGAAGCAAGTAAAGGTATTTATGTGCTTTTTATAAGCTTATCCATCATTAATATTTCCATTTTTTACAGTAACCTTTATTTACTTATTCCGCTAACGTTAGATAAGCGCAAGTTTTTTATGTGGATGCTGGGCTGTTTTGCCATCATCATTTTCTTTTTGGCCATTAGGTACGGATTTACATTTTACATGTATAAGCTAAGTGGTTTAAAAATGATTGCCAAAGAAAAAGAAATGTTTTTTAGTGAGCCCGAGAAGGTGATTTTCTCCAGCTTTATGATCAACGGCTTTTTCATTTTTTTAAGTACTGTTTATAAATTTACCGTAGATTGGTTTTTTAACGAGAGAGAAAAATCTGATTTAGAAAAACAAAGTTTAACAGCCGAATTGGCATTTTTAAAATCGCAGATAAACCCGCATTTTTTGTTTAACTCTTTAAACAACATCTATTCTTTAGCTTACCAAAAATCAGACGCTACGCCAGATGCCATCTTAAAACTATCGGAAATTATGCGCTATATGCTTTATGAAAGTAATGATAATAGAGTTTCTTTAGAAAAAGAGATTGTTTACTTAAATAGCTTTATTGAACTACAAAAATTACGTTTTAAAGGCAAAGCTTATGTTATTTTAGAGGTAGAAGGAAATATTTCTGAACTTAATATTGTACCTTTAATTTTGATTTCTTTTGTAGAAAATGCTTTTAAACATGGTTTAGCAACCGATGAAAACAACCCTATTTATATTAATATTGCCGTTTTTGAAAGTAATTTGTTGTTTACTATAAAAAATAAAAAGAATACTTTAAATAAAGACCAAACCGGTGGAATTGGAATGGCAAATGTTCAGAGAAGATTGGAACTTACCTACCCAGATAATTATAAATTGACTGTAGAAAACAGAGAACACGAATATTATTCTGAATTATACCTAAATTTATAACATGATTAATTGTTTAGTTGTTGACGACGAACCTTTGGCTTTAGATATTATTGAAGATTATATTTCTAAAATTCCTTTTTTAACCCTATATAAAAGCTTTCAAAATCCTATTGAAGCACTAAGTGTTGTGCAAGAAGGAATAATAGACCTTGTTTTTTTAGATGTGCAAATGCCCGAACTTACTGGTATACAGTTTTTAAAAATTGCTAACAGTAAATGCAAAGTTATTTTAACTACCGCTTACCCAGAATATGCAATTGAAGGTTTTGAACACAATGTAGTTGACTATTTATTAAAACCCATTGCTTTTGATAGATTCTACAAAGCAGCACAAAAAGCGCAAGATTTGCTTTGTAATATTCCAAAACAGCCAGAGCCTTTAATAGCAGAAGTGCCTGTTAACAATTTCACCAACACCTTTATTTTTGTTAAAACGGAATATAAAATCCAAAAAATATATTTGGATGATATTTTATTTATTGAAGGGTTAAAAGATTATATATCTATCTACACTAAAACAGAACGTATTATCACTTTACAAAGCATGAAAAAAATTGATGAAGCATTGCCAAATCATCAGTTCGTAAGGGTTCATAAATCGTACATTATAGCTTTAGATAAAATTGAAAGCATAGAACGTAGCCGTATTGTTATTGGCGATAAAATAATCCCTATTGGTGATACCCACCGAGATAATTTTTTTAAAATGATAGATGATAAGAATGTTTAGGTATTAAAATAATTTTAACATTAAAAATAGCGAGATTTCATTAAAATCTCGCTATTTTTAGTTTTCCACTATCGCCTGAACAGCTGTTTGCGCTTCTTTTAATACACTTTCAATGTCCTTTCCGGCTGGCTCAATTGGAGCTAAAACTGTAAATTTAATTGGCACAAAAGCGTGTAACCAAAACAAACCTTTTTTTACCACTTTCCAAGAGTTTTCTATAGCTATAGGAACAATAAGAGCGTTTGGTGCTTTTTTTAATAAAGTGGCAACACCGCCTATTTGAAAATCTTTCATCATTCCGTTTTTAGAACGAGTACCTTCTGGAAATATAACCGCCGACCAGTTATTATCATACATTCTTTGCCCTAATTTTATAATCTCTGTTAAAGATTGCTTTCTATCAGAACGGTCTATGTTTGCACCACCGCCATATTTTAGGTTAAAAGATATGGATGGGATATTTTTTGTTAACTCAATTTTTGAAATGAACTTAGCGTGATATTTCCTTAGAAACCAAATTAGTGGAGGAATATCATACATGCTTTGGTGATTAGCAACAAAAATGATTGGTCTATTGGTGGGCAAATTTTGATGGTTGGTAAACTTAACGGTACATCCTAAAACGTAAAAAGTTCCCACCAAAAAAAAGTTCATTACATCAACTGATTTTTTGTGTGCTTTATATCCACCCAATTTTAAACTTAACCATTGTATAGGCTGAAAAATGATTAAAAAAGAAAAGAAAGCGATGTGATGAAAGGGGCTAAGTATAAATCCAAAAAAACGTCTCATTTTGCAAATATAAATCTTAAAAACCTGCTCTTAATAATTTTACCCTTAATATACCAGCAACTGTTAAAGAGTCTGTTATTTCTCCATTAATAATCATTTGATAAACAGCCTCAAAAGGCATTTTTTTTACTTCCAATTGTTCTGTTTCTTCGGGTTGTGAGGCAAATTGTTCAAAATCTGAAGCTAAATATAAAATACCCAACTCATCACTTACCGAATTTGAAAGGTGCATTTTTAGTACTTCTTGCCAGTTTTTGGCAACCAAACCAGTTTCTTCTAATAACTCCCTTTTGGCAGAAGCTAAAGGGTGTTCATTTAAAGGTCCGCCGCCCTCTGGTATTTCCCAACTGTATTGTTTTAAAGGAAATCGATATTGTCCCACCATAAAAATATAGTCGTCAGTATCAATGGCAATAATACCAATGGCGTAATTTTTAAAATGCACTTCGCCATAAATGCCTTTACCACCAGATGGGTTAAGCACTTGGTGTTCTGTTAAACTAATCCAAGGATTATCGTAAATTTTTTCACTACTTAGAGTAGTCCACGGATTAATATCACTCATAAAAATTAATTACCACCAATAATTACTGGGTTTTTACCACTTCCCATTATAATTACTTTTGCATTTGCCGATGTAGCAATAGCTTGTTGTGCTTTTATACTTTCGTATTGTAATTGCCTATCAGATAAACCTGTAGATAATATTTTTTGATAATCTGCAATACCTTGTGCTTCAACTCTTTTACGCTCAGCTTCTTGTTTCTCCTTTTGAAGTACAAATGTCATTTTTTGCGCATCCTGTTCGGCATTAATTTTAGACTCAATACTCGCTCTAACAGATGCCGGAAGCGTAATATTTCTGATTAATAATTGTTGCAATTGTAAACCACTTGACGCAAAGCTAGTTTCAATTGTTTTAAATATTTTGTTTTGAAATTCATCTCTTTTTGTGGAATATAAAGCAACAGCATCATAAGATACCGCATTATCTCTAATGGCAGTACGGGCAACTGGGCGTACAATTTTATCTAAATAATCTGTACCAATCTCTTTTAAGATATTTGGTGCTTCGGCGCTTTTAACATTAAATAAAACAGATAAATCTATCACCACCTCCAAACCATCGGCTGTTAAAATTCTAATGGCATCATCACCTTTAATTGTACCTTCTTCGTTTGAACCAGACATGGTGTAATTTTGAGTTCTTACATCAAAATCTGTAATTTTTACTAATGGATTAATAAAATTTAATCCGCTGTAAAGCACATCATCATTAACTTTTCCGAAAAGAGTTTTTACGCCAACTTGCCCTGGTTCTACTGTTTTAAAACAGGAAGTAAGAACACCAGCAATTAATAATAAAGGCCCAACCACATAAAATATTTTTCCTAAACCGCTGGTTTGTGGCTGCGGCTGCTTAGATAAAACAGTCCCTATTAAAAGTGCAAAAACGCCTAAAACAATTAATATCATAATTTATAGTTTATTTTTTCTTGTTACCTTTAGCTTTCAAGTTTTGCTCAGCTTTAAGCTTCATTTCTTCTCTTACAACTTTTAAATGTTTCCATTTATAAAATACACTTAAACCAAAAGCCGCTGCGCATAATATAGGAATAAATAGGTTACCCAAATTAAAGCCCCAGTACCCAATAGCTACAGATGCTATAATGAGTACGTTCAATATGGTACTAAAAACGATGTGCTTTACCATTAGTAAACCTGCATATCGCTATCAAACTCGGCTGCCCAAGCTAAAATACCGCCCTTTAAATTGTATAAATTATTATAGCCAAAATTGTTTTCTAACTGCATACACGCATTAGCACTTCTTGCTCCGCTTCTGCATTGCATTACTACTGGAATATCTTTAGCAATTTTTTCTGCTTCTATTACCACACCGGCTAAAGGAATATTTTCACCTTCTATGTTAGACATTTCATATTCAAAAGGCTCACGTACATCAATTAATTGAAACTTTTTACCTTCTTCTTTCCATTGTTTTAATTCCGATACGCTTATTTCTTTCATCTTGTTTATATTTTAATAGTATTCAAATTTATAAAAAAATTATTGCTTACTTGTAGGGCTAGCGGCAAGCAAATTCATTAATAACCTGTATGCACCAGGCACTCCAGCAGGTAACTCTCTAAAAAAAACCAATCCTGTATAAACAAATTTACCCTTACCGTAATTGGCAATTAACAAAGCTCCATCTGTTTCTCTTTCGTCAGTATCCTTCATTAATAAAGGTTTTTCGTACTCTTTAGCTGCATCAGATGCAAAGTAAATACCTCTTTCCTGTATCCAATCATCAAAATCAGCAGCGCTAATTTTATTGGGGTAATTGAGTGCTGTACTTTGCGGATTTGCGAACGTAATTTTCGCATCCTCTTCTGTAACTCTATCCCTACTTATAGTAAATGGAAAAGGGCCAATATTGTTTACCACTAAAGAACGATTTACATTATACTGCACCAAATATACTCCGCCATCTTCAACATATCTTAAAAGTTTGTCTTGCACAAACTTCAATCTCTCGTTTACATTATAAGCTCTTACACCTGCAATAATTGCATCATACTGGTTTAAGTTTCCATTAATTAAATCATTTTCTGATAGTAAAGTAACGTTTAAACCAATTTCTTTTAAAGATTCTGGGACTAAATCTCCTGCACCAACTATATAACCAATATTTTTAACAGTGCTTTTTAAATCAAGCTTAACCAGCTTTGCTTCCGCCTTTGGAAAATAGGTAATTGTTGGTATATGTTCATAATCAATTGTTCTTATACCCTCATTAAAAGTTTTTCCATCCATCAAAACATTTGCTTTTAAAACTCCATTAACAGCATCTTTATTGGCTCCCAAACTAAAAACTATTGTTTGTTCTTCATCTTTATTTTTAAGATTAAACGCCACCATTTCTGGAGTAATTTTCCATCCTTTTGGTATAGAAACACTTAAATTCCCTTTTGCATTTGCTTTAAAAGCTTTTAGTTTGATACTGATAGTTTTCGGTTTATCATTATTAAAAACAAATGCTTTTGTATTAATATTTACTGTAACAGGTGGTGCAATGGCTAAAGGCTGATAGATTTCTCCACGCACTTGGTCTGTGTATTTATAAACTATTGGTCGTTCAAAATTTAAACCTACGCCGTTAATGTTTACCTCAAAATTGATGTAATCTGCGGCCCTTCCATCGGGGAAATTTAAAAGATTTTGACTGGCTATAGGATACCTGCCAATTTCATGATCTTTTTGTAACCAATAAGGCTGACTGTTTTTTGAAGTAATTTTTACTCCATTTATAGTGCTTAATTTATTTGGACTAAGGTTTACGCTTTTGTCAAAATCTTTAATTTTTATAGCAACACCTTCCATTTGCGATATCATATCAACGCGAATTTTATACTCCGTATTTACTGCATTAAAGGCATTATCAGCGTAAGCTTCAAACCAAGTACCACTGCAAGCCAAAATTATGTTTTCAATTTCTTCGGTTTTACTAGCAGTTAAAGCAGAAGGGCTTAACTTTTTAATATTTTGATATAAGGATAACAATGCTGGAATACTTTTGCTAGGTTCTTGTTGCTTAAAGTTTGTTGCTATGTTTTCTATAGCTGCATCAATACCTTCGGCCCCTTTTATTTTTGTCCAATTACTGCTAATGCCTTCCATCAACTCGTTTTTTGGCAAATTACCTTGCCAAGCACTAAAATATTCTGTGTTTGCACCTCTCTGTTTTGAACTTCCAAAACCTTGGCTTTTGTGCATAGATCTGCTTTCGGCTGCTATTTCTCCGTAACTTCTTCCTAATAAATTATTGTAAACACCTACATCAATTTTGAGTTGTGTTTCTGCTGTATTATCATTACCTCCAAAATTATAGTTGTTCCATAATATACGTTTGGCTTGCCATACTTCTACTTCTTTTAACTGTTCTGGAACCATTTTTGGATTTGCTGCAGCACTAAAAGCTTCTTGTGCTAAAATAGATGAAGCAGCATGGTGCCCATGTCCGGCTCTTTCATCTGGCGGGAAACGGGTAATAATTACATCGGGTTTAAACTTTCTGATGATGTAAACTACATCTGCCAAAATAGAATCTTTGTTCCAAATTTTAAGAGTTTCATCTGCAGTTTTAGAGTAGCCAAAATCATTTGCTCGGGTAAAAAACTGCATTGCGCCATCATTACGGCGGGCAGCTAAAAGTTCTTGTGTTCTTATCAAACCCAAATCCTCGGCTTGTTCATTACCTATTAAATTTTGTCCTCCATCGCCTCTGGTTAAAGCTAAATAACCTGTTTTATATTGTTTTTCTTTAGCTAAATAAGCCAATAAACGAGTGTTTTCATCATCAGGATGAGCGGCAACATACAATACATTGGCGGTTACACCCAATTTTTTTATAGCTAATAAAATTTCTGATGAATTTAGTTGAGGCGATGTTTGTGCTTTTAATATAAAAGGAATAAAAAGTAAAAGCAGACTGATTTTTAATTTCATGTTTGAGCAAATATTCTTTTAAAAGATGATAGCAATTTACTAAAGTAAAACTGCTTACAGCTTTAGCGATGAAAAAATTACTTCATAAATATAAATTGAAACTGGAATTTTTGTTAGTATTAATAAGCGAAAATTTCAAAATAAGCTCTTTACATAAATTAACATCTGTATTAAAAATCATTTCATAAATTAGCGAATGCAAAAAAAACAACTCCTTATTATTGCCATCAGCTTATTATTAAGTGCCTGTTCTTTTGAGCCCAATGCAGATAAAATCATTAAAAAATCTGTTGCTTTTTATGGTATGGATAAGTTAGACGGAAAAACCGTTTCGTTTGATTTTAGAGAAAAACATTTTGAAATTAAGATTGATGATGACGATTTCTTTTATGAAAGTACTTACAAAGATAGTTTAGGAGTAATAAAAGACCAGCTAAGCAACCATGGTTTTGTGAGAGAATTAAATGGTTTAGTAACTCCTTTAAGCGCAAAAGATTCTTTAAAATATGCCGAATCTTTAAACTCTGTAGTTTATTTTGCTTTTTTACCCCTTAAATTACAAGATGATGCTGTTGAAGCTACTTTTTTAAGAACAGTACAAGTTAAAGGTACAGAATATAGCCAAATAGAAGTTTCATTTAAAAAAGAAGATGGCGGTAGCCACCATAATGATGTTTACTATTTTTGGTTTGATACAAAAGATAGCAGTATGGATTATTTTGCATACAGCGCTGGTGGAAATAGATTTAGAGCAATTAATGGTTTGGTAAAAGTTGGTAATATTTACTTACAGAATTACTATAATTTAGAAAACAAAGGAAATGATAAACGCCCACTTAAAGATTATCACATACTTTTTGAACAAGATAAACTAAGCTTATTATCAGAAATAAAAATGGAAAATGTTAAAATAAATTAACAAGTTTAGTTGTTAACTATAAAGCTCAGCTCACTTTGTGATCTGGGCTTTTTTATTAAAATATATTTTGAATCAAAAAATATACGTACCTCATTAATCCTTTAGGCTTAAGTATCAGTCATAGTAGTATAAACTTCCAAAAAATGAAAGCAGTAATCAAATATTTTTATGTTCCGTTTTGTGCTATTGGAATAATTTTTTTCTTAAGTTCTTTTTTAGCAAAAGACAACGATATTACAAAAGCTTACCAAAAAGCTGGATTAACTGAAAAGCATGCAGCACTGCATTTGCTAAGCAGGTTTACTTACGGCGCTAAGCCTAATGAAATTGATGAAATTCTAAAGATGGGCTTAGATAATTGGTTTAACAATCAATTGAATGCTAAAATCGCTGATGAAGAACTCAGTAGTAAACTAAAAAGTTACGACGCAATAAATTTAAGCAATTTGGAAGTTAGTGAGACCTTTCCTCAAGGTGCTAAAGTGTTACGTATGGCCATTAAAGATGGTTTTATTGATAAAGATTCTGTGAAGGTTGGGGATAATAAAAAAGAATACCGTGACAAAATACTTTCTTATATGGAAACGAAAGGATTAAGGCCGCAACAAGAACTTTTCAGACAATTTATAAGTCAAAAAATACTGAGAGCAACTTATAGCAATAACCAATTACAAGAAGTACTCACAGATTTTTGGTTTAATCATTTTAATGTATCGCTTACTAAAAATGAGTGTGCCATGTATATTCCGGCTTATGAGCGAGATGTGATAAGACCAAATGTTTTGGGGAAATTTAAAACCATGTTATTGGCATCAGCAAAATCGCCAGCAATGCTTTTTTACCTTGATAATTTTAGCAGTGCTAGCAATAACCAAAGCGATGGCGCAATAATGGAAATGATGGGTATGAATGCTAAATCTGAGAAAGCTAAAGCAGCAATCCAAAAAATTAAAGCCAATAAAAAGAACCAAGGGTTAAATGAAAATTACGCCCGCGAAGTAATGGAATTACATACATTAGGTGTTGATGGTGGTTACACACAAGATGATGTTACCCAAGCTGCCCGTGTTTTAACAGGATGGACAATTTATCCGTTTGATGATTATGGCGGTGGCGCAGCCTTAAAGAAAATGATTGATAAAATAGGAGAAGGTAATTTAGTAAAGCGTGGTTTTGTACATGATGGAGATTTTTTATTCGCTATTAATAGACATGACACCGGGGACAAAGTGGTTTTAGGTAAAAAATTTGATGGCAGTTTAGGCTACCAAGAAGGGGTTGATTTGTTAAATATGTTAGCCCAACATCCATCAACAGCTAAATTTATTTCTAAAAAATTAGCTACAAAGTTTGTTAACGATAACCCCGCACAAAGCCTTATTAATAAAATGGCTAAAACATTTTCTGATACAAACGGAGATATAAAAGCTGTTTTAAAAACCATGACTGCATCACCAGAGTTTTGGAATAAAGAGGCATTGGGAGAAAAAACAAAATCGCCCTTTGAACTGGCTATAAGTGCAGTTAGAGCTTTAGATGCAGATGTTGTTCAACCCTATCAATTATATTCTTGGATAAACAAAATGGGGCAAAAAATATATTATTACCAAGCTCCAACTGGCTTCCCAGATAAAGGCCAATATTGGATAAATACTGGAGCCTTGTTAAACCGAATGAATTTTGGTTTAGCACTAGCCTCACAAAAAATACCCGGTGTAAGAATCAACTTATCAAAATTAAATGATAACCACGAACCAGAAAGTAGCGAGGCAGCATTAAAAACATATAGCAAAATAATTTTACCCGAAAGAGATTTAACAAAAACGGTAGAACGCTTAACTCCGTTTTTAAACGACCCAAATTTGTTAAACAAGGTTGAGCAAGCGGCAAATAAAAATAAGCCCGCTACCAGTATGGCTAATACAGAAGATGAAGATACGATGATGGCTGTTGGAGCAGTAAAAAAACCACAAACTGTTCAAAAAAATAAGCAAAATAACATGGCAAATAATACCATGCTTGCACAAGTTGTAGGTGTAATTATTGGCGCACCAGAGTTTCAAAAAAGGTAATTATCTATTAAAAAATATTTGTTATGACATCAAGAAGAGGATTTTTAAAAGCAGGTGGTTTAGCTTTATTTGGGATTGGTTTAGGTGGTTTACCTTCATTTGTTGCGCAAGCGGCTAATCAAATTAAAGCACCTGGCTTATTTAAAAGAAGAAAAACTTTGGTTTGCATTTTTCAGCGTGGTGCAATGGATGGTTTAATGGCAGTTACTCCCTTTACAGACCAACATCTAAAAGCCGCCAGACCAACTTTATTTATGTCGGCAGCAAAAAACGCTACTGGTAAATCTTTAATAGATTTGGACGGAAGGTTTGGTTTACATCCTTCAATGGCGGGTTTCGAATCTGTTTTTAAGGAAGGAAGATTGGGAATTGTACATGGTATTGGTTCTCCAAACACTACCCGTTCGCATTTTGACGCACAAGATTACATGGAAGCCGGTACTCCTTTTAGAAAAGGAACAGATAGCGGTTGGTTAAACAGAGCAGTTGGTTTATTAGGCCATGAAGCTGCCACACCTTTTCAGGCCGTTAGTTTAACTTCTTCTTTACCACGTTCATTTTATGGCGAAAACCCATCATTAGCTATTAATAATTTGCAAGATTTTGCCATACAAATGAAAGGCAACGCCAGTGGTGCTAACATGGCAGCAAAAAGTTTTGAGGATTTGTACGATCAAACTGCACAAGGCTTGTTAAAAGATACTGGTAAAGAAAGTTTTGAGGCAATGAAAATGCTCAACAAAATTGATACTAAAAACTACAAACCAGCAAACAATGCACAATATCCAAACTCGTCTTTAGGCAACGCACTAAAGCAAATTGCCCAATTAATTAAAATGGATATGGGTTTAGAAGTAGCTTTTGCAGAATCTGGTGGTTGGGACACCCATTTTAACCAAGGTACAAGCACTGGCATCTTTGCCAGAAATGTAAATGATTTAAGCGAAAGTATGATGGCTTTTTGGGCAGATATGGGTACGTTACAAGATGATGTTACCATAATGACCATGACCGAGTTTGGACGTACAGTAAAACAAAATGGCACTGGCGGAACTGACCACGGAAGGGCATCATGTAATTTTATTTTAGGGAATGATGTTTTTGGAGGAAAAGTACATGGAAGCATGGCCGAACTGGCAAAAGAAAATTTAGAAGATGGCAGAGATTTAGCTGTTACTACAGATTTTAGAAGCGTATTTAGTGAAGTTGCCGATAAACATTTAGGAATAAATAAAGACAGTGTTTTATTTCCGGACTGGGACGGGAAACATATTGGGATGATGAGGGGGTAGAAACTAAAAAAACTCGAAGCTAAAACTTCGAGTTTTTTAATTTAAGATATTTAGTGAGCTATTTCCATTAACTATTCCACCTGCGCACTCACCAACTTAGGCTTTCCTATAGTTTTATACTCTCCAGTTCCTTTTAAAACATTTACCATTAATGGTTTGTCTTTTAACAAATCTGTTGCTTTTTTAAGCTCATTATCATACTTAAATGCCTGTAAAGTTCTACCCTTTTCAAAATAATATCTTTGTACAATTTCACTTTCTAAAATTTTCTTAATTTCTGCCTTATTTGCTATTATCTCGCTTTTTTTAGAGGTATAAATTTTACTTTTAAGAGTTTCGTAATCTGCTTTTATTTGATCCCATTTCTTCTCGTTCTCGGCATCAAACTTTAAATCGGCTAAAGTTTTTTCGGTGGCCGTTTGGTAGTTATAGTCTTTATCAGACAAATAATTAATAAACTCATCATAATCAGCATCGCTTAAGGCAAAATCTTTTGCTGGTGCAATGCTTTGATGTTTTTTAACAAACGTTGTTGCATAATCAAAAATGTAATATTTGCTTACTAAAATTTGAGTAATTTGATGATATTTTAAAGCATCGATATAAAAATCCGGGTAAATACCACTTCCATTATATACAGATCTTCCGCCCTTTGTTTTAAAAGCTGTTAATAAAGAATCGGGTAATTTCTCAACAGAACCATCATCATTCCGGTTTGCATAGTCTAAAGTTTGAATACATCTGCCAGAAGGCGTATAATATTTAGCTACTGTAATTTTAACCAAGCTATTGTATGGCAAATTAAATGTTTGTTGTACCAAGCCTTTACCAAAACTACGCTGCCCAACAATTACTGCTCTATCCAAATCTTGTAAAGAACCAGCCACAATTTCTGAAGCAGAAGCAGACCTTCCGTTTACTAAAACTACAATAGGGATATCTTCTGCAATTGGGCTAGTGTAAGTTTTATAGCTTATGGTTTTATCGGGATTTTTTCCTTTTTGCACCACAACTTCCACATCTCTACCCACAAAAAGATTTACAATTTTCACTGCTTCTTGTAAAATACCTCCGCCGTTAAACCTTAAATCTAAAATTAAACCTTGTGGGTTGTTTTTTTGAATATTTACCAACGCGTCTTTAACTTCCTGACCAGAATTTTCTAAAAATCTATCGAGTTTAATGTAGCCAATATTATTATCCAACATGCCAGAATAACTTACATTTGGTTGGCTAATATCTGCTCTAAACAATCGTTTTTCAATCATTGTTCCATCTCTTAAAATCACAATTTTTAAAGGTGTTTCTTTTGGTCCTTTTAAAAGTTGGCTAATTTGATCGTTCGTTTTGTTTAAAATCTTTTCGTCATCAATGCTTATCACCTCGTCTCCAGCTCTTATATCAGCCTTTTGCGCTGGGTAACCTTCAAATGGGTCTGAAATAAAAACTCTACCTTCTCTGTGTATTACGCCTGCACCAATACCACCATATTGGGTACTTACATATTTCATTTTATAATCCTCAATTTCCGATTCGGGTACGTATTCTGTATAAGGATCTAAATTCTCTAGCATTGCATCTATTCCTGTGCGCAATAACTTGGCAGAGTTTACATCGTCAACATAATTAATATTAAGCTCTTTATATACAGATGCAAAAATATCGAGGTTTTTAGATATCTGAAACAGATCTTCTTTAAAAGAAAAGCTAAGCGTAGTTAGCAGCAATAATGCAATACTCAACTTCAGCTTTATATTGTTTTTCAAAATTTTCATAGCAACACAAATCAAACTTAAATGTACAATTTTGATTTTATTTAATGGGTTTTCAATCCAAATAATCAAATAGAAATGGCTTTAAAAGAAAAAAAGCATTAAATTCTGTAAAAGATTTAATGCTTTTTTAATAATTCAGTTAAAATGAATTATAGTCTATTATTTTCTATGTTTAACAAGCCCTTTTTTAGCGTAAAAACAACATATTCTCTTTTACGTTTTAAGCGTTCTTGTAAATGTGTAATCAATTTTTCTTCTTGCCCAGCTTCAAAAGCCAAATCCTCATCACTTAAATGATTGTATTTTCTTTTAAGCTTAATTTTTAACCTGTCCCAGTTTTGATTGCTAATGGTAATTTCTGCCATAATATTTATTTGCCGTAAAAATAGCACATTGCTGCCAAATTAGAAAATTAATCCTTTTTAAATATTATTGAATAATAATTTCCATAATATTTTGTTTATTTAGGCAATATTATTAATGTAAAATTATAAAAACATGAAAAAATTATTATTGGCCGTTTGTTTTGTGATGATAAGTACTGTGGTAACTTTTGCACAATTTAATCTAGGATTGAAAGCGGGATTAAACTATACCACCATTAAAGCTCAAAATAATGAGTTTGATGAAAGTGGCGTTTTGGGCTATCAAGTTGGTGCTTGGAGCCGATTTGGAAATAAATTTTATTTACAACCAGAGCTTTATGTGGGCACTAAAGGTTCTGATCTTCAATTCCAATCTGCTGGAAATAATGTTGAAGTAAAACAAAAATTTACAGTTTTAGATGTTCCGCTTTTATTAGGTACTAAAATTGGTTCAGAGAAATTTAATTTCAGAATAATGGCAGGTCCTTCTTTTCAGTTTAATTTGGACGATGATGACACCGCTTTTAACCAAGCAATTAATCCCGATTTTTACAAATACAAAAGTTTTATTACCAACGCTCAAATTGGTGCAGGGATAGATTTTGGAGATTTATCTATAGACGCAAGGTATGAGACAGGTTTGCAAGACATTAATAAAAATGATGGGCAAAAACAAAGCCTATTACATTTAAGTGTTGGCTTTAAGCTTTTCTAAATTTCAATACCAAAAAAGAGGCTGTCTCAAAATTCAGTCTCTTTTTTATGCACTTCTATTTCCTTTTGGTAAGTATTATAACCAGCCAAAATCAATTAAAAACGATATTAACAATGCGATGAATGCTACAATCAAAATCTCTTTGTTATTATCTAAAGCATCGTAAGGAAAGGTTCTGAACCATTTGCTTTTTTACCTCTATAAACATCTTGAAGCGTTTCCCAATTAAGCATTAATTTTGCCTAAAAATATTTGTTTATTCATCTATGATAAAAATAAGATGATACTATCCTCCAATTTTTATCATGCTCCTATTCTTTGAAAATAGTTCGGGATTTTGAAACTCTGCATCACTCTTCATTCCGCCTCTAACAGGAAATTTAGATGCTATGTTTTTTTGGATTAAAGGAAGGATGCTTTCTCCTTTTCTAAAGGTTTCTAAAAGAGCAGTTTCGGAATTAGAAAATAAGCAGTTTTTCAATTTACCATCGGCGGTAAGCCTAATTCTGTTACAAGTACTACAAAACGGATTGGTAACTGAGCTGATAACAGAAAAACTTCCTTTAAAAGATTTTATCTGATGGTTTTTAGCGGTATCGTTAGGTTTATCTTTTATGCGAAGAATATTTTCTGGCTTAAAACTGTGACTCAATAATTCTAAAATCTCAGCATAAGTTACCAATTTAAATTGATCCCATTGGTTACCATTAAAAGGCATAAATTCTATAAATCTAATTTGTATATTTAGTTCTTTTGTGATATTGATAAAATCTATAATCTCACAATCGTTAAAACCTTTTATCAGCACCACGTTTATTTTAACAATAAATTTATGATGCAACAAAAGCTCAATGTTTTTCCACAAAGCATGAAAATAATCTCTACGAGTAATTTGCAGGTATTTATCTTTTTGTAAAGTATCTAAACTAACATTAAGCGATTTAATGCCTGCCGCTTTAAAAGTATCTATATACTCGTGAACCAGCAAACCGTTTGTGGTTAAGGTCAATTCCACACCTAATTTCCCTAAGCGCTCTATAATATCTTTAGCATCTTTTCTTACCAAAGGTTCGCCGCCGGTTAAACGTATTTTCTTCACGCCAAGCGATACAAATGTTTTGGCAATTTCTTCAATTTCATTAGCCGTCATAATATGAGCTTTTGGAGTTAAATTAATTCCTTCGGCAGGCATACAATAAGTACATCTCAAATTACAAGTTTCAGTGATAGAAATTCGTAAATAATCATGCACTCGGCCATGTAAATCTTCAATTTTTAACATGCTATTTTCCGTGGTTAAAGCCATTTAGTATTTTAAACAAATGCAATACAGATGGAAAAATAGCATCCATAGATTCGCTTGCCCCATTTGTTGAACCAGGTAAAGCAATCACTAAAGTGCTACCAATAAAACCCACTACACTTCTTGATAGCATGGCATAAGGTGTTCTATTTTGTCCGTAAGACCTGATGGATTCTTCTATCCCCGGTATTCGTCTATCAAGCATCGGAATTAATGCCTCTGGTGTAACATCTCTATCAGACAAACCCGTACCACCAGTTAAAATAACCAAGTCTGTTTTGCTTTTACATAAATCCTTTATCGTTTTTTGAATCTCTATTATTTCATCTGGTATAATCAAATAATTAGCAACGTCTAAACCTAAAATATTCAATTTTGAACTAATTACTTTGCCAGCACTATCTTGCTTTTTCCCTTGCGAAACACTATCAGAACAAACAATTACAGCCGTAACAAGGTTTAAATTTTTAGCATCATTAAAATCAGATTTTCCTCCCTTTTTATGCAGCAATTTTACAGTAGCTATTTCTACATTTTTATCAATTGGTTTCAGCATATCGTACATGGTTAAGGCAACAATACTTGCGCCATGCATCGCTTCAACTTCAACACCGGTTTTATAAATGGTTTTTACAGTAATTTCAATAACAATTTCTTGTTCTTTTATTTCGTATTGAATAGCGGTAAACTCAATCGGGATTGGATGACAATCTGGAATTACACTAAATGTATTTTTAACTGCAAATAATCCAGCAGTTCTGGCAACTTCTAAAACATCGCCTTTAGGTACGGTTTTGTTTTTTATAGCCTCAATGGTAGCTGGCGTTCCCACTTTCACAATTGCTTGTGCAGTTGCGGTACGTTGTGTGATGATTTTATGCGTAATATCTACCATGATTAATTATTTGTTTTCCACTGATAGGAATCGTCTTCAAATAGTTCTTTTCCAAAAATTGCTACTTTCTCTTTAATCTCTTCAACCAAATATTCTAAAGCTTCGTAAACCAATTTTCTTTTTGTTGCCGATACAAAAACGAATAAACAGATTTCGCCAGCTTTTACTAATCCTAAACTGTGGTAAATATGTAAACAGGTTAAATTATATTTTTCAAAAGCAGCTTCTCTAATTTGATGGAAACTTTGCTCAGCCATTTCTTCATAAGCGGAATATTCTATTGCTGTAACTATTTTTCCGTCTATTTCATCGGCCCGCACCTGACCTAAAAAAATATTATGAGCACCAATAGATGTTTTGCTTTGGTGTTTAGCTATTGAATTTCCGATAAAATTGGCAGTTATTGGGCCTTGTACGAAAGACTTTTTAATGGGTTTTTCTGATGACATGTTTTACGTTTTAAAATTATCCACCCGCAAAAGGCGGCAATAAAGCTATGGTGTCATTATTGTTTAATGCTAAATCATTTGTTGCTATGCTGGTATTAACAGCAACTATAAATGAGGTTTTGCTTAAATTGTTGTATTGTTGTAGTAAGTTTTTTACTAAATTTTCAACTGTTAGCAAAGCTGATATTGAAGTATAAACTTCTTCTTTCTTCTGAGTGATATCGGCTATCAATCCCAGATATTTTATGGTTATGGTCATTTAAATGATATTAATAATGATTAAACTGTTAAAGCTTCAAGCCTGTTAAATAGTATAAAGTTTTATAATGGCAATAATCAAAACCAAAGCAAGAATATTTCGCAAAACCAAAGTATTAAACTTTTTACTACCATAGTATGCACCCAAAAAACCACCTATAAACACAATTCCAATTAGTGCTGTTGATGAGCTTGGTAGTTCGCCACCTTTTGAAATAAAACCAAAAATGCCCGAAATAGAATTTACAAAAATAAACAACGCCGAAACCGCGGCTGTTTGTTTTATGTTTGCCCAGCCTAATAATAGTAAAACCGGACTTAAAACTATACCGCCACCAATTCCAATTAAGCCCGATAAAAATCCAATAATAGCACCAATTAATAATGCCATTGGGATGTTTATTTCTTTCAATTTTATTTTTTCTTTCCCAAATAAGCCTAGCAATCTAAATACAGCAAAGATTAATAATGTGCCTAAAGTTATTTTGTAAAGCTTAGTATCTACGGTTAAAAATCCTCCTAAAAAAGAAAAAGGAATAGAGGTTATTGCAAACGGATAAAACAGCTTCCATGTAAAGTTTTTTTCTCTGTAATAAAAATAGAAGGAAATGCCCGAAACCAAAATATTTAGGATTAAAGCAGTGGGTTTTATAAAAGTAATTGGCAATGCAAATAAGCTCATTAAAGCTAAATAACCACTTGCCCCACCATGCCCAACACTAGCGTATAGAAAGGCAACAATTGGCAAAAGCAATAATAGTAAAGGGCTGCTTAAAACATCTGAGACTATCATAAAGCGTGTTTCTTTAGTTGTTCGTCCAAAAAATTCCAACAATCTTTATTTATGGTTTCAAAAATATTGATGAGTGATTTGCCGTAAGGAGTTAAAGAAGTTCCTCCACCTTTTGCGCCTCCAATTTTTGTTGCAATTACAGGCTCTTTGGCAGATTTACTAACATCGTCTATTAACCGCCAAGCTTTTTGGTAAGAGATATTTAACGCTTTTGATGCTTTATTTAAAGAGCTAGTTTCGTCAATTTTTTTTAGTAATTGCACCCTGCCCTCACTTAAAAGAATTCCGTTATTAGCTTCTATCCAAATTTTACTTTTAATTTTCAAAACAGTTTTCGTTGTACTTTTACAAGTATAACGAAAAATCAGATTTATTAGATAGGATAAATATCAACTTTTGAATTTTTTGCTAAATGATAATCGCCTTCGGGAACAAAAACCAGACAATTTGCTACTGCGAAAGTATTTAACATAGATGAGTTTTGATGTGTTGAAATAGTTACTTCATCATCAGTAAATACAGCTTTTAAAAACTGACTACGGGTGTTTTTTACGATGAGTTCTTCAGTAAGTTTTTTCTGAGTTATAGGTTTATTCGCTTCAGTTTCGCCAAACAAAGTTTTTAATAGGGGTTGTACATAAATATAGTAACAAGTTAAACTTGCAGCCGGATTACCTGGAAGCGCAAAAACCAGTTTATCATTAATTTTACCTGCGAATAATGGCTTTCCAGGTTTTTGGTTCACCTTATAAAACAAGGTTTCTACTTGCAATTCTTCTAAAGCTGCTTTTACAAAATCGTAATCACCTACAGAGATTCCTCCAGAAATTAATAAAATATCATTTTCATGGATTGCTTTTTCAATGCTATTTTTGGTATTTATAAAATCATCATTTACTTCATAAGTGTTAATGTTTTTTGTACCCGTTTCTGTTAATGCCGTTTGCAACATAATGGCATTACTTTCGTAAATTTTACCATGTTTTAAAATGTTGCCTGGTTTTACCAATTCATTACCTGTAATTAAAATACCAACAGTAGGTTTTTTATAAACAGAGACAGTAGTGATGCCCAAACCAGCTAAAAAACCAATTGCGGCAGCATTTAACTTAGTTCCTTTTAAAAGAGCTTTTTCATTTACTTTAATTTGTTCGCCAATTGGTCTTATATTGGTGCTTTCTTTAACACTTTCAGTTAAAATTAAATCATCATTTTTAACAGCAGCCTTTTCTATTTGCATCACAGCATTAGCCGAATCGGGAACTGCTGCACCAGTGAAAATCCTCACCGCTTCCCCGGCTTTTAACTCTATTTTATGCGCATCGCCAGCTTTTATTTCTCCTATTATTTTATAGGTTAAACTATCGTAAATATGCAACGCAAAACCATCCATTGCCGATTGCCTAAAAGGCGGCATATTGATAGGAGAATTTACATCTTTTGAAAGAATATGCTGGTGAACTTCTGTAAGCAGAATTTGTACTTCCTTTTTTTGTGGAATATTATTTTTTAATAAAGCTAAGGCTTGCTCAACAGAAATCATGTGATATGCTTATTTAGAAAATCAAATCTAAAACAAAAACTGTTAAATGCTGTTAAATCAAATCCGAAACAAAGTCTTTGACAAAACTCCTACGATTCGGTTTGTTAAGTCGGTAAATAATAAGCTTATATTTGCAGAAGGTCTATACAAAACCTCAAAAATTATAGTTCATATCAAAACAAATGCGTTTATATCTTTTTATATTCTTACTATTTATTGTAAGCAAAAAAACTTTTAGCCAAGCAATACCACGCTTTAATCCTGATACTATTTTAACCATGAAAATGGATAAAGATGCTGTTGTTAAAGTTGGAAAAGCAGGTTTAGATATAGAAGATTTTATACATGAAATTGTAACAGATAGCAGTTTTTACGAGGCATTTAAAAACATGGCTAAATACACTTATAATGCCCAAAATAGTATTTACACTTTTGATAAAAAGAATAAAGTAACTGGAAGTATTTCCAGAAAACTTATTCATAACCCAAAAGGAAATCATCTAAAAATAGTTGAAGAAACAACAACAGGCGATTTATTTAAGCGCAACGGAAATTACCAGTTAATTACTTTAGAATTGTTTGATCATATTTTTATGAACGCCTATAAATCCGCATATAGTCCAGCAAGCGAAGAAATTAATGATGGCAGCAAAAACGATTCGTACAAAGACAAGCTAAAAACACTTATTTTTTCGCCTGGTAAACCTGTAAAAGGAGTTCCGCTAATATCAAGTAAAACGGAGATTTTTACTGCCAATAATAGGCAATATTATAACTATGCTTTCGCAAAAGGTATGTATTTAGATTCTATCCCGGTTTATCGTTTTAAAGTTACGGTTAAGCCTGATTTAGGTAGTTGGACCGCTGACGGAATAATGATAAAAGAATTAACCACTATTTTTGACCAACGTAATTTTCAAATTTTAGGTAGGTATATGGATATGAAACTTGATAACCTCGCTTTTAGTTTTGATGTACAAATGAATATTGAAATGAGTTATTTTGGGGAGGATTTATTGCCTACAAAAGTGAGTTACCAAGGTAATTGGGATGTTCCTTTCAAAAAGCAGGAACGAGCTAGCTTTTTAGTTTTGCATAAGGGGTATAATTTGAATTAATTTTCTTTGGATTTTTAATTTGAAATCTTAAAAAAATCATTCAGCTATCTGGACTTTAATTGGTTAGATTTTTTTCTTTCGCAGATTAACGCAGATGTTGAATTTGTAATTCCGCTAATTACTTTAGCTCTTTAGCGTTTTGATGAAGAACATTTTTTCTCTTATCTAACGAAATTCCTCAATTAATGTCTCGTATCATTCCCAAAATAAATACTCTGGTAACTATCATACCTAGTTGGCTCTAAATCTCCTTCATCTAAAGCTTTTAAAACTGCACAACCCGGTTCATTAATGTGTACACAATTGTTAAACTTACAATCATTCATTAATGCCCGCATTTCTGGAAAAAAATGACCCAATTCGTATTTCTCAATATCTGTAATTCCTAATTCTCTAATTCCGGGTGTGTCAATTAATTTTCCACCAGAAGGTAAATCAAATAACTCGGCAAAAGTAGTGGTGTGTTTTCCCATATCGCTCCAATCGGATATTTGCCCAGTACGCAATTCTTTTCCAGGAATCAATCGATTTATTAAACTTGATTTACCAACACCAGAATGTCCAGAAAACAAAGAAATTTTATCTTTTAGTAGCGCCTCTAAAGTTTCAATATTTGTTCCTTTTATGGCAGAAACCGAATAGCATGGATAACCTATCCGCTGGTATAAATCAATATAATTATCTAAAATCTCTAAACCTTCTTGATTAAATAAGTCGAGTTTATTAAAAACTAAAACTGCGGGTACGCCATAAGCTTCGGCGGTAACCAAAAACCGATCTATAAAGCCTAAAGAAGTTCTTGGAGATGCTAAGGTTACCACCAAGCAAGCTAAATCTAAATTTGCGGCTATAATTTGTACTTGTTTAGATAGGTTGATAGATTTGCGGATAATATAATTTTTACGATCATGAACTTTGGAGATAACACCAGTTTGTAATTCTGGCTCTAATTCAAAATCAACAATATCGCCTACAGCAACAGGATTGGTACTTACCAAACCCTTCATCCTTAACTTACCTTTAATTCTACACTCGTATCGTTGCTGGTTTTTACCTTCAACTGTGTACCAACTCCCGGTAGATTTTATGACTAATCCTTCCATCTAAGCAGTAAAGATAAGGATTAACACAATTGCAGCTTTAAATATTTTGTATCATTTTGCTTTAAATTAAAAGCGATTACAACATTTCTGTTAATTTCGCATTTATATTAATGATGCGATACAGTTTTTTAATCTTATTTTTTATTGTTGGTTTACTGAGCTGCCAACGCTCAACTCCTAAAACAGATCCCTTAAAAAGAGATTTTAGGTTCGAAAGTATTAAAGGCATCAAATATTATGAAGTAAGGCGCACTTTCGCCAGCGGCATTTCTTTTAACGAATTGGGTTTTCAGCAAACGCCAGAATGGGCAATTCGTTTTTTATCAGATACTACGGTACAAGCTTACAGCCCAACAAAAGATAAAATGCTGAATTTTGATTTAATATTTAGCCATGATGGGGTTTATAATTTTGCCAGAGAATGGTTTAGGATTAAAGCTATTGGTAAAGACAGTTTGCTTTTACAACGATTAGAAGTGAACGCTAAAAAAATTGCCAGTGATGTGCGTTCAGAAGTTTACATGACTTATTATTCGGAAGATTATCTTAAAAAAATTAATAAATCTGTTGATGAATTGCGTAAACCCAGAAAAATTGATTCAGTTTTCGTGAAACAAAGAGTAGATTTAATTAATGCAAACATTACAGATAGCAGTGCTTTTTTTGCAGCCAGAAACCCCGTTGAGTTTTCATCAAAAAGTGAGATTGTTGATATTAAAAAATTGAATACCGTTGATAAGTTGCAAAACCGTAGCGCATCTTATGATTATTTATACCCCGAATACACCGTTAATATACAACCTGCTTATAAAGATTTTGCCTACAGCATATCAGCAATTGTAGATAAAAACGGAAGAATATTAGTTTACAGATTTAACGCCCAAGAAGATTACAAGGAAAACCGTAGAAAGGTTTTACAAGGAATTTTGGATGTTTATTTAGCAAAATTGGTGACCGTAAAACCTGGCAGTACATTAGGTTTTAAGCATAGTTCTGTAATTGTGCTAAATTTGATTGGGAAGAAATAAGATTTAAGAAATAATTTTCTGGCGAAATACTAGTTAAGGTTTATGCGTATATTAAACACTCAATCCTAATACTTTTTTACGAGTATTAGGATTGAGTGTTTGTTTACTTAAAATTTAATGTTGAATAATAATTTGCTTCTTAATGGTTTCTTTTCCTTCGATTAAATGTAGATAATATGTTCCATTTGGTATTTCTTTTGTCTCTAAAATAGTACTATTTTCTCCAGATTTTATTGATGTTGATTTTACGATAATACCTTGTGAATTTAAAAGGTTAATTTGTTTTAAGATAGTAGGATTTTTTTCAAGGTCTTCAGAAACAATGTTTACTTCATTATTTGCTGGATTTGGATAAAGTTGAAAATTCGATACAGCCCTATTAAAACCACCCAAACAATTAGTCACATTAACAGTGAAAAAATAATACCCCATGGAGCCACATTCGTCGGATCCGAACTCTGCATAAAAACTAGCAGGAGAATTACCTACATTCCCAGAGGGAGGATAAATATCTATCAATTGTCCGTAAGTATCTAAAGTGCCAACTCCCCAGCCTGGTGTGTCACTCCCCCACTGAAAATAAATATTACTTATATCTTGACCGTTGCTCGTAACTTGAATTTTAGTGGTTCTATCCTTACAGATAATACCACCATAATCAAGCGAGGTTGGCTCTAAAACAGCGTACAAAATTTGGTTAACATCTATATTTGTAGTTACAAACTTTTTAATTGGCTGGCTTGTGGAATAGCAACCACCTAACGTAGCTTCTATTGAACTATTCGGGTCATTAACTGCTGTATTCCTAGTTACTTCGATACTATTATTAGTTGATGAAACGATTGATAAACCATTGCTAACAGACCATGTTACTGCCACATTTGGAGAATTAATCAGATTAAAAGTAGTGTTTGAACAGACGGAAGAATTGCCCACTATTTCACCGTTGTAGCCATAAGTATTAACAGATGGCAATTGTGGATTACCATTTATTTCCTCTGTTATCCAATCAACAGCTTCTGACCATAACTCCACATGTTCTCTATTTGTATTAAATGACCCAAAATAACTATCAAAAGGTGTTTCCAATGTACACACTAAGTTTCTTGCACTAACATTTTCTGATAGATTTTGATTTGAACCAGAAAATGCTAAGGCACTTTTTGTATTAATAAAGCTATGGTCTCGAACAACAGAGTAAAATCGAGCTTCAAAATCAAAAGCAAAATTCAAAAGAAGACTAGAAACAGATTTATTACCTTCATCATATAAAATTCCCTGTGTATTATAGGTGCCACCTGGCGCTACATCATAACCAGACGAATTAGGAGGATTAGATGCTTTGTAATTAGAAGATGAATTGCCTATCATTGATGATTCCAACACAGTTTTACTTGTATTTCCATAACTTGGGGTAAAATACATTTTAGCCGAACCTGCGGTCCAAGTCCTCCACCTTATACCTAAGAAACCAATCGATTTTCGCCTTCGTATATCAAAAGTGAATGCTTTTTGCTCAGGAGAATTTGTTTCTGTTCCACCTAAACTTCCATCTATTAACGCAATTTTTCTGAATTGAGTGCCAACATCACCTTCTGGAAATCCTAAATTGTTTATCGTAGTCAAAAATTGATTTCTAAAATTTGGCGCTCCGGCAGGAGCCTCAGAATTTGACAAGAAATGATGAACTAACATTTGCTTTGCGGCAATAGAACTAATTTTGTCGTCTCGATTTGCTATTAGTTCTTCACTCCCAGTATTTCTTGCGTAGTAATCTAAAAACCATTGATCTCCTATTGGGATATTCGCTCCTTGATGGGGAGAATCAAATGATATCCATAATTTAGTTTGATGTGGTGTATTAAGAACTTGTTCCATATAGGTTAATGCATATCTGCTGATTAAACCTCCCATACTTGGTCCAATAATAATAAGTTTTTCGTTTCCCTCTTTTAAAGTATTGATTTTATTAATCAATGTCATCAAAACCCGAGCGTTTCTTTCTATAAAATCAGCACCTCCGTCTCTACTAACAGGAATAATTCTACCGTTTGAAAGCCGAGTACCGACCTTATATTCTGGGAAATTCAAAACTATAATATCGTGACCATTAGCTCTTAATGAAGTAGCAAACGACGGAGTTCCAGGAATATCTCTGTCTAAATATGTTTTATATAATTTGTCAGCATCTTGTTTATCTCCTGGATCAAAGCCATCAACAACAATAATAGGTTTTCTGATAACTCCATCACAACTACCATTAGTTGCATAATAGATGGTGGCTTCGCCATATCCTTTTGTTGCGGTAGTTTCGTCATAACCTTGAAAAGTTAAATCGCTCCAAAATTTAAGTTGAGTATTAGGGCTACTACATAAAGTTGTAAGCGTTGAGTTAGCTTTAAGATAAACTTGTGGCTCTCCTATTACTTTAACTGTTCCATAAGTTATTATTGATGAGTTATCGCTAAAATTCGCAATAAATTTCAAATATTTGTATCCAGATGAGGTATAATTTATAGAAATACTGTCATTTAAAGCAACATTTATCAAACCATTTCCATCTCCAAAATCAACTTGAAGGGAATTCAGGGCTATATTTCCTATATTAATAACATAGTTAGAAGAAAAATCATACTTGACACTTAGCGTTTTAACACTATCAACCAATGGACTAGCAATAAATGAGTGTATGCTAAGGTATGGATGATTAGATCTCCCAGGCACATCATAATACATACTGTCAATCATCTGAATTAATCCGTTGGAAATTGCATTTGAATCTATAACATTAAATTGATAGTTACCTAAACCGATTGCAATTTTACTCTCAATTTTTGCTGAAGTGGCTAAATCTTTTAAATCATTCACAGTTAGCCAAGTATTAGATGGATTATAGGTTGCTCTAATTATTTCACTGTAAGACTGTATAAAATGCCAATGAGAACTAGTATCAGAATTAGAAAAATTAAAATCTTGCAGACTGGCAATTGGTAATACTCTATCATAAAGTATTCCTGTGCTAGCCCCTGTTTTGTCTAAATGTTGAAAAAGACTATCTACCGTTTCGGTATAGCTCAAATTTGAATTATTTTGAGTTGACATTGCTATAGTAGTAGTAATGTTGCCTGAATTTGAACCATAACCTTCTGAGACTAAAAAATAAGTTCCAGCAGCGAGAGAAATAGATATTGATGACTTTAATCCACTACATAAAGGACCATTATCATCGTTAGATGCTATGGTATTTCCATTAACATCCAGCAAGTGCATGTAGGTATCAAAACCAGAAGCACAATGAGAAAGATTGACTTTGGCGGCAACTGGAAGAGTGAATTTATAAAAAATATCATCTGATGGTTGTCCAATATTATTACCAAAACCATTGGTGGTTGAATTGCTCTTTGTATCGTTATAAGAATTACCCACATTAAGCGATCCCACATTAACTGGATTGTACATATTTGAGCCAATAGGTTGTGCTAAAACTATTGTTTTTAGACATAAAAAAAGGATAACCGTAATGAGTATCCTTAATATATTTTGTTTTTTCATAGCATTAAATTTTTAATTATATTTTATGTCGAACCATCCATCGGTTATGTTGATTACATCATTTGGGCTATTTTCGTTTTCAGCTTTTAATTCGAAAATCCCTGCTATTATTTTTTTATTAGGGTCAAATTTTGTGATAGTGACTGTCCCTATATTATTTTCAGTAGTAACATAAAATTTATTGCTTTGATAATCCTGAATTTTAGCGACACTATTTGTCGAAGGATTTCCATTTGAATCACGCAATTGCACTTTGGCGTTTGCGGATATGTTTAGAAGTAATAAGTTAATGGTTATGTTTTGACTTTCATCATTTTGTTCTGCAACTATTGACAAACCATTACTGTTATATACTACACTAATCCCGCTACCTCCTCCTAAACAGCCGAAACAGCCCTTTCTTTGCCAAACTTTTCCATTTATTTTGGCTACCATATTATTTGAACCACTTTGAGTAGCTTTGAGTAAATCATCCTTTTTACAGGAAATTGTCAATAAAAGGATAATAGAGGCGAGAATTATTTTTTTTAATGTTTTCATATTATTTAAGTTTAAATATATTTTACGTCGAACCAACCATCAGTTAAAGTGATTACATCATTGGGGTCATTCTCATTTTCTGCTATAAATTCAAAGGTTCCAGCTACTATCTTATTTGTGGTATCCAATTTTGTTATTGTGACTTTTCCTATAAGACCCTCTGTAGTGTAATAATTAATATAATTAGTGAAATCTGACGAAACTTTGGCATAATTTGTGGCCTTATTATTTCCAATTCCATTGCCTAGCGTACATGTGGTCTTACTTTTTAAATTTTCTATTATTAATGTCACTGTGTACTTTAGGTCTCTGTTTTGCGCTGAAATTCCAAAAAAAGTTTGATCATCATAATTTATACTAATCCCACTGCCCCCGCCGATACAACCGAAACATCCCTTCCTTTGCCAAACTTTTCCATTTATTTTTGCTGCTATATTGTTAGAGCCAGTTTGTGTGGCTTTAGGCAAATCATCTTTTTTACAGGAGATAGTAAATAATAAGATAATAGAGGCGAGAATTATTTTTTTTAATGTTTTCATAATTTAAAGATTTAGCAAAATTATTCTTTCTTTTTTTCTGTGGTGGGTAATAGCTTATCTAGCTGTTCTTCAGTAAGAATTTTTTTAAGTTTGGCATTTTTTTCTTCTATTAAAGCATCTATCTTAATTCTCATTTCTTCAGGATTTAGTTTTTTACTTTCCATTACTTTGCTGGCACTGGCTTTATAAGTCGCCATAATATTTTCAACTTGTGAAGCAAGCGAATCTGTAATGTTAATTTGCTTACTTAAATAGTTGCTTTGCTTGCTTTTTAAACTTTCCATTTGCGCTTGGGCAAATGTTGCTGTTAGTATAACAGCAAAAAATGTGGTAGTAATTTTTTTCACTTTTTTTAGTATTAGTTGAATAAATAAATGTAAGTAATTTAGGCTCCTTGTTAAAATTTTAAAAAGTAATAAAATATATTAAACTTTCAATTAATTAATAGACGCTAAATTATAATTGATGATATTGTAATTTAATCGATTAAAAAAATTTAAGAGAGAAAAGGTATATAATTGAAGATAAGCGTTTTATATTAGGCTTAGTTTAAAATTATTTTAAGATAAATTGATGTTATAGGCGATTGTTATACCTTCTGCAATTATAGATAAAAACGGTAAGATGTTAGTTTACAGATTTAACGCACAAGAAGACTACAAGGAAAACCGAAGAAAGGTTTTGCAAGGAATTTTGGATGTTTATTTAGCAAAATTGGTGACTGTAAAACCTGGCAGTACTTTAGGTTTTAAGCATAGTTCTGTAATTGTGCTAAATTTGATTGGGAAAAAATAAAGCAAATAGGATTAACCTATTTGCTCTACTTGACTTTTAGCTGATTCAGCAAGTCTAGATGTAACATCTGAAGCTTTTGAAGCTAATTTAGACGATGTATTTGCTGCTTGTTCTGCTAATCTTGAAGATTGTTCTATAGCTGTGTTTTTAGCTTTATCGCTAAAATCTTTAACTGCATCAATAACATCGCTCAATTGTTGTTTTCCGTTTTCGTTGGTCATAAAATAATATACCGCAGCACCTGCAGCTACTCCTAAAATTAAACCTAACGCTATTTTTGATTTTGTTGAATTTTCCATGATTTTAATTTTTAATGGTTTAATAATTAATTACCAATACCTTGCCAATTTTCACTCGTCATTAAAAAAAATAATATTAACATGAGTTCTAATATTATTGGTCATAATTTTTACTCATTATTTGATTAAGGAAAAACATTAACTACCGTTAATTCGCCCTTGTCTGGTGCGGAATAGATGAAGAAGCCAAAGCACTTCAATTCATAGCATCAGGCGCAGGCGAGAGTTTTTTGGATACTTTTTTGCGGAAAAAAAGTATCTGCCATTGCCCGGCATGAAGGCAGGAAAGCCTGTGCGGTTGCTGTCAAATATAATTATTAATCTAATTCTGGTTATTAACCACCAAAATTCATTTTTAAAACATGGCTTCCTAAATCCCTATCTCCTAAAATTTGATAATATTGGTTAGCCTCTATCAAATTAACACCTCTTGTTAGCAATAACCAAGCAATTTGTTGATCAATATATATTAATGCATTTGGAGTTTTTTCTTCCATATCAGTAAAATCCCAACCAGTAACTGTCTTTTTTATTGTCCACACGCCACCAGCATTTCCAACAACTTCCACCTTAATTACAGTATTTAATTCGGCTTCTACAAATTCGTAATGTTTAGCCAAAGCCAACATATTATAATTTAAAAAAGGAAAGTAAAATTGTTTTTGCATTAAATCTTGATTGAAAACCGCATACCTAATATGCTGCTGTTTTAACCATAGTTCGTTATAAAGTTGAGGAATATTTGATTGTTTAAAGTTTTCAATATTTTGAAGCATTAAATCCAATTCAGGGAGCAGTAATTTAAAGCTTTCTAAATTACTTAGCTTTTCTTTAGGCATATCAATAGCCGAATTTAACTGGCTGTTTTCTGCTAAAATATGGATCATATCCTTAAATAAATCTAAAGCTATAATACTTACACTTTCATTTTTATAATAAGTAGTTTTATCCCAATCAATTGTTTTTAAGTCTTTTATAAGTTGGACATAAGCTTTAACTAAATCTAAAACTGGGTATAAAACGTTTATCATTTTTTTAATATTTGATGTTATTTAACTGATTAATTTTACAGATTTTATGATAAATCATCTTATATCAATAACAAATATGATATTTACTGAAGTTAAGAAATGTTAAATTACAATTTTCGGAAATATAATTACCTTATATATCGTTATTTTACAAATATGATAAAGACTTTCACCTGGCTTTTTTTACTGCTATTTAGTTTAAATATTAATGCCCAATATAAACCAGATGTTATTATTATGGGAGGAAGTGCTGCCGGAACAGCTGCAGCAATACAAGCCGCAAGAAGTGGTGTAAAAGCACTATTAATTGAGCCAAGTTATAATTTAATTGGCGAGTTAAATCCTAATATGGATATCCCAAGTGTGGATATGAGTTTATGGAAAGAATGGCGAGACGCTTTTTATAAAGCCAATGACAGTAGCAGAACCACCCCACAAGTAGTTTTAGAAAACATTGTTAAAAACACAAAAAACCTTCAATTCTTAAAAGAAACCATCATTCAAGAAATTAAAGAAAAAAATAATGGTTGGGAACTTCAAGTTTTGATTAACGGAAAACCAGAAAAAATTAAGTGTAAAGTTTTGTTGGATGCTGGCACAAATAGTAAAGCATCTTTGCTACAAAAAAATGGTATCTTAAAATTAGACAGTGCGGGTAAATACATAAGCTTAGTGAATTACGATAAGGCCCAACAAAACACACCTTACCAACAATTACAAAAATTATACAGAACAAGTGCCGCTTCGGGTTTCGGAAAAGATAGCATCCGCCATTACATTCCATTAGGCGTATTTATCCCTCAAGAAAAAGACAACTTATTATTAGTTTCCATGTCAAGTTTTAAGGATTTTGATACAGAAGATTTAAGAAATATAGCTTTATGGGTTAATATGGGGCAAGCCGCTGGTGCATTAGCAGCTTATGGTCCGTTTTTCGATGTGAGTCCGTCAAAAGCAAACATTCGTTTAACCCAGGGAGAAATGTTTACTTACAAAAGCTTTTTATACGCCGTACAAGACATTCAAAAATCTGATTTTGCTTGGACGCCTGTTCAAAAAATTATAGCAAGCGGTATTTTACTTCTCGATTTTAAAACAGGTTTTTTTAATCCGACCGAAATTGTAAACACAAAAGATATAAAAGGAGTACTGGCGGAACTTTATCCACGATCAAGAATATGGTTTATAGAAAACAAAACCGAGCAATTATCTGTAGCTCAACTAGTTTCACTCATAAGCTTCATTACCGGCCGCGACCCAATTTCTATTCAACAAGAAATAGAGGCTGATTGGGTAAATAAGTATCAGTTTACTTCAACATATTCCCAAGAAAAAAATATTTCTAAAATAGAGTTAGCATGTTTATTTGATAATTATATCACCCCGTTTAATGTAAATGTGGACTTTAACGGCTATTTTTTAAGATAGAATACATAATAAACTTACATTAGCTTTACCTAAATAAACAACTACGGACATTTTATTTTAATACTTTTGTCAAATTATTAGTTCTACTGGAATAGTTGTTGCTTATTCGAGTAAATGAAATTGTAAAATTTTGGAAAAAGCAAAATCGCGGTTAGCGCAAAAATTCAATAATATGTTCCTAGAATTATACCGGGTTCATATTTTTGTAATGAAGTTTTTTAAAGAAGCTGTTACACCACCTTACGAAGGAAAAGAAATTTTAAAGCAGTGTTACCAAGTTGGTTACAAGTCTTTAGCTTTAATATCTTTAACAGGTTTTATCACTGGTATCGTTTTCACTAAACAATCTCGTCCGTCTTTAGCAGAGTTTGGCGCAACATCTTGGTTGCCATCTTTAGTAGGTATTGCATTATTAAGAACATTAGCACCTTTACTTACTTCTTTAATATCTGCTGGTAAGGTAGGTTCAAGCATTGGTGCCGAGTTAGCATCTATGAAAGTAACAGAACAAATTGATGCCATGGAAGTTTCTGCAACAAACCCATTTAGTTATTTAGTAGTAACCCGAGTTTTAGCAACTACCATTACCATTCCTATTCTTACTTTTTATACCGCATTTGTAGCTTTATTAGGTGCTTATTTAAATGTTGCCATGGCAGAAAGCACCAGTTTTTTTGCTTTTGTACAAGCTTTTTTAGAGTCAATTACTTTTTTAGATATTACAGCATCAACTATTAAAGCCATTATTTTTGGTTTTACCATAGGTATTGTAGGTTGTTACCAAGGTTATAACGCTTCAAAAGGAACAGAAGGAGTCGGAAGATCTGCAAACTCTGCCGTTGTTGTTGGTATGTTTTTAGTATTTGTTGAAGAGGTTATTGCTACGCAAATCACTTTCTTATTTAGAACTTAAGGTTATGCTACAAAAATCAAAAACAGAAACTTTAGATAAGGTAATTACTATTAAAGATGTTCAAAAATCTTTTGGAGATTATCACGTTTTGCGTGGTGCCGATTTAGATTTATACAAAGGAGAAAATTTAGTAGTACTTGGCCGCTCTGGTACAGGTAAATCTGTATTAATAAAAATAATTTCCGGCTTGTTAACCCAAGATAGTGGCAGTGTAAAAGTTTTAGGAAAAGAAGTAAATTCTTTAACCGCAAAAGAATTATTACAAATCCGCTTAAGCATTGGTTTTTCTTTTCAAAACAGTGCTTTGTATGATAGTATGACGGTAAGAAAAAACTTAGAGTTTCCGTTAGTAAGAAATAAAAAGAAATTAACCAAAGCAGAGCTAGACCACGAAGTTGAAAGTGTGCTTGACGCAGTAGGTTTATCTCAAACCATAAACCAAATGCCATCAGAACTTTCTGGCGGCCAAAGAAAAAGAATTGGTATAGCCCGCACACTTATTTTACAACCAGAAATTATGTTGTACGATGAACCTACCGCAGGGTTAGACCCCATTACTTGTATAGAAATTAATAATTTAATTAATGATGTGCAAGAGAGATATAAAACAAGTTCAATAATTATTACACACGATTTAACCTGTGCAAAAGCAGTTGGTAACCGTATTGCCATGCTTTTAGACGGGCAATTTCAAAGGGTTGGTACTTTTGAGGAAGTATTTGAAACAACAGATGAACGTGTAACCCCATTTTTCGATTATAATTTTATTCAATAATATAACATGAGCCAACCAACAGATAATAAAAAGGCGATAACAGTAGGTATATTTTTATTTATAGGTTTAGTGATTTTTTTACTAGGTGTTTTTACCCTTGGCGGACAAAAGAAAACTTTTGTAAAAAGCTTTACATTAAAAGTGGTTTTTGATGATATACAAGGCCTTAAAGTAGGAAATAACGTTTGGTTTTCTGGAGTTAAAGTAGGTACTATTAAGAAAATACAGTTTTACGGTACGTCACAAGTTCAGGTAATTTTAAGTATAGAAGAAGAGGCTCATAAATACATTCATACCGACTCTAAAGCAAGCATCGGGTCTGATGGTTTAATAGGAAACAAAATTGTAGTCATTGATGGAGGTTCTCCAAAATTTCCTTTTGTAGAAGATGGTGATGTTATAGCGGTAAACACCACTTTATCTACCGATGATATTATGAAAACTTTGCAAGTAAATAATAAGAATTTGGTAGATATTACCACTGATTTTAAAATATTGGCTCGCAATATGGTTGAGGGAAAAGGTACTGTAGGCACTTTACTAACAGACCAACAATTGGCAGATGATTTTAAAGCAATTGTTAAAAATTTAGAAACTACCACAGCATCTGCAAACAGAATGGCCAAGGAGTTAAATGCTTTTAGTAATAAATTAAATACCAAAGGTGGCTTAGCCGATGACCTTTTAACAGATACCGCTGTATTTGCAAAATTAAAATCATCTGTTGCTGAGTTACAAAAAACAGCTGCCTCTGCAGCGGTAATGACGGAAAACTTAAATAAAGCGTCAGGAAAATTAAATCAATCAGATAATGCTGCTGGTTTATTATTAAATGATGCCGCTACTGCAAACCAGGTTAGAGGTATTATGAAGAATTTAGAAACCAGTAGTAAAAAATTAGATGAAAACATGGAGGCTTTACAAAGTAATTTTTTACTAAGAGGTTTTTTTAAGAAAAAGGCTAAAGAAGAGGCTGAAGAAAACAAACAATAAATAATGACTGTTACTGCTGAATATTATATAGAAAAATTAAATCTTAAAACCCACCCAGAAGGTGGGTTTTATGCTGAAACCTACCGTTGTGAGCAAACCGTAATTAATAGTGAAGGCAAAACCAGAAATACAAGTACCGCTATATATTTTCTATTAAAGGAAGAACAAAAATCTCACCTTCATCGTATTAAATCTGATGAATTATGGTTTCACCACCAAGGCGAAAGTTTAGCCATTACAGTTATTATTGATGATAAGATTGAGGTAATTTATTTAGGCTCAAATTTGGAAGCTGGAGAAGTTCTACAAGCTACCATCCCGGCAAATTGTTGGTTTGCTTCGCAAGTCAAAAATAAAAAGGGCTTTGCTTTGGTAAGTTGTACGGTTGCCCCTGGGTTTGATTTTCAAGATTTTGAAATGGCTAAAAAACAGGATTTAATTAATCAATATCCGCAATATAAAACAGTTTTAGAAGATTTATGTTTAAGCTAACAAAACAATGATCTAATGCATCTATTTGCCTCATAAATATGATTAGATTCGCAGCAATTAGATTTAAATAAATCACACTATAAAAAGAATGATTTTAGTAACAGGAGCTACAGGTTTTTTAGGTGCCGAATTGGTTGTACAGCTTTTACAAACCGAAGATAAAGTGAGGTGCACTAAAAAAGAAAACTCCGTAATTCCTCAAAAATTAATTCCTTTTGCCCATAAAATTGAATGGGTATTTGCCAATATTTTAGATTATTCAGATTTTGAATTGGCTTTTGAAAATATAACCCAAGTTTACCACTGTGCAGCTTTGGTTTCTTTTGATAAAAATTTAAAAGAAAAAATGCTTTTAGTAAATGCAGAAGGAACTGCTAATGTAGTAAACCTATGTATTCAATTTAACATTGATAAACTATTACATGTAAGCTCTATTGCTGCATTAGGTAGTGCTAAACACAGCGAGGCAATTAACGAAACCTATTTTTGGGAAGGTTTTGAAACACATGATGCTTACGCTGTTTCTAAATACCGCGGAGAAATGGAAGTTTGGAGAGGCATAAACGAAGGTTTAAATGCCGTTATCGTAAATCCATCTGTAATTATTGGTGTCGATGCAGGTACAGAATGCAGCGGTGCTTTGTTTGAAACCATAAAAAATGGCTTTAGTTATTATACACAAGGTGCTACCGGCTTTGTTGATGTTAAAGATGTAGCAAAATGCATGATTTTGTTAATGCAAAACGAAGTAAATAACCAACGCTTCATCATTAATTCCGAAAATTTAAGCTATAAAGAATTGTTTAGCCTTACTGCTGAAGAATTTGGCAGAAAAACACCATTAAAATTAGCTAAACCTTGGATGCTTAATATTGCTTGGCGATTAAATTCTATAAAAAATACATTAACTGGAGGCAAAGGTGGTTTAAACAAAACCGTTGCAAATACAGCCTCTAAAACCACTGAGTACGATAATCAAAAAATAAAAACGCTTTTAAATTTTCAGTTTTTCCCTATCAAAAAAACAATTACCGAAATAGTAAATAGTCTAAAATCTGCCTAATTATCAAATAATTTAGCTTTTTAAAAATGATTTGTGCAATTTTGAGACTTAAAAACAATTACTTTGAAACCATTTTTTATTATAGATTTTGACAGCACTTTTACGCAAGTAGAAGCTTTAGATGAATTAGCCCGTATTTCCTTGAAAAATCATCCTGATAGAGAGGCTATTTATCAAGAAATTGAAAATTTAACCAATTTATCTATGGAAGGCAAACTTTCTTTTACAGAAAGCTTAGCTGCAAGGGTAAAATTGTTGAACGCTAACAAAGGACATTTAGATTTACTGATTAAGCATTTAAAGAAAAAAGTTTCCTCTTCTTTTCAGCGTAATAAAGCTTTTTTTAAAAAACATGCTGATGAGGTTTTGATAGTTTCTGGAGGTTTTAAAGAGTTTATAACACCTGTTGTAAGCGCTTACCATATTAAAAAACATAATATTTATGCCAACACATTTATTTTTGATGTGGATGGAAATATTATAGGGTATGATACTGAAAACCCATTATCGCAAGAAAACGGTAAAGTAAAACTGTTAAAGCAAATGCCTTTAATGGGCGATATTTATGGTATTGGCGATGGCCATTCGGATTTTCAACTGAAAGAATCTGGAATGATTAAAAAGTTTTTCGCTTATACAGAAAATATTGAGCGTAAAACCGTTGCAGAAAAAGCGGATCATGTTGCGCCAAGTTTTGACGAGTTTTTGTATGTGAGCAATTTACCACAAGCCATATCTTACCCTAAAAACAGAATTCTTTGTTTGTTAGTTGGCGATATTCCGCAAGAATCTATTGATTTTTTAAAGAAGGACGGTTTTTCTATCCGCCATAAAACTTCTTTGGAAGAAAAATATGTGAAAGATATTGGCATGTTACTTTTAGGTGAAGGTGAAACTGTATGTAACGAGCAATTGAGCAAAGCGGTTAAACTAAAAACAATAGGTTATTTAGGAAGCGCAAAAGATAAAATTGATTTTTCTATTTGTACAGAAATGGGCATGGTGGTTTTTGATAGCTTAAAAAACCCAAGCAATAAAACATTAATTGCTAAACGTATGGCCGATTTTATCAATACCGGAACTACGTTTAGAAGCTCTAATTTCCCAAATTTACAGTTGCCAAAAATAGCAGAATCTCACCGTTTAGTGCATATCCATAAAAACGTACCGGGTATTATGTCTAAAATTACCAAAGTATTGGCAAAGCATAATATAAATATTGTTGGGCAGTTTTTAATGACAAATCCACAAATTGGTTATGTAATTACAGATATAGACACAACCTATGCAAAAGGATTGTTAAAAGAACTGCGTAAAATAGAAAACACCATTAAGTTTAGAGTGCTGTATTAAAGAGAAATTTTGAGTCATTAGGAGGAACGAAGCAATCTAATGTTAAATATATTGATTTTTGCCATCTTCCATGGTCTGTGTCCTCACAGACCGTAATTACTATGTTTCTTTTCGTTATGTGAGAAACATAAACCGAGAAGAAAGATTGCAATGACACATCATATTAAAAAAACAAACATCATCACTCTGCCTTAGCTTTCATCAGCAAAACAGATCTCAAATAATTATCTAAAATATCGGTGTCTATGGCATCATGTAAAAACCCAATATACCTATCAGGTCTTATAATTAAGGTACGCTGTTTACCTTCTTCTAATCCTAAAGTTTCAAAAAAATCCTTATTTTTTTCGCTGTAAGGTAGGTAAAACAGCTGAATTTGATAATTTAATTGCACCCATTTTGCAATGTTAAACAAGAAATTTGAATGAATACGACCAATAATTATCAAAGAAAAAAAATGGTAGTTGCACCATTTGTAAAGTGAAATTTGCTCTTTTATTTTTTCATTATAAAATGGTAAATCTGGTAAAAGATTGCCAGCTGCTAAGTCTCTTTGATGGCTAAGGTGTAAATTAACGGAGCTATCAGTATAATTTATTTCCTTTTTGTTTGGAATCCAGTTTTTAAAAAGTTTAGCGAAAAACCCTGTTTCAATTGGCTCATCAGAAAATGAAACTAATAAATTCTTTTCTTCGGTATAACCATTTAAAACCAAAGAATTTAAGCGCTCATTTACAATACCAATTACTCGCCACGCTAGTAAAAAAACATTTCTAAAGTTTAAATCGTGATTTTTTGAGCTAATAATTAAATCCTTTTCAAAAAAAACGAAAGAGGAAGCATATTTATATTGAATGCCATTATGAATTAAATTATAATTATCAACAGTCTTGAATTCAATTTTGGTTTCCCAAATTACGCTACATAAATAATGTGCTAAAAGTTTAAAACTCTGGTTTATAAAACTGTTAGCTTCCAAATTCTCACCAATTTCAAAACCAGTATCTACTAATAAATTTTGGCAGTAGTTGCTTAATTGCAAACTGTCAAAATTTGTTTTAGGGCTTATGCTTTCATCAATAACTAAAACTTTTAATCCGCTTTTAGCTAATACTGTAGCCAATGCTAAAGTAACTGGGCTTACACCAACTATTAAAATATCTGATGGTGCAGGAATTCTCATCGGCTACGGTAAAGCAGAAATATGGTAGGTATTTTGTGTAATTCTGGTTGTTCTTTTTTCCAATCGGCAATGGTTTTTGTTTTTAAAAATTCATCTTCAGCAGTTAAATTACTGGCAATACATAGCTTTGTATCGTTTTTACAACTTGCTAAAATATCGTTTAGCATAGGGTTGTTTCTAAACGGAGTTTCTATAAATAGTTGCGTTTGTTTAAAACGTTCAGAAAAACCTTCTAAATCTCTAATCCTTTTTACCCTATCCATTTTATCAATAGGTAAGTATCCATGAAAAGCAAAACTTTGTCCATTAAAACCAGAACCCATTAATGCTAGCAGTAAAGAACTTGGCCCAACTAAAGGCACCACTTTTATTCCTCTTTTATGTGCTTCTGCAACTATATCAGCACCTGGGTCTGCTACACCAGGGCAACCAGCTTCACTCATTAAACCCACATCGTTTCCAGCTTCTAAACCCTGAAAGTAAGGCTTTAAACTTCCACCTCTTTCATGTTTGCCGTAATCATGAATAATTAATTCACTTTGTGGTGTAGTTAAACCCGCAGCTTTTAAACAGCGTCTTGCTGTTTTTTCGTTTTCAACAATGTATTCTTTAATCTGATTAACGGTTTGAGACAAAAACGGAGTCAAAGATTTCTCTTCTGCTCCTTCTGCCATCACTACTGGGACGAGGTATAATGTGCCTTTTAACATATTACAAATTAAACCATTTGCTTTTAAAATCCTCTTACCTATATTATTTATTTTATCTGACACCTTTTTGCAAAGTTACTCGTCTTATAAATAGAAGCCTGTTTTATAGGGTTTTCAACCAGTTCTTATATCAATATATTTATCGTGTATTATAATTGTAACATTTAGTATTAAACACATGAAAAACAATATTGAAGCGTTAATAAATTAAATAGCAACCAATTTAAATATTAGAAATCATGGGCAACGGCATTAAAAAAACAGCATTGGCTTTTGGAATATTCTTTTTAACAATAGGCCTAGGTATTAATAAAACACAGGCTAATCCTAACAGAGGAATAAGTTTACAAGTTTTTTACGACGAGTTATCTTACCATGGAGATTGGATTAACAATCCAGATTATGGCTACGTATGGCGCCCAAACGTTGGACGAGACTTTAGGCCATACTACACAAACGGACGTTGGGTAATGACCGAGTATGGAAATACTTGGGTATCTGACTACGAGTGGGGTTGGGCTCCGTTTCATTATGGAAGATGGTTTTATGATGATTATGATGGATGGATTTGGACACCAGATACCGAATGGGGACCAGCTTGGGTAACTTGGAGAACGGGTGGCGGTTATTACGGATGGGCACCTTTAGCTCCCAGAATTAGTGTAAACATAAATATTGGTAGAAGGTATTTTGTACCTAATAACCATTGGGTGTTTATCCCACAAAGATGTATTTATTACCCATCATACGGAAGGTATTGGGAACCACGCAGAAATGTTTACATTATTAACAATACAACCATTATTAATAATGTTTACACCAACAGAAATGTAAATTATTACAGTGGCCCTGGCAGAGACGATGTTAGAAGAGCTACCAGACAAAATGTACCAGTTTACAGAGTTGCCGATGGCACAAGACCAGGTTCTGATAGAATTAGTAGAGATGCTGTAAATATTTACAGACCAAATGTGAGTAGAGGTGATAACGCATCTGCACCAAGAAGCATTGCCAGCAACAGTCCACGCCCTACTAGAGCGGACAATGCTACCAATAACAATAGAACAGATGTAAATAGAGTAACTTCTTCTAATTCTAGAACCGAAAATGGTAGTGCTGTAAATTCAGATTTAAGACCATCAAGATCTGATAGTAATTATGGAACTACAAACAGCGCAAGACCTGATGTAAATAGAGGAACTACTTCTAGTACAAGAACCGAAAATGGTGGCTCAGTTGGTACTGATGCTCGTCCGTCGAGATCAGAAAATCCTAGCGGAAATAGAGAAGCTTCACCAAATACAAGGGTAGAGCGAACTCAACCTAGCCAACCAGCTGTAAGCCCAGAAAGTAGTTCTAGCAGAAGCGAAAGTAGCAGACCATCTAATTCTGGTTCAAGTAGAACAGAAAGAAGTACGCCAAATCAATCTACGCCGGCACCTTCACCAAGAACTCAATCTAGCAATAGCAGCCGTTCTGAAAGAAGTGCGACAAGTAGTAATACACCAACAAGAAGTGTAGAACGTTCTCAACCATCTTCAAAATCATCATCTTCCTCTTCAAGAGGTGGTGGAAGTTCATCTTCTAGCAGTGGAAGACCAACTAGAGGTGGTAATTAAAATTTTTAGCTTAAAATATAATGAGGTAATCAATGTAATGTTGGTTACCTTTTTTTTTATTAAATTTTGTTGATATAATAATAAGCTGCATTATAATGTCTTGCAGAATGTGGAGTCAACATATCGGAAGGCAATTTTGCTTGTAGAATAGGAAGAACGTTTATGTCAATCTTGAGTTCCTTCAAAAAAAATAATGCCTTGAAAAAAATTAACGAAGTTGTAGCCCAAAAGCATAAACAATTTATTAGATAAATTTTAAACAAGCTCATAATTCCTTAAAACCGCTAAAAAAACCTAAATTCAATAAATTTGTTAACAAACTATGAAGATTCTTTTAACAGGCGCAAACGGATACATTGGCACAAGGCTTTTGCCTATTTTACAGGCAGCCGGCCATGAAATATATTGTTTAGTTAGAGATAAAAGGAGGGTAAAAGAGGCTTTAATTTCAGATAAAAATACTCACATCATCATCGGCGATTTATTAGATGAAGAATCTTTAAAAAACATCCCTAAAGATATTGATGCTGCCTATTACTTAGTACATAGCATGGGAAACTCAAAAGCAGATTTTTCCTCACTAGAGCTACTATCTTCCCAAAATTTTGTTACTGCTTTAGAAAAAACAAGCTGCCAGCAAATTATTTATTTAACAGGTATTGTTAATGATGAAGAGTTATCAACGCATTTAAAATCTCGCTTAGCGGTAGAAGATATTCTTAAAAAAAGCAAAATTGCACACACTTGCTTAAGGGCGGCAATAATTATTGGCTCTGGCAGTGCCTCTTTCGAAATTATAAGAGATTTAACCGAAAAACTTCCATTTATGGTTGCTCCAAAATGGTTACATACCAAATGCCAACCGATAGCTATTAGGGATGTTTTATTTTACTTAGAAAATATTTTAGGGAATGCAAAAACCTATCATCAAACTTTTGATATTGGTGGGCCAGATATTTTAACCTATAAAGCAATGTTATTGGGTTACGCTAAAGCTCGAAACCTTAAACGCTACATCCTAACCATTCCTGTTTTAACACCTAAGCTTTCATCTTATTGGTTAAACATAGTTACATCTGTAAATTATAATATTGCCAGCAGCTTGGTAGAAAGTATGCGTAACGAAGTAGTTTGTAGCAATCATCATATTAAAGAAATTATTCCGCATGAATGTGTGAGCTACCAACAAGCTTTAAATTATGCGTTTGTTAAAATTGAGCAAAATTCTATTGTTTCTAGCTGGCGAGATGCATTAAATAAAGGTTATTTAACCACAAGTTTTATGGATCAGGTTGAAGTGCCACAAAACGGGACATTAAATTATACCGTAAAGTTAGAGTTTAAAAAAGATGTTGACAGGGTTTTAGAAAATATATGGTCTATTGGTGGCAAAAGAGGCTGGTATTATTTAGATTGGTTGTGGGGATTAAGGGGCTTTATAGATCAGTTAGTTGGAGGCGTGGGCACCAGAAGAGGCAGAAGAAACGGAAACGAAATTGTTGCTGGCGATGCTTTAGATTTTTGGAGAGTAATTTTAGCCGATAAAAAAAATAAAAGGTTAATGCTTTACGCAGAAATGAAACTGCCAGGCGAAGCTTGGTTAGAATTTTTTATAATAGAAAGAAGCAATAAATTATACTTAAAGCAAACCGCAACTTTTAGACCCAGCGGCCTATGGGGCCGTTTGTATTGGTGGTTAATGTGGCCATTTCATCTATTTATTTTTAATGGTATGGCTCGTAACATTGTTAATTTTAAACCCTTATAAAATATCATCCTTAAATAAATACCCATTAACATTTTGTTTTAAGAAATTTTTTTAGGTATTTTTAGTAACACCAAAAACCAAATTTATGATAACTGTACACCAAATTTTAAGCATTAAAGAAAGCAGAATAATAACAGTTTCGCCAAATACTTTGGTTTACGAAGCATTAGAAATTATGAATAGCCATAATATTAGTGCTATCCTAATAACAGAAAATGATGCCTTAGTGGGTATTTTTACTGAACGTGATTACGCTCGTAAAGTGGTTTTAAAAGGAAAATCATCTAAAGAAGTACAAATTAGTACTGTAATGACACCTGCACCTATCGTTATTAATCCAAAACAAAGTTTAGATCATTGCATGCAAGTGATGACAGAAAAACACATTAGGCACTTACCCGTTGAAGAAAACAACAAACTTACAGGTATTATTTCTATTGGTGATGTGGTTAAATTTATCATTCAAGATCAAAAACAAACCATCCAAAACCTTCAAGATTATATTAGCAGTTAATACATTTTTTACATAAATATTTAAGCTTTAACATATTAGGCATCATTTTGTAGTTATTAAAACCAAATGACAAATGTTTGGTTTATATATTATGAGTAAAAAAGTTTTAATAACGGGTGGCACAGGTACTGTAGGCAAGCATCTTAGTCAATTGTTAACTCAAAAAGGTTACAAGGTTCAACACTTAAGTAGAAATCCCGAACAGCAATCAGTATATAAAACCTTTAAGTGGGATATAGAAAAAAAGGAAATTGATGCCGAATGTATAAAAGGTGTTGATGTTATAGTACACTTAGCGGGTGCAGGTATTGCAGATAAACGTTGGACCGACGAAAGAAAAGAAGTTTTAATTAATAGCCGCACAGATTCTATTACTTTAATTTACGATTTGTTAAAAAAGTATCCTCATCAGGTGGAAACCGTGGTTTCTGCTTCTGCAGCTGGTTTTTATAGTGATAGAGGAAACCAATTGATGGTAGAAAAAGATTTGCCAGCAAATGATTTTTTAGCAGATTGCTGTATTAAATGGGAAGATGCTGTTGATAAAGCAAAAGGTTTGGGTTTAAGGGTTGTTAAATTTAGAACAGGTGTAATTTTAGATAAAGAATCTGGTGCATTACAAAAAATTGCCCAACCTATAAAGTTTGGAGTTGGCGCACCGCTTGGCAGTGGCAACCAATGGATTTCTTGGATTCATTTGCAAGATGTAATAGATATGTATGTTTACGGGATTGAGAATGAGAACTTACATGGTGCATATAATATGTGTAGCCCATATCCTTTAACCAATAAAGCACTCACAAAAGCCATTGCAAAACAACTAAAAAAACCTTTATGGTTACCTAATGTCCCTACCTTTGCTCTTAATTTGGCTTTGGGAGAAATGAGTGCTGTAGTTTTAGGAAGCACTAAAATGAGTACTCAAAAAATTGAAGATGCCGGGTTTAGATTTAAGTTTGCCGATATTAAAAACGCCCTGAATTACATTTATGCCTAAAGAAAACATTGCAATATTTTGGTTTAGAAGAGATTTAAGGTTAACGGACAATGCAGGTTTATACCATGCTTTAAAAAGTGATTTTAAAGTATTACCTATCTTCATATTTGATAGCCAAATATTGGATAAATTAGAAGATAAAAAAGATGCAAGAGTAAGTTTTATCCATCAAGAGTTAGGCTTGATGAAACAAGATTTGGAGGACAAATTTGAATCCTCATTATTGATTGAATACGGGCAGCCTTCAAAAATATGGAATAAGTTAATAACTAATTATGATGTTAAGGCGGTTTATACCAACCATGATTATGAACCTTACGCTATACAAAGAGATGAAGAAATTAAAGATTTTTTAGCATCTAAAAACATAGATTTTTTTAGTTTTAAAGACCAGTGTATTTTTGAGAAAAACGAGGTTTTAAAAGATAATGGAGAGCCTTATGTAGTTTTTACGCCCTACAAAAACAAATATTTAGCTCAACTAAAGCCTTTTTACTATAAATCCTATCCAACAGAAAAATACGCCACAACTTATTTAAGAACCCAACCATTTAAAAATTTAAGTTTAAACGATATTGGTTTTGAGAAAACTGATTTAGAATTTCCGGATAAAAGCTTTAAACAAGCGTTAGCAAATTATGCAGATGACAGAGACTTCCCTGCTAAAGATGCTACTTCTAGAATAAGTTTGCATTTACGTTTTGGCACAGTTAGCATTAGAGCATTATTTAAAAAAGCAATTGAAGTTAAAAGTAATGTTTGGTTAAGCGAATTAATTTGGCGAGATTTTTATTTTACCATTGTATATCATTTTCCACACTCGGCAAAAGATAGTTTTAGAAAAGAATACGATAAAATACCTTGGAGAAACAACGAACAAGAGTTTAAAGCTTGGTGCGAAGGAAAAACGGGCTATCCAATTGTGGATGCTGGTATGCGAGAGTTAAACCAAACAGGTTTTATGCACAACCGAGTGCGTATGATTGTTGCCAGCTTTTTAACCAAACATTTATTGATTGATTGGCGTTGGGGAGAAGACTATTTTGCAGCAAAACTATTAGACTTTGAACTATCTAGTAATGTTGGCGGTTGGCAATGGGCAGCTGGCTGCGGTGTTGATGCTGCACCCTATTTTAGAATTTTTAATCCTTACGAACAGGTTAAAAAGTTTGATAAAAATTTAGCCTATATTAAAAAATGGGTGCCAGAATTTAGTGATCCTTTTAAATATCCGCAACCTATTGTGGACCATAAAATGGCTAGAGAAAGATGTTTGGCTGTTTACAAAGAAGCCTTAAAACAATAAAAGCAGCTTAAGAGCTGCTTTTATTGTTTTTGGATTATTATTCTATAACCTGAATCTCGAATTCTAAAATTGAATTGGCAGGTATTGTAGATTGGGCATTTGCTCCATATCCAAACCTTGACGGGATGTAAATTTTTATTTTTCCACCGACTTTAATTAGCGGTACAGCTAATTTCCATCCTTCAATTGTATTTGCTAAAGAAATTGTTAACGGATTAGCCGGTAATGCTTGGTCAAATATTGCTCCTGTTAATAATTTACCAGTATAAGCAACTTTTATTGAAGATGTTGGAGTTATTGCTGCCCCAGTGCCTAAGGTTTCGATGTTGTAATAAATTCCGTTTGCATCTTTGGTAGCTGTTAAATTATTTTCAGTTAAATATTCTCTTATTAAAGCATCTTCATAAGAAGGTCTATCGGCATCATTAGCAACCGATAATTTAGTGTCTAAAATTGCATTTCCTGGTAAGGTAGATCCAGATCCATCTTTTCCAAAAGCCAGATAAGATGGGGTGATAATTCTTAGTTCTCCACCTTTTCTAATATTCAACATAGATTCTCTCCAAGAGGTTGGTGTAATGTAACCTACATAATTAAACTGAGGGTTATATTTAGAAAACTCATAATTCACACTCTTATTAATAGATGTTGTAGTTTGTGATACACCTACAAAAGTAGGGTAACCAATAACATCGCCAGTTCCTAAACTAATAACTTTAAAGTAAAAGCCTGTAGAGTCTTTAGTAAAACCTGTTAAATTATTTGTTCTTAGATAAGACTGTATTGTCTCGTCTTCTATTTCTTTCAAAGACCTTGTTTCTTTTTCGCAAGCACTTAAAAAAACTACTGCTAAAATTAACAGGCTTAAATATTTCTTTATCATTTATTGTACGTCTATTAATTCTATATCAAAATCTAAAACAGAATTTGCTGGTATTGGACCTTGCGGCCGTGAGCCATAAGCATAACCACTAGGGATAAGTAATCTTATTTTACCACCTTTCTGTATCAATTGTATGCCAATTTGCCAACCTGTAATAACACCACCTAACGCAGTTTTAAAATTAGGTTTCCCTACAGAGGTATCAAAAACGGTCCCGTTTAAAAGTCTGCCTGTATATATAGCTTCTACTTGGGTGTTTGCGGCATAGGTAACATTTCCTACTCCTGGATCTAAAATTTGGTAATATAAGCCAGATGAATGTTTGATTGCTGGAATATTATTGGCAGCAATAAATTCTTTAATAATTGTAGTGTCTTTTCCAAACTGCACATTAGGGTCAACAAATTCTGCATTATCATCTTTTATACAAGAACTTAAGCCCAAAACTGCAACAAATAATATGATAAGGTAATTCTTCATTTTTTTATTCAATTTGCAAATTTATCTAACTTTTTCTCAAAACCTAAATATTAACGTTATTTAACTTAATATAGTTTGTAATAAAGTTATTTTTGATGTTATCAAAGATAAAAACGGTAAAAACTCTATTCAAAACTTACTAGCAACCAACGGTGCCAAAAGTTTAACCCATTTACCCTGTGGTCGGTGTTATCACCGCACCACCTAAGAATCTTTAATCTGTGGCCAGTGTTATCAATTTACCTCCCAAAGTATTAAAATCTTACTTGTGGTGGGTAATTAAAAGTGGCTGGTGATAACACCAACCACAAGTAATAGCTCTTGTTTACCCTGTGGTCGGTGTTGTCACCGCACCACCTATATGTGTTCCATATAATGAGTAAGTAAAGGATTAGGAATATTCAAAAGGTAAAACTGAGCAGAAGAGTAAAGATATTCTTCAGGTATGAGGCATAAGTTTGCCTTAGTTGGGTTGTAATGAATGTAATCGAGTTTTTGCTCCAATACTCTACGGGAAAGCATCGTTGCATTATATGGTCTTCTTTCCCAAAAATGATATTGCCTATCGGCTTGCGTACTTTTGTAATTCTGTAATACTATAGGGTTGTTTTTTAATAAATTAAATTTCATCTGCTGTGCAGTAAATTTTAAGAAATGCTGTTGAACGTTTTTCTCTATCCAAGCATCTTGCTTTCTCCATAGGATATGGATGTGATTTGGCATAATTACATATCCGTAAATCCAAACTCTTTTTTCTGCAACTAAAAACTTCAAACTATCCATTAAGATCTCTTTGTGTATGGGAAAAGAGAGAAGTGGTTGCCAATTGAGACAAGTTGCGGTAAAAAATTCTATACCTGGATACATTAAATAAATATAGGAATAAACGATTTAATTATAGATGAAATAAAAGAGAACGTAAAAGGTTTCTACCTTTAATCGGTGTTAATATTTAAAGTGGTTGGTGATAACACCTACCACAAGTAAAAATTTATTAAATCATCTGTTGCCCAACCAGTTTATGCAATAATTTTCCGCTAACATTAGACCTAGTGCTTTTTAACTGATCAATTAATTGGTTTGGGAAGCTTTGAAAAACCTCCACAGATTGCCCAATTGTATAAGAATCTCCTAAAGCCAAATAAGTTAAATTTCCTGATTTAATTGTTTCAATTGGTGGCTTAGTATCAAGTAGAACGACATCTGTTTTTTTATTACAGCCCCCACAAACTAAAAAAGTACTTAATTTAATAAAGCATAAAATTTTCATGGCTACACATATTGCATATCAAAAAGTGCGGCAATATGACGTTTTAGGTTTTCTTTAACTTCTTTAATATCTACTTTATGCCCTAATTCACGCTCCATGGAGGTTACGTCTTTATCATCAATCCCGCAGGGGACTATGTTTTTAAAATAATCTAAATTGGCATTTACATTAAAAGCAAAACCATGCATGGTAACCCAACGGCTACAGCGTACACCCATTGCGCAAATTTTACGGGCTTTATGGTTATCACCATCTATCCAAACACCTGTAAAGCCTTCGTAACGCCCGGCTGTAATGCCATAATCCTTCAAGGTTAAAATAACGGCTTCTTCTAAAGTTCTTAGGTAAAGGTGTATATCAGTAAAAAAATTATCTAAATCTAAAATAGGGTAACCAACAATTTGGCCTGGGCCATGATAAGTAATATCGCCGCCACGGTTAATTTTATAGTAAACCGCCTCTTTTTCTTTAAGCTCTTTTTCGTTTAATAATAAGTTTTCTGGCTTGCCGCTTTTACCTAAAGTATAAACATGCGGATGTTCTACAAAAGCCAAATAATTAGTAGTTGCTTTTTCTTCTTCGGGGTGGTTTCTATTAAATATTTTTACAGCCACTGTTTCAGAAAATAATTGCTCTTGTTTATCCCAAGCTTGCTGGTAGTCTAATAATCCCCAATCTTCAAACCTTACTTCTTTATTTTTCATCATCACTCGCTAACATAACCCAACATATAGTTATCAAACTTTTTATAATTAACAGTATAAGCCTCTTTTAAGTTTTGCTTCTCAATTTTAGCAATCAAAGATCCGTTTTCTTCATAATTGAAACTTTTTAAATGAATATGGTCTTTAAAAGAAATTTCCTTTTCACCGTTTAGCTTATACAAAGCTTCCTTAGCGCACCAACAAACGTAAAGTTTTTCAATTCTATCTTCATCACCAATAAAACTTAACTCCTCGCTATTCATAAATTTGTTTTGCACCCTTTCTATTTTTGATTTAATGATTTCTATATCTATCCCTACTTTTTTTGTTTTGCTTACCATTACAGCTGCATAATCATAAGAATGGCTTAAAGAAATATGGTGTGGATGGTTCATTAAAATAGGTTTCCCGTTTTCATTTGCTTGGCAATCTATATACTCTTGGGTGTTTAGCATTTTACGTAAAAGCACCCTTGTTGCTAACCAATGTAAATTTCTTTTTTCTTTACTTAAAGAACGTAAAAGTTTTAACTCATGTTCTTTAAGTTGTAATTGTGCCTCTAAAACTTCGGGAGATTCCTCTATTTTCCACATTGCTATGGAGGTGTTGTCGTCTATGTTTTCAAAAAAAGTGATGGGCATTTTTTAAATTTCTAATTTGATGACAAAATTATTTTAAAATAATCATAATTTAGGCAAACGCAAAAATAAAACATGATACTTTCTGACCAACTGATATTAAAAGAGATTGAAGCAGGCTCCATTGTTATTGAACCTTTTAAAAGAGAATGCTTAGGCACAAATTCTTACGATGTACATTTAGGTAAACATTTAGCTTGTTATACCAACCGCGAACTTGACGCTAAAAAACACAACACCATTGAACATTTTGAAATTCCGAAAGACGGTTTTGTACTGCAACCCAATACTTTATACCTAGGTGTAACGTTAGAATACACAGAAACCCATAAACATGTTCCTTTTTTAGAAGGAAAATCTAGCACTGGGCGTTTAGGTATTGATATACATGCCACTGCCGGCAAAGGTGATGTTGGTTTTTGTAACACTTGGACTTTAGAAATATCGGCCACACAGCCTGTAAGAATTTATGCAGGTATGCCAATTGGGCAGCTCATTTATTTTGTTGTTGAAGGAGAAATAGAAACTATGTACAACACAAAAAACAATGCCAAGTACAACAACAAAACCACTAAACCTGTTGAAAGTATGATGTGGAAAAATCAGTTTTAAAATATTTAATGAAGCCTCAAATTAACGAGGCTTTATTTTTTAAACCTTTCTTGTGAAAAACAATCAAAACAAAATGAAATCAAAAATCTACCTTATTCTTGCATTATCACTATCAACTTTTGGCTTATTTAGTTTTACAGCTGATGATGATTCTTTAAAAAGTTTTTTAGAAAAAATACAGACTTACTTTAGGGCAAACGTTCAAGAAAAAGTTTATTTACACACGGATAAGCCTTTTTACGCTGTTGGAGATGACATTTGGTTTAAAGCTTATGTAGTAAATGCAGAAAATTTAACGCCTACGCCGAACAGTAATATTTTATATGTTGATTTAATAGATGGTAAAAATGCTATTAAAAAAACCATAAGATTACCCTTGGTTGCAGGTTTTGGTTGGGGTAATTTTGAATTGAAAGATTCTTTACAAGAAGGAAATTATAGGTTAAGAGCTTACACCACATGGATGCGTAATTTTGATCAAGACTTTTTTTACGATAAAACATTTAAAATTGGAAACGCTTGGACAAACCAACTGATAACAAAAGCAAATTATAGCTTTACTACTGATGGTGCTAAGGAAAATGTGAGTAGCACCATTAACTTTAGTAATATGGATGCTTTCCCGTATGCTAATAAAAATGTTAATTACAGTGTTATTTTAAATGATAAAGTAATTGAAAAAGGGAAAACTAAAACTAACGTAAAAGGCGACATTACTTTTGGCTTTAGCAATGACAAAGCTTTTTTAGGGCAAGACGGGATAATTGAAGCTAATATTGAAGTTACGGAAGGCACCATCATTACAAAAACAATTCCTATTAAAAGTACCTCTAATAATGTTGATGTTCAGTTTTTTCCAGAAAGTGGCAACTTAGTTAGCGAAGTAAGAACTAAAATAGCTTTTAAAGCTGTTGGCGCCGATGGTTTAGGTAAAAAAATTGAAGGTTATGTAAAAGATAATGAAGGACTTAAAGTAGCAATTATAACTACCAAACATTTAGGGATGGGTTTTTTTAACTTAATGTGTTCTCCAAATAAAACTTACGAAGCTGTTGTAAAATTTGAAGATGGTTCCGAAAAAACTTTTAAACTCCCAACTGCTCAAACAGAAGGTATAAATTTGTCTGTTTATAACATTAGTAATGATAGCTTATCACTTAAGGTTGCTAACAACAAATCCTTTTTAGATAAAAATGCGGATAAAGAATACACCGTAATTGCACAAAACCACGGAACGGTGTTTTACACAGCTAAATCAAAAATCAAAAGTTTAGCCTTTGCTGCAAAATTAGATAAATCGAGGTTTTTACCTGGTATAAACCAAATCACTTTGTTTAATGAAAACATGTTGCCGGTTGCGGAAAGACTGGTATTTATTGCCCCTAAAGATACTTTAGCTGTAAACATTAAGTCGGATAAAAGCACTTACACTACTAGGGGAAAAGTTAATTTAAACATTAACGCATTAGCGCCAAACGGTAAACCTGTAATTGGCTCTTTTTCTATTGCTGTTACAGATAATGATAAGGTAAAAATAGATAGTGATGAGGAAGAAAACATTTACACCAACCTATTGCTCACTTCTGATATTAAAGGTTTTGTAGAAAACCCCAACTATTACCTTACTAATATTAATGAAGAAAAAGAAATTGCTGCAGATGTGTTGATGCTTACCCAAGCTTGGCGCAGATTTAATTGGAAAAACTTAAGTACTCCTACAAATTATGTATTTAAACCAGAAAGAACTTTATCAATTAGCGGCCGCATAACCCAAGGAAAAGACAAACCAATTGAAGGAGGAACGGTAACCATATTTTCATCTGGCGGCAAATCTTTTTTATTACAAGCAAAAACAGATGCTCTGGGCGAGTTTAAAGTGGATAGTTTGTACTTTCCGGATAGCACAAAATTTGTAATACAAGCCAGAGGAAGCAATGGTAAAAAAAATGTGGAAATTGAAGTTTATAACAGCACTTTTCCATTGGTTACCAAAAACATCAATCAACCTAATTTAACGGTAAACATAAATGAGTCTATGATGGCTTATTTAAAAAACAGTAAAAGCCAATATGAAGAGTGGCTAAGAAGTGGTGCCGTAAATCGTTCTATTTTATTAGGCGAAGTTGTTGTTGTAGAAAAAAAGGCTGTGATAGAAAGTTCATCTAACCTTAACGGAGCCGGAAATGCTGATAGGGTTTTAACAGAAAAAGATTTAGAAAATTCTTTTTCTATTGAGCAAGCATTGCAAGGTAGGGTGGCTGGTTTAACTGTTATTAATGGGATTGCAACTATCAGAAATCAGCAGGCTCAAATTATTATGGATGGTATTTTTGTTGAACCTGATTTTCTAAATAGCATTCCAATTCAAGATGTGGAAAGTATTGAGATATTAAAAAACATAGGTTATACTGCAATTTACGGCAGCAGAGGGGGGGGCGGTGTTATCATTATTAACACAAAAAGAGGTAAGCCAGGTTATGTAAGTAATACTTGGGCACCTGGTATTTTAACTCATAACCCTTTAGGAATATTTAATCCAAAAGAATTTTATGTGCCAAACTATGAAGACCCTAAAATTAATACCTCTACTGCAGATTTAAGAACCACCATTTACTGGAACCCTAATATTATTACAGATTCTTTAGGCAACGCAAACGTAAGTTTCTTTAATGCTGATAATGTAGGAAATTATAAAGTTACGCTTGAAGGAATGGATTTAAATGGGCATATTGCTAAAAAAGTAATCAACTATAAAGTTACACCCCGTAATTAAAACTTAATATATGAACACCATCAAAGTAACCATACAAGATAAAATTGCAATTATTGCATTAGACAGAGGAAAATCTAATGCAATGAATGAAGTGATGATAGATGAGTTAAAAAAAATGTTTTCTAGTATAGCTCAGGATGATAACATTGGTGGTGTTGTACTTACAGGTAAAGAAGGTTTTTTTACTGCCGGTTTAGATTTAATTGAGCTTTACGATTATGACGAAAGTCAAATGAAAATATTTTGGACTAAGTTTTTAGACCTTGTTAAAACTATTACCAGTTTTAAAAAACCTTTAGTTGCTGCAATAAGCGGGCATAGCCCTGCTGGTGGTTGTGTTTTAGCAATTTGTGCAGATTATAGAATAATGGCCGAAGGCAAATTTATTATAGGCTTAAATGAAGTACCCGTTGGCATAATTGTACCAGACAGTATTTTTGAGCTTTATGCTTTCTGGATTGGCAAAGCTAACGCTTACCGTAATTTATTAGAAGGAAAGTTAATGGGTACAGAAGAAGCAAAAACCATTGGGTTAATTGATGCAACAGCCCCAATAGAATCTTTAATGACTGCTGCACTTAAACGAGTAAACTTATACATGCAGTTTGAACAAAATACTTGGCAACAAAGTAAACTTAACTTAAGAAAAGCCTTAATAGCAAAAGTTAGTGAAGACCAAACAGCTACTTTAGATACCATGTTAAAACAATGGTGGTCGCCAAGTACACGCTCTATTTTAAAAACTATTATAGAGAATTTGCAGGGGAAAAAGGTTTCCTAAATCTTAATTGTATTTTTATTCTTGTTTATTTTTTTTAGATAAATTTAAAGTAGCAATATTAATTAAATTGGAAAAAGAGATTTTGTCCCCTACGGGAAACGAAAACTAAAGTTTGAACAAGCAGATATTAATTAACATCCCAATACTAAGTTTCAACTATTCAATATTTACTTCTATTATTTTACTGGTATCAATACCTAAAATATCAACCACTTTAACCATCACTTTATATTTTCCTGCTGCTTTATATTGGTGAGCTACGCTTGTAAAATCAATTGATGGATTTTTTTTGGTGCGGAAACTTTGCCACTCGTTTTCAAACAGATAATTTCCTGTCCATTTTTCCTCTACAGAACCATCTTCGTTCTTAGTTTTAATAATTTCTTTACGGCTCAGGTAATCAAAATCAATTGCCCAATAATCTACCCAGTCAAACCAGTCTTTTGTAAGCACAGTGCGGGTGATGATTCCGTTTTTGTCTTTCTCTAATTTAAAAATTTGACCGTCTTCTATTACTACTTTACTGCCAGCCCTCATGCTTTGTTGTAATTCTTCAATATCGTCTTGGGTGTAATGCGTAACAAAGTCGGTAAGTTCAATAGTAATAGATTTGTCTTTTATCTTTTCGCGAGTATTTAAATAAGCAACGTCAAAAAATTTCACTTGTCCTTTTTCTACTGCTCGTTTATCAAAAACATCTTTAGGAATGTACTTTAAAGCAACAGAAACGCCTTTTTCTTTTAGTTCTTGAATAAACTGGGGTGTTAAACCCATTTCAAATTCAAAGCCTAATACATCAACTTGTGTATAAAGTTTGGTGCGGCATTCTTCAAAAATATCCATTAAAAGGCTTTGCGTTACGGGCACATCTAATGGGCCAACATTTACAAAACGCCCTGCTTTGCTACCGTGTAAAGTAGCATGATTGTCAATTCGCTTTGCCTTATAGGCTTCTAAAATTAAATCAACATATAAATCTTCTTTGGCTTTACGTTTTCCGTTTGTAAGGTCGTCCATAAAGAACTGTCGTTCGTATTTCCCGAGGTTGAGTAATTCAAATGCCCTAAAATCTTTTCCGCTTTCTTGTAACTCTCTTTGCACTCCAATTAAACGCTTTCTCGCTGTGTGAACAGAAAACCTTCCCAAATCTGTGGTTATCCATTTACGAGATAACTTTTCAGCAGCTGCTGCTGTAGTTCCACTTCCACAAAAAAAGTCAGCAATTAAATCCCCTTTATTGCTACTTGCTTTTATAATTCTTTCTAATAATTCTTCAGGCTTTTGTGTTTCATAGCCGACCCTTTCTGGGTGGTTACCTCTTAAAAATTGAATATCATCCCAAACATCATTCAAAGCACCGCCTTTATCAACGTATTCGTCTAGGTATTTTTTATAGGGTTCTATTCCATTTGCTTGACCTCTTGTCTCCCAAAACCACTCTTTACCATATTCATCTTTGTGTATTTTTCTACGAAGCATCTTAACTCTCTCTTCCTTATCCCATTTCTTAGTTACTGCGTTAAGTTTGGATTTAGATGATTTACCGAAATAATAAATTGTATCGTGTTTCGATTGAAACTTATTTTCAGAAATTCTTTCTCGACCAGGATAGAACCATATTATCTCGTTTCTGAAATTGTCTATACCAAAAATATCGTCTAACATCAATCTTAGGTAGTAGCTTACTCTCCAATCGCAATGAACATAAATGCTGCCATCTTCTGCTAAAAGTTTGTGCATTAGTTTTAATCGTTCATACATCATTGTTAAGTATGATGAAATCCCCTTTCCCCAAGTATCACGATATGCAATTTCTTCAATAATACTCTGCCTTTTTTCTGCTGTTTCACCTCCAATTTCAATTTCAAAGCCAAAATCAGAGCCCACTGCAAAGGGTGGGTCAATATAAATCAATTTAAGACCACCCTCTTTTTCAATTTCCTCTCTCATTGGGCCGTTTGCCAAAGATGAAAGAATGAGTTTATTATCGCCCCAGATGAGTTTGTTTGTCCAACCTTTTAATTGCCGGCCTCTAAAGTCGGTTTCAAACATACTGGTTTGTGCTTTGTCTTTTTCTTTACGCGGCTCATCAATATGTTCTATGCTATGGAAGGGCAAAGCAATATTGGTTATATCTTCTTTTCTGCCGTTCCAAAAAAGAAATACATCTTCTTCATCTGCAAAAAGTTTATAGATATATTCTTTGGGCAGTTTTTCGCCTGCTTTTATTAATTCAATAATTCTGTTTTTATCGGTATCGTTCATTTGTTTCTTTGTTAATTTCAATTTCCGAAAGCCAATCAAGCAAAAAACAACTGATTATCAGTATTTTATGTGTTTTTTCCGAAACTCAGTCAAGCAAAAATTCTAGTTTTTAAGTGGTGCTAACATTTGCCTCAAATTTATTAAATTGTTGGAATTTTTAATGCTTGTTAAAAACACCTATATCATTTTCCGAAAGCCAGTCAAGCAAAAAACAACTGATTATCAGTGTTTTATGTGTTTTTTCCGAAACTCAGTCAAGCAAGATTAAATTCTATTTTCGGTATTTCTAGCTTAAGCCCAATAAGGTACGTATTCATTAAACTTTGTTGATGTATTATCGGGGTCTTTATACTTAATGCGTCCAAAATCTAAAGCCTGTTTAATCAACCTTGATATTTGAGAGCTTTGCTTGTCATGCATTCCAAATCTTTGCCTTAAAGATGCGTTGGTTAAGCCCGTACTGCCAAAATATTGGATAACAGAATGTTGATAGGCGGCTTCTAATCTTTCTTTCTCAGTCATATCGGCAAAAGACCGAGGCGCATACATGGTTACTTTAAAAGAACTTTCTGTTTCTTGAAACCTAAGCGGCGGCAAGCCATAAAGTTCTATGGCGGTTAATGCTTTTTCAAAGCCCGAGCCTCGTTCTTCACAAATATTATATCTTCTAAAAGAGGCCGCTAAAAGTTCGTTTCTAGATTCGGGAGTGGTTCTTACCAGTCTATCTATATTTTTATTGGGTAATAGTTTACCTGGGTTAGAAATTTCTATTCTATCGCTAAATATTTCTATCATTGGGCCAGAACCTCGAATAGTAAAATCTTGATGAACAAGGGCGTTGGCTACCAATTCGCGTAAAGCAATTTCTGGATAAATAACAGTTTCTCTACGTAGGGCGTTTTTTATTACTTCGCTTCCTGGTAAAATACTTTTTATAAACTGTATCAACCCTTCAAAGCCAATACCATAACCTTTGGTGCCAGGAAATTCTTTACTCGCACCTACTTTGGTATTACCTTCGTATTTTATTAATCTAATTGCTTTACGGGCCAAACCATCAAAATCATTCAAATTATTTGCCGCAGCCAAAGCACCTAAATTGGTAACATAAAAACCGTCGTCTTCTATTTGCACTACCATTTTTTCTTCTTGCAGCCATTGGGTAATTTCGGTAATTTGCGTGGGCACAGGTTTATTTAACAATTTATAAATGGTGGCGTAATCTAAAGTGGTAATTAACTCTAAAGTAGTTTTTAATTTAGAGGCATGTAATTCTTCAAAAACGGGAGTCTTACTGTTTAGCATTAAACCACCAATTTCTTGCCTAGAGGCCTTACGTGTAGAACAGCCACTTCTTAGGTAACTTTCTTCTATAGTTTTACCAGCAATATAAACGGGTTTAACAGCACTTTCTTTGATATGAATAAGTAACAAATTTTTATCTTGAAAAAGCACAGTAGTATGGTCTATAATTACAACTGGTTCTACATTGTTTCTGGCAAGGTTTGCTAACTTTTCAATAATTTTAGAAACATCTGTTGCGTTAATTCCTAAAGGTTTACCTGTTTTATCATCAACGCCAAAAACCAAATAGCCACCGCCCGGTTGGTTTGCAAATGCACTTAAATGCCTTATAATTTTATCGTTATTAGGTGATAAAGATTCTTTCCAATCTAACTCGTTTAACTCTTGCGGGATATGCCCACCAAGGCTATGTTCTAAATATTGTTTTGCTTTATTAATCCAAGGCTTCATTTTACTTCAAATATAGCACATACATCAATAAATGATTTTATATCTTTTTTCACATCATCCCATTTTTCTTGTTTAATATACACTGGTTTGTAAGTGTATTCTTTTTGTACAGTGTTTATGTCTTTGCACCAAGTAGCAAGGCGTTGTATTTTGCGTATATCGTCTAAATCTTCACGCCCTTTTGTTTCTATAATAAAAAATGTGTTAGATGATGTTTTAACAAAAAAATCAGGAAAAAACGAAGCTATATTTCCATTTTCTTTTTGATATTCAATGCTAAAGTTTACGCCACCTTCGCCAAAGGTGTTTTTAGCAAATGAAACTACATCATTAAACCTGCTTTCGCAAAAACCGGCAAATTCCAATTCAAAAGGATTATCGCCAATAATTATATTGAAAACAGATTTTTTTGGAACAAGGTAAGATTGGTTTTCTGCCACCTTTGGTTTGGTAAGTTTCAATGAAGTAAAGTTTTTCATTTCGGCAGTTCCTTTGTCGGAAATGGTTAATTCATCAATGGCTTTTTTGAAAGTTGTTTTCAGAATTTCTTTTAGATTAATTTCTGAAAGATTTCTCATTGTTTGTGGGTCGCTTAGTTCCACTTCCCCAGTAAAGAGTTGGTATTTGATAAAGCTTTCCACTTTTGGGTAAAGGATATTGAAGCCACTTACCAAACGGCTATCTTTTAAAATGGCAGATGTAAAAAAGCCAATAACATTTCTGTAATCTGGTTTTGTGTCTTTGAAAACTGTTTTGTGCGAAAAATCTCCGTCAATGTTATTAAAAACAATTTCCTTCAATTCATCGCTGTTGAACTTTTTCTGTATTACTTTTTCGTTTTTGAATGTGCTAACATCAATTAACTCCAAGTTTTTAAACTCTCTGTAAATTCTTGGGCTCATTTGCGGTATTGGAATATCTAAAGCATCTAAATCTTTGTTTGGATTTTCTTTATCTACTTCTACAATTACCGGCGATTTGCCTTTAGAACCTTTACCCATTGGGCTGTATTGAAATTCTACTCCCTCTGTTTTAAGGCTTTCTACAAATTCTAAAAATGCTGGAGTACCAACCACAACCAATTTTTCGGGCATATCTAGTGAAAACATTTTTCGTAAACCTCTACCGATGGTTTGTTCTGGAAGTATTTTAGAATCAGCACCAAATGGACGTAACCCAACTATGGTGGTTACATTTCTAACATCCCACCCTTCTCGCAACATTAAAACCGAAACAACTGCTTTATATGGCGAATGGTCTTTGTCTATTTCATCTGCTGCTTTTCTTAATAGCTCCAATGCTTCTTTATCCTTTTTGCTTGATGTTGCTTCTTTTATTTCGCCCGAATTGTTGGTGTGAATGGTTAGCACTGAATTTTTCATTGAAGGATAATTGCTTTCCAAAAACGCAGCCGCTTGGTCTGCTTCTTTGGTGCTCATTGTCATAATAAATAGAATAGGTGTTTTATGATTTTTAAGTTCTTCATATTGCTGTTCCCATTCTAAATAGCCCAAATGGATGTAATCTCGGTAGCGTTCTACAAAGTCAGAAGAATCTTTTTCTTGAATTTTTTGTCTTGATGCTTCGTCTGGCAATACTGGCGACTTTACAACATTTTGCTTGATAGCTTCAACCAAAGGATAATCGCAAATTGTTTGAACGAAAATAGCACCGTTGTTATGTTTAGGCGTAGCGGAATAGTCTGCTTGCAGACTTATTCCGTTACCGTTTTTCAATTTTAATTTGTTGCTAATGTCCTCAATGTTTTTAAACCAAGCCAAAGAACTATCGTGTATATGATGAGCCTCGTCGTTCAATATAACTAAATCTTTAATCTTGTCGCTTCGCATTACTTTACCAACGTCTAATCCTTTTGAAGTGTCTGCATTGGGTTTGGGTTTAACACCTAAAAATGTTGTCTCAAAATTTTGCTCAGGCTCTTCATTAAAAAAAACACGGTGTATGTTAGTTAAGAAAATATTTCCAGATTCTGTTATTGGTTTTAAGTCGTCTTGAATATGAAGTGTTAATTGAAAATCGTTTTTCCAGTCTCTGTCGTCATAGCCATTGTCAGGAAAAAATGGTTCATCAAAAAACATTTTCAGCCCGTCAAAATCCTTGCGCAAACGGTTTAATACAATGATGTTAGGAGCAATTACTAAAAAGTCTTTCGAAAGTGTACTGTCTGCCTCGTAGAGTTTATGAAAGTAAGACCAAACCAAAGTTAAACCCATTACTTTAGTTTTACCCGCACCAGTCGCCATTTTAATTACATAACGAGTCCAGTTTTCGTAAAACATACCAGTGCTTACCCGTTGCGAAGAGTCAAACCGCATCAATTCATATTTGTCTTTTGCCTTTGCTACTTCATACAAGTAAATAATTGATTCAATGGCTTCACGTTGCGAAAAAAAAAAGCTGAACTTTGCTTGCCCGATAAGGTGTTCCTGATTAAACCAAAAATTCAATAATGATGTTGAAGTTTCAGAAGCACCTTGATAGTCTTCGTCTCTCCATTTGGCAACAGCAAGCCTAATTTTATAAACCAAAGGTGGCAACAACTTGTCATAAGCATTTTGAAATGCGTCCATTTGACTTTGTGACGGTGCCCACCTTTCATTTGGTGATAATATTTTAAACGGGTCTGAAAAGTTCATTTAATTATTTTCTTTCGATTCAAAATTAAAATTTATGTAGTTGCATTATAATATATACCCCAGTACAGTCTGTTCTGCAATGATCAAAACAATCTATTTTATATCTAATATCAGTTAATAATTGAGCTTATTAAGCCAAAATCTCTTTAATATCAGCTTCAGACAAAGATTTTATAAAACTATCTTCCGTAGTAATTAAGCTTTTGGCTACACGCATTTTTTTGTTTTGTAATGCTAAAATTTTCTCTTCAACACTGTCTTTTGTGATAAACTTATAGATAAAAACATTTTTAGTTTGCCCAATACGGTGGGTTCTATCAATGGCTTGTTGCTCTACTGCGGGATTCCACCAGGGGTCTAAAATAAAAACATAGTCAGCTTCGGTAAGGTTTAAACCAACACCACCGGCTTTTAAAGAGATCAAGAAAATTTGAATATGGTCTTCGCTTTTAAACTCTTCAACAACCTGTCCGCGGTTTTGGGTGCTGCCGTCTAAGTAAGAATAGTTAATGTTGTTTTTATCAAAATGCTTCCGGTAAATATCTAATTGTTTTACAAACTGAGAAAAAATTAAAACCTTATGCCCAGCCTCAACCACGCTATTTAATTTGTGAATTACATCTTCAAATTTGCCAGAATCACCAGTATAATCTGTATCAACCATATAAGGATGGTTGGCAATTTGTCTTAATTTGGTTAAACCTTGCAACATCTGTATCGGCGATTTACGGTAATCTCCCGTTTCAATAGATTTTAGCAGTTCGTTACGATATTCGGATTTTGTTTTTTCGTAAATATCTAACTGCTCCTCGCTCATTTCGCAATAAACCAAGTTTTCTGTTTTTGGCGGAAGTTCTGTTGCTACTTGTTCTTTGGTTCGGCGCATTACAAATGGCTTAATTAAAACCTGCAATTTGTGCGCTATGTCTTCGTCCTTTTTCTTTTCTATGGGTTGTACAAAATCTTTTTGAAAAAAAGTTTGACTGCCCAATAAACCAGGATTTATGAAAGACATTTGCGTCCATAAATCGTTAACTGTGTTTTCTACAGGTGTACCAGAAAGTATTAATTTGTGCTTAGATTTTAAGGCTTTAACCGCTTTAAAAGATTTTGAAGATGGGTTTTTAATGTTTTGACTTTCATCTAAAATAATATAATGAAAAAACATTTGGCTCATTAAGTCAGTATCAACACGGGTGATGCCGTAAGTTGTAATTACTACATCGTACTTACTAAAAATTGCAATATTCTTATCTCTAAAAGTACCGGTATGTGTATAAATTTTTAGTTTTGGTGTAAACTTTTTTGCCTCATTAATCCAATTATAAATCAAAGAAGTAGGCATTACAATTAAAGAAGTAGTGTGTATGCCTTGTTCTTCCTGCTCTTCTTTGCATTTTTGTAATAATGCCAATGTTTGTATGGTTTTGCCCAAACCCATATCATCTGCCAAACAACCGCCAAAACTGTATTTCTGTAAAAAGTGAAACCAATCATAACCAGCTTTTTGGTAAGGGCGTAAAAGTCCTTTAAAATGAATAGGAGCAGCAACTTCATCAATATGTGCAAAGTCCGAAAGTTTTTGCAGCTTTCTATCCATAGTAATGGTTGCCAAATCGCTATTTGCAAAATCGTAAACTAATCCAACATGCAGCTTTTTAAGCCTTAATTGGTCATCACCTTCAGAAAAACTGAGCAAATTGCCGTATTGCGAAAACCATTTTTCGGGAATAATTGCAATCTCACCGTTAGGCAAAGTAAACTCTCTTTTTTTATTTAGGATATGATTTTTAAGCTGTATAAAAGGAATTTTGAATTGCCCAAATTGTACAATGGCTTCAATATCAAACCAGTCGTTTTTTTCGTTAATTTCTAAATCTATTTTGCTACTACCAATCACATATTTTTTTGCACTACTGTCAGATTCAAAAACAAAACCTTTTTCAATCAACTCATCGTGATGTTCACTAATAAAATCAAATACAGATAAAGATCTATCTGTATCATCTGGTAAATGAGCAACTTCTAAGTGCACAAACAAATTGCTTTGGGTGTGTAAACCCATTTCAATTAATTCTTCTAATTTCTTTTTCTCCCAATTTAAAGAACGTTTTATACGGTGGAAGATATAATTATCATCCTCTTTTTCCATACGTACGGTAACTGCCAAATCATTTCCGCCAGCAAAAGAATAATTACCGTATTTAAAGAAAAGCTGAATTTCTGAAATACCACCGCTTACATAAACCACTTTTAAAATAGGTTGCGCCTCATGCTTTTCGGTATTTATGGTAAAACCTTCGGCATAAACATGGTATTTTTCTATTAATGGCGCAACAAATTTTGTAAAGTAAGTATGTTCAGATGATTTCGGGATAGATATAAAACGCTTATTTAAAAAGGGTTGTAGCTTTTTGCCTTCTAAATCTTGTTCAAAATTATACAGTGTTTCATCTAATAATAAATAGGCAGGTTGGTTAATAATAACTTGCGCATCTTTAAACATAAACTCAATCCTGTTATTAAGATATTTTATGGTAGGGAAATACCTGGTTTCTGTTTCGTTACGTCTAAAATGGAACAAAACAGTGGCGGGTTCTTCAGCAAAATAAATGCGTTTTTCTACCGGCCAACCTTCTTTACTCATTACATAAAGCTCTTTGTTTTTTAGCAATTTCAAAACTTCGGATAGTTTTTTCTCTATTTTAGGTCTAATAAAATCGTAAGATTTATCATCCCAAATTTTTGCAAAAAACTCTGTTGCCCTAACTGTTTTTTTAAACTGTTTTTTAATAACATAATCTTGCTCAACCTCTTCGCAAAGCTTAATTAATTTATTGTCAGCAGCATCAAACCAAGCACTAAACTCACAAGCGGTACTGGTAAACAAACGTTGGTGAGTGAGAGAAAAATCCCCATCTAAATTTAACTGAACAATATGAGGTTCAATTAAAAAGCCAAAATATTCATGCTTAGCCAATGAATAAACCAGTTTACATGGTTTATCTGCTTCAACTCTTAACATCTTTAGAAAAAAATTTAACGAAGGTATTGATAGAAAAAATTTAAAAATAAGTATTGATATTGGAATTATGAAGTAAAAAGTGAAATAAAATATGTAGCGTTTTAAATTACCTTAATAGCGTTTTTTTATAAAAAGTTAGGTTACATAAATTTATTTGAAGGAGTTAAACAATCAACACTGTAACAATTTTATAAATTAACCAACTACAAAAGCATCAATAAACAACCAAGCTAATATTTTTCTAAATTGGATTCATAAATTATTTAGGATGAAAAAACTTTACGTATTAATTTTCTCTGTTTTGATAACATTTGGGGTAAAAGCGCAAACTCCTTTATCGTATTATTTGCCTCAAAACCTTTCTTACAACCCAAATATTCCAAAACCAGAAGATGTAATTGGGTTTAACATTGGCGACCAGCATGTAAGTCATGACCAAGTGGTAATGTATATGAAAGAGTTGGCTCGCCTGTCTGATAGGATTACTTTGGTAGAATATGCAAAATCTTACGAAAACCGTAAATTATTATTGCTAACCATTACCAGTCCAGATAATCAAAAAAATATTGAACAAATAAAAGCACAACACGTTGCCTTATCAGACCCTAATCAATCTGCAAATTTAACTACGGCAAATATGCCAATTGTGGTATGGCAAGGTTTTTCTGTACACGGTAACGAGCCAAGTGGCGTAAACGCAGCAATGGTTGTTGCTTATTATTTAGCAGCGGCACAAGGGGCAGAAATTGATGCTTTATTAAAAAACACTGTGATACTTTTTGACCCTGCAATTAACCCAGATGGTATTCAGCGTTTTTCTACTTGGGTAAATGCCAACAAAAGCACAACTTTGGTAACTGATGCCAACTCCAGAGAATTTAGCGAACCATGGCCAAATAGCCGTACAAACCATTACTGGTTTGATTTAAATAGAGACTGGTTGCCGCTACAGCACAATGAATCTAAAGGAAGATTAGCAGCTTTTCATACTTGGAAACCTAATATTTTAACAGACCACCATGAACAGGGAACCAATGCAACATTCTTTTTTCAGCCTGGCGTACCTTCACGTACCAATGTTTTAACTCCAAAAATAAACCAAGAATTAACTGCTAAAATTGGAGAATATCATGCGAAAGCATTGGATGAAATAGCTTCTTTATACTTTACCAAAGAAAACTACGACGACTTTTACTATGGAAAAGGAAGCACTTATCCAGATATTAATGGTGCAATTGGTATTTTATTTGAACAAGCAAGTTCTCGTGGGCATGCACAAGAAAGTATAAATGGTGTATTAAAATTCCCTTTTACTGTAAAAAATCAAGTTACAACTGCGTTTTCTACCTTAAAGGCGGCACAGGGTATGCGTGTAGAATTACTTGATTTTCAAAAAAGTTTTTATAAAAACGCAACCAATTTAGCTAAAGCGGATGCTGTTAAAGGATATATTTTTGGATCTGCAGATAATAAATCTGTTAGCTATCATTTATTAGATATTTTAAAAAGACACCAAATAAAGGTTTACCAATTAGCTAAAAACGCAAATGTAGCTGGTAAAACCTTTGAAGATAAAACAGCTTATGTAGTACCTGCAGACCAAGCACAATACAGTACTATAAAAGCCATTTTTGCTAAACAAACTCAGTTTCAAGACAGCTTATTTTATGATATATCTGCATGGACTTTCCCTTTAGCTTTTAATATCAAATATGCCGAATTAAGCAGTACAACAGGTTTGTTAGGTGCTGAGTTAGGTGAAGTAAAATTTCCAGAAGGACAATTGTTAGGTGCAAAAAGTAACTATGCTTATATTTTTGAATGGAACGAGTTTTATGCTCCAAAGATTTTGAATGAGCTTTTAAAACAAGGGTTATACGCAAAGGTAGCTTCAAAACCATTTAGTATCCCGGTTAATGGAAAAATAAAACAATTTGAAGACGGTACCATTATGATTCCCGTAGGTGGACAACCTTTGTTGGCTGATGAACTTTTTACCTTAATAACCTCCTTAGCTAAAGAAACCGGAATAGATGTTTTGCCAGTAAACACAGGTATTACAGAGGGTATTAACTTAGGTAGTGGTAATTTTAAAAACATTAAACAACCTAAAACTTTATTGGTTACAGGTGCAGGCGTTAATGCTAACGATGCCGGTGAGGTTTGGCATTTATTAGACCAACGTTTTAATATGCCACCAGTTTTGGTAGAACAAGCTGATATTAACAGCATCAGCTTAGATAAATACAATGTGATTGTGATGAGTGACGGCCGTTACAACACCATTAACCAAAGCGGAATTGACGAGATTAAAAGATTTTTGAGAAACGGAGGAACTTTAATTGCAATGGGCGATGCCAATAGATGGACATCCGCAAATGGTTTAACCAACATAAAGTACAAAACTGTGAAAAGTAAAGATTCTACTGCTTTTAGAAATTATGATACGCAACAAGAAGTAGCGAGGGCACAATACATTCCGGGTGCTATTTTTAACTGCCGAGTAGATAAAACACACCCAATTGCTTACGGAATTAGCACTACCGAAATTCCGGTTTTTAGAGAAGGGACAGGAATGTTTGAAAAACCAAGCAACCCTTTTGCTGCTCCTTTAACTTATACCAATAAACCATTATTAGCAGGTTATATTTCGCCAGCAAATGAAAATGTTTTGAAAGGCTCTGCAGCTATTATTTGTTCAAGTTATGGCAGGGGGCAAGTAGTTTCTTTTTCTGACAACCCAAATTTTAGAGCCTTTTGGTTTGGTACAAGCAAACTTTTTATGAATGCAATTTTCTTTGGACAAACTATTAGTGGTGGTAATTAAGATTTAGAAAAGCAAATAGAAAGTGTATATAACGCTTAACTTCTTTTAAAATACCGTGAAAATCTACTTCCGTTTGGGTATTTTCTGTTTGGGGTTATATTGTTAAACACCAATGCAGTAATTAACAATATAAGTGAACCAGTTAATACCGGAGATAGAACATATAAGTAGCCTAATAGCTTAATTTTTTCTGAACCGATGACGGCAATTAAAGCCGTTGCACCACCTGGTGGATGCAATGTTTTGGTATATTGCATTAGCACAATAGAAAAAGCAACAGCCAAAGGCGCAGTTAGGTAAATAATATCTGGAATAAAGTATGCAACGGTAACGCCAACCAAAGCAGAAACTAAATGCCCGCCCACTAAATTACGAGGCTGTGCTAACGGACTTTCAATATTACCGTAAATTAAAACGCTGGATGCCCCAAAAGAGCCTATTAAAAATATATTTTCTTCTTTTGTTAAAAACAGGGTTTGAAGGTAAGCAATTAAACCTATGCCAATAAATGCACCTATAAAAGACCAAAACTTTTCCCTATAATCAACCATGGTCTCTTTATAGATAATGTATTTTGATACTCTGAAAGTTCTTTTAATCTTGTTTTTCAATTTTAATATTTTCTGTTGGTTTAAAAATAGCTTGTAATAAAAATCCAATTACAATTACTAAAACACAGCCAAATAGGTTAAGCCATAAGTACGCCATCCAATCATATTTATAAGCTATAAAAACTAATATTTCTGTAGCTATAGCAGCATAAAATACAGCTTTAGCGCCAATGGCTTTAAAGTAAAATGCTACTAAAAATATGCCTAAAATGGTTCCGTAAAATAATGAACCCAAGATATTAACGGCTTCTAATAAATTACCCAATTTACTGGCAAATAATGCCATGCCCACACTAATTACACCCCAAAACAAAGTAGTTAACTTGCTAATATTTAGGTATTTTAAATCTGTACCCGTTTTGTTAATTAAGCGTTTGTAAATATCTACAGATGTTGTTGACGCCAAAGAATTTAATGCGCTAGCTGTAGAGCCCATTGATGCCATACAGACAATAGCAATTAACAACCCTATTAAGCCTTTTGGTAAGTATTTGGTAACAAAACTTAAAAAGATATAATTGGTGTCATCCAAATCGGCATCTTTATCATTTTTCTTCATTACAGCCAAAGCATCCGCTCTTTTTTGCTTTAGGTTTTCATTCGCATTTTTAACAGCTGTACTTGCTTCGGTAATTCCTTGTTCATTGTTTAATGCGTTTTCAAGAGCAATTACTTTTAAATTCTTATCGGCGAAAGCCAAATCAAAATCTTGCGCTCTATCTTTAAATTCGGCAGCGTAACTGGAGTTTTCTATTTTGTTAAGCTCATAAGTATTAAAAAAAACAGGTGGTTTTTGGTATTGATAAAATGTAAAAACTAAAACACCAATTAGTAAAATTAAAAACTGCATTGGTATTTTAAGCATGGCATTCATCAATAAACCCATACGGCTTTGCCCTACAGAACTTCCCGTTAAATAGCGCCCAACCTGTGATTGATCTGTACCAAAATAAGAAAGTTGAAGAAATAAACCACCAATAATCCCTGTCCAAACGGTGTAACGGTTATTTAAATCAAACTTCCAATCTATCACATTCATTTTATCCATTTTACCAGCAATGGCTAATGCTTTGGTAAAGCCAACGCTATCTGGCAAAAGTTTCACCACCATAAATCCAGCTAAAAACATCCCACAAAAAATAATGCTCATTTGTAGCATTTGGGTATAAGAAACTGCTTTTGTGCCACCATATACAGTGTAAAGTATCACTACACTGCCAATAAAAAGTGTTGTATAAGTGCTATTAATATCTAAAATGGTTGATAATATTATGGAGGGAGCATAAATGGTAATGCCAGTAGATAAGCCTCGTTGTATTAAAAATAAAAAGGCGGTAAATGCCCTGGTTTTCAAATCAAAACGTTGTTCTAAAAACTCGTAAGCGGTATAAACTCTGAGTTTATGATATATGGGCACAAAGGTAACGCACAAAATAATCATGGCTAAGGGCAAGCCAAAGTAAAACTGTACAAAGCGCATTCCGTCTGAATATGCCAGGCCAGGGGCAGATAAAAAGGTGATTGCACTGGCTTGGGTAGCCATTACAGATAGCCCAACATGGTACCAAGGTAAAGATCTGTCTCCTAAAAGATAAGAATCTATGTTTTTGCTTCCTCTACTTTTGTAAATTCCGTAAACTACGATAAACAATATGGTGCAGGTTAATACAACCCAGTCTATCCAACTCATGAAAAATAATTTGTAATGAGGTTAAATATAAAAACAAGAAAAACCAGCCAACATACCACAAGTATGTAAAACTGGTTCCAGTTTTTTATAAAAGGAGGAAGCTCTTGCTTAGGCTTGATGCTCACGGCTTTTGTTAATCAAGAACTGAAACAGCCCGCCAGTTAACACACCTAAAATTGCACCAGTAATGATATGCCCTTCAACAGCCCAACCGCTTAAAACACCACAAACTAAGCCTATAACATAGTATAGCCAGTTGTACTTTTGATAGTCAAATTTTTCTTCCATCGTTTTAATTGTTTATTTCCAAATTTAAGAGATTATGTTTTAAGATGAAAGTTAATTCAGATAAGAAATCAAATTTGTAGGTAAAGCTTGATTAAGCCTATTTGTGTTGCAAGTTTTTTGATAAACTATTTTAAAAATCAGTAAAAATGGGTATTTGTAAGCTGTTATTAGGTTTTATTTTTACAGTATACCACAATCAAAAAAAACGCGAATTATGAAAATTAGAAAATTAATAATGATTGCAATTGCAACTGCCTTTGTTTCATCAATTCAAGCTCAGAGTTTGAGCGAGTTCAAACCTAATGATATGTCATTTGGTGTAAAAAAAGCAAAGAATGCCAAGAAAATCTATATCTCTGATTTCTCTGTTAACTATCAAATTTACAACGAAAAGCAAAAGTTTAAGCAAGGAGGATCTACCTTAGGTGGCGGAATGAGAGGTGATGCAATGGCAGAAGCTTCTGTAGGTTTAGAAGGTTTAACAGAAAAAGATGTGCAACAAATAACAGATAAATTGTATAATGATTACGTTTCGAAAATTAAAGCATCTGGATTACAAATATTAACAGCAGAAGATGCTGCAAAAACAGAAACATATAGTGAATATGAAATAATTGATGGCGGTAAAGTAAGTTTAGCGCAGCTACCGGGTACAATGGCTACCGCTCCAACTGGTTATAAATATTTTGTAAAAAAAGTAGCTAAATCTGGGAAAGAAAAATCTGGAGGATTTATGGGGAATAGCCAATTTTTATTCCCTAAACTGTCTAAAGAGTTAGATGATGCAATAATTTCTAAAGTAGATATTACCGTATTATTTGTAGAAGATAAAAATGCATTTCAAGGGAATGGAGTTAATATTAAAATTAAAACTAACTTACGTTTGGCTGCAAATGAAGGAATTATTATGACTGATGACAGCAAATCATTAGTGAAATTTAAAGGTCAGAATACAGTTGATATTGTAAATAGCGAAGTTAGTTTTTACCATGGTAAAATGGGTTTATCATCAACAACTAGTTATGTAGGTAGTTTAAGTAAACCGCTTTATATACAAGGTGTGATAGCTGATGAAAAGATACAAAGTTTTGCTACAGGAGGACTTTCGCAAGGTGTATCAACCATGTATGGCACTTACTTTTCCGTAAGAGACAACAAATCTACTACAACCAAAGTGATTCCGGTTGAACCTAAAAAGTTTAATGATGGAGTTTATATGGCAGCAAGTAAATTCATTGATTTTCACATGTCTGCTTTCTTAAATGATCTGAAATAGAATTTCAAAATCACTTAATAAAAAGCCGAATCCTAGCAGATTCGGTTTTTTTATTGCATAAAAAAGCGGCTGCAACCAAAGTTGCAACCGCACCACAAACAATTGCATTTACAGCAATAATCTTTTATTTCTTGGCCTAAAAATATAGCTTAATTCCCAAAGTTATATACCCAAAACCACGTAGATTTTTATAAACATCAAAATTGATTACAGTAGATATGAACTTGAAATAAATTACGTTCTTTGTTGATAGAATACAATTGCTCTAATTAAGTGCTTAATTAAAAATTAGAACTTGTATTTACAATAATTACCATAAATATAATATGAAAAAAATAACCGATTTTTTTTGGTTTTGCTCTGGCGCACACATAACAACTTTAAAAAACCACCCTACAGAACATAATAAATATGTAGGTATTGGTGCAACCATATTTTTCACTGCATTATTTGCATGTTTATCTGGCGGGTATGCCATGTACTTTGTTTTTTCTGGTAGCACAGCCGCGGGTTTTTTCGCCATCTTTTTTGGATTAATTTGGGGTTTAGCCATTTTTAATATGGATAGGTACATTGTTGCCAGCATCAAAAAAACGGGTAGCACCAACCACCAAGTATTACAAGCTTTGCCACGTATTTTGCTAGCCATTATGATAGGTATTGTAATCTCAAGACCATTAGAGCTCAAAATTTTTGATAAGGAGATAAGGCAAAAATTAAAAACAAGCTACCTAAACGGACAACGTTCAAAAATTGATACCTTAAATAAAGCTTTTACCAATAAGTATAACTTAGAACTAGCAAAGTCTTTAGATTTAAAGACAGAGAAAGATTCTTTAGAAAAAGACATCAACCGTTCTCGCTATATTTTAAATCAAGAAGTTTTTGGTGATAAAACCAACCAAACCAGCGGAGTTACTGGCTACGGCACTTACGCTAAACAAAAGGAAGCTGTGGTAACACAAAAACAACAGCGTTTAGAGCAAGTACGTTCAGAACTTTCTCAGATAGAGAAAATAATTAATACCCGTAAAGAAATTGAAGGTTTAAATAGTACCAAATTATTTAACGAAAAACAATTGGATAGCCTATCTAATATAGCCGGTTTTGCCGATAGAAATTATGCTTTGGGTCAGCTATCTTTTAACCCAGATGGCACCCGTGATGTAGATACTTATTTAGCAATTTCTTTTATCTCTTTTCTGTTTATCCTATTAGAGTGCCTACCTGTTTTTGTGAAGCTGATGAGTGATAGAGGCCCCTACGATGTTGCATTGCAACACACCGAAGAAGTTGCGGTTTATAAAAGTGAAAAAGAAAAAGAACACTTGTTTAGCGTTACAGACAATGTACATGATACCCGCAACCAGGAAGAAAGTGAAAAAGGCAAAATACTTGTGAAAAGAAAGGTGAAAAAAGACTTAGAAGAAAGTTAGTTTTTGAAAAATAAGGTTAGCTTTTCATAGGTTAATGCAGTCTGGTTTTCCGCTATAGTTTTTGCGCAATTCGCTCAAATTCCTACGCAACCAAAAAGCTGCCGCTGCCCCCCAGTTTAGGTATTTTGGCAGCTGCAAAGCACTTTGGTTTTTAACCTTAACTGTCCTGCAATTAATTTAAACCGAAGCAATTAAATAATTAGATCTATACTATATGCCCAATTGCTCGCAGGTTTTCTCTGCTGCAAATTTTTCTGCATTCTTTTTACTGTAATCTGTACCACTTGCCATTGCCTCACCGTCAATAGTAACTTGTACTGTAAAAAGCTTAGCGCTATCGCCATCAGGGTTGGCCATAGGTTCAAAAGAAATATCTTTTGAATGGCGTTGGCACCATTCAATTAATTTACTTTTAAAATTTGTTTCTGTGAGTTCTAATGTGTGAATATCAATGTGGGGTTTAATAATTCTTTCTGCTAAAAAATCTTTGGTAAAGTTATAGCCTTTATCAAGGTAAATTGCGCCAATTAAAGCTTCAAAAGCATCGCCTAATAAAGAACTTTGCTTTGAACTTACGTTAACCGTTTTAGCATCAAACTCAACTAGTTCTTGAAAACCTAACTTTCTACCTAATTGATTAAGGTTTGCCCTACGCACTATTTTAGAGCGCATTTCTGTTAAAAAGCCTTCTTCTTTGTAAGGGTATAATTTAAAAAGAACTTCTGCAACTACAGAACCTAATACTGCATCTCCTAAAAACTCTAACCTTTCGTTACTACTTTTAGCACCATTCTTTAAAACCAACGCCATAGACCTATGCCTAAAAGCCATTTTGTATAAAGATAAATTACCAGGCACAAAGCCCAATAAATTTTTTAGTGCCTTTACGTACTTACGATCTGGTGAAAGATGAAGCTTATAAATTCTTGATAGAGGCATTCAAATAATTAATCGCTATGGTACAAATTTGAATGTAAGACAAGCAAAATGCAGCTATTACTCTTCAAACTTTTTAAATATTACAGAAGCATTATGTCCGCCAAAACCAAAAGTATTTGAAAGGGCGTATTTAATTTCTCTTTTTTGAGCCTTATTAAACGTTAAGTTCAATTTAGGATCAATTGCAGGGTCGTCTGTAAAGTGATTAATAGTTGGTGGAATTATTCCATTTTGTAAAGCTAAAATACAAGCAATAGACTCAATTGCACCAGCAGCACCTAATAAATGGCCTGTCATAGATTTTGTTGAGCTTATGTTTACTTTATAAGCATGTTCGCCAAATAAATTAACAATTGCTGTTGTCTCGCTAATGTCTCCTAATGGGGTAGAAGTACCATGAACATTAATGTAGTCAATGTCGGTAGTTTTTAAACCTGCATCTTCTAATGCAGATTGCATTACTAATTTAGCACCCAAACCTTCTGGGTGTGGCGCAGTAATATGGTTAGCATCGGCACTCATGCCTCCACCTACTATTTCTGCATAAATTTTTGCTCCACGAGCTTTTGCGTGTTCTAATTCTTCTAAAATAATTGTTCCGGCACCTTCACCAGCTACAAAGCCATCTCTGTCTTTGTCAAATGGGCGTGATGCAGTTTGTGGATCATCATTTCTTGTAGATAGCGCATGCATTGCGTTAAAGCCGCCAATTCCGGCTTCATTTAAAATAGCCTCAGAACCACCAGATACAATCATATCTGCTCTACCTAATCTAATGTAAGTAAAAGCATCAATTAATGCATTTGTTGATGAAGCACAAGCAGATACACAAGAAAAATTAGGTCCTCGTAAACCATACTTCATAGAAATATGACCTGGCGCAATGTCAATTATCATTTTAGGAATAAAAAATGGGTTTAACCTAGGCGTTCCATCGCCTTTGGCAAACTCCATAATTTCATCTAAAAATGTTTTCAATCCGCCAATACCAGAACCCCAAATCACACCAATTCTATTGGTGTTTAATTTTTCAAAGTCTAAGCCTGCATCTTTTACTGCTTCCGCAGTAGCAACTAAAGCATATTGAACAAATGGGTCTATTTTTCGAGCTTCTTTTTTCTCTAAATAATCCTCAGCAACAAAGTTTTTCACTTCACATGCAAACTTCGTTTTGAATTTTTCAGTATCAAAACGGGTCATAAGAGCAGCACCGCTTACTCCATTTACTAATCCATCCCAGTATTCTGGAACGGTTTTACCAATGGGAGTAAGCGCCCCTAATCCTGTAACAACAACTCTTTTAAGCTCCATTTATTCAATTAAGCAATAATTACTTTACATTTTTTTCCAAGTAAGCGATAGCTTGACCAACAGTGCTGATGTTTTCTGCTTGATCATCTGGGATAGCCACGTTAAATTCTTTCTCAAATTCCATGATCAATTCAACGGTGTCTAATGAGTCAGCACCTAAATCGTTAGTGAAAGAAGCCTCTGGTGTTACTTCACCTTCGTCTACACCTAGTTTTTCAACGATAATTGCTTTTACTCTTGAAGCGATATCAGACATAATACTTATAATTAAGGGTTAAAAATTCTGTGCAAAGAAAAATAAATTCTTTCAAATATCAAACCTTTTTGTTTTTGCTTTAAATTTGCGGCTCAATATTTTACTTAAACTGGTTTATAAACACCGAAATTAACCTTTATTATTTTGAATAAAAAATTATTAGAGTTAGAATTCGATTTTGACTTCAAATTGATTGCAATAACGTCTCCATTGAAGGATTACAGGCTATGTTTTGTGATTAATAAATTTACAGAAACCGACTTTAGAAAAGATGAAGACCTAGAAATTGAACTTAAAAACAAGCCTAAAAATTATTTTTCAAGATATTTATATTTTCCTGAAAATACCGAGTGTGAATTCAATTTTATAGCTAATAAAGGTTTAGATGGATATTTAATACCCGAAATGAAGGAGGTTGATTTTTTTATCATAATAAAAGAATTTATTGATGAAGAAGACTTTGATCTTTTTATATCACAATTAAAGAAAATTAAAGAAATACAGGCTGTTGTAGAAATAAATCCTAAAATCATAAAATCTAAAGATAATTTACTTTTTTAATTGCAATTTGAGTTAGTGTGAAAAATACACTACTTTTGGTAGTTAATGAATTAGAAATATCCAATATCTCTAGAACTAAAGAATTAAAAAATATATGAAAATTGTTCAAAAAAAAACCAAGATTGTTGCAACTCTTGGTCCTGCATCATCAAACAAAGACGTTTTATTATCAATGATTAAGGCTGGTGTAGATGTTTGCCGTTTAAATTTTTCTCATGGTAAAGCAGAAGATCATCAAGAAGCAATTAATACCATTAGAGAAATTAATAGAAAATATAAAACCAACGTTGGTATTCTTGCCGATTTACAAGGCCCTAAAATTAGAATTGGCTTGGTAAAAGACGGTGGTGTTAATTTAATTAATGGCGCACAAGTTAAAATAACTACAAAAGAATGTATTGGTGACGATAACCAAATTTACATTACTTACGAAACTTTTCCACAAGATGTTAAAGCTGGTGAGGTAATTTTATTAGATGATGGAAAATTGCAGTTAAAAGTAATTGAAACCAACAGAAAAGATACTGTAATTTGTGAGGTTGTACATGGTGGAGTTTTAACTAGCCGTAAAGGTGTAAATTTACCAAATACAAAGGTTTCTATCCCATCTTTAACAGAAGAAGACTTAATTAATTTAGATTTTGCTTTAGCAAATGATATTGAATGGATTGGTTTATCTTTTGTGCGTACTGCCGAAGATATTATTGATTTAAAGCGTATCATTAGTCGTAGCGGAAAAACTTCTAGAGTTATTGCTAAAATTGAAAAACCAGAAGCAATTGATAATATTGATGCAATTATTGAGGTTACAGATGGCGTAATGGTTGCCCGTGGAGATTTAGGTGTTGAAATGCCTTTAGAAGAAGTACCAGTTTTACAGAAAATGATTGCTCATAAATGTAATAAGGCTTCTAAACCTGTAATTGTTGCTACTCAAATGTTAGAGAGTATGATTACCACTCCACGCCCAACTAGAGCAGAGGTTAATGATGTTGCAAACTCAGTTTTAGATGGTGCGGATGCTGTAATGTTAAGTGGCGAAACTTCTGTTGGTGAGTTTCCGTTAATAGTAATTGAAACCATGAGCAAAATTGTACGCCATGTTGAAGATACTTCTTACCCTTACTATAAAGCGAAAGAATTTGATGAAACTTCTGCAACTTATATGACGGATGCTGTATGTAGTTCTGCAGTGTTTCTAGCAGAAAAAACTAACGCAGCAGGTATTGTAGCTATGACGTCTTCTGGTTACACAGCTTTCCAAATTTGTGCTCACAGACCAAAAGCCGGAACTTTCATTTTTACATCTAATAATAATTTATTAAACACTTTGAGTTTATTGTGGGGTGTAAAAGGCTTTTACTACGATAAATTTGAAAGTACTGACCAAACTATTAGCGAGGTAAATAAAATTTTGAAAGCTGAAAAAATTATCGAATCTGGCGATATTATTATCAATACAGCAGCTATTCCTATTGAGAAAAAAGGAAAAACTAACATGATTAAAGTAAGTATTGTTGAGTAATTTTTGAAGCTTAAAACAAAAAATAATCCTTAAAAAAAAGGTCTCGAAATTTAATTTCGAGACCTTTTTTTGTGTTGTAAATAATTATAAATGGACTATTTTAAATCATCAGATTCCAACCTTTAACATCCTCCACTCTTCCGTATTTAATATCATCTAATGTTTTACGCATCGTGTTTGCAAAAACACTTTCAGCAGGATTTGGTAAGGTATAGGTTTTTCCTTCGTGTACAAGCTCTGAAACTTGAGCTATAGTAGCAGCAGTGCCAGCGCCAAATATATCGGTACAAGTACCATTATCTACTGCGGTTACAATTTCTGAAACAGAAACTCTACGTTCTTCCACTTCAATACCTGCATCTTTTGCTAATTGCAAAATACTTCCTCTGGTTACACCGTTTAAAATAGTGTCTCTAGTTAACGGAGTAATTAATTTTCCATTAATTACAAACATTACGTTTGCAGCACCCATTTCTTCTACATATTCGTGGGTTTTGGCATCTGTCCAAATTAATTGATCAAAACCTTGTTCTGCTGCTTTTTTAGCAGGCAATAAAGAACCTGCATAATTACCAGCAGCTTTTGCATAACCAAAACCACCTTCAGCAGCTCTTGTATATTCGGTTTCTATTTTTACTCTTAAATTTTTAGAAAAATATGGACCGGTTGGCCCTAACAACACCATAAACTTATAAGTTGTTGATGGTGCTACACCCAAATAAGGATCGGTAGCAAACATAAATGGGCGAATGTATAAGGTGTAATCTTTTTTACTGGGTACCCAAGCCCTGTCAACATCAACCAGTGCTGCAATGCTTTGTATAAAAAGTTCTGTAGGTAGCTCTGGCATACATAAACGCTCCGCAGATTTATTAAACCTTTTTGCGTTTTGATCTGGCCGGAAAACAGAAATTTTACTATCGTCATGCTTATAAGCTTTTAAGCCTTCAAAAAAAGCTTGTCCGTAATGTAAAGCAGATATAGCCGGACTTAAACCAATTTCTCCGAAAGGTAAAATTTCAAAATCTTTCCACTCGCCATCTGCATAAGTTGCGGTAAGCATGTGGTCAGAAAATGTTTTTCCGAAAGGAAGATTATCAAAATCTACAGTTGATAGTTTTGATGTGGTGGCTTTTGTTACCTTGATAGCTAATGTATCCGTTGTCATTTTGTTTTTTATAGCACAGCTAAAAATTTTGCTGTATGTTTAATTAATTTATTGTTTATAAATAAACCTTTATTAAAGCTTATTTCATTTATGTTAGCTACAAATTTGATAATAAAAAATGCCTTTTTATAAATTAAAAAGGCATTTTTTATTATCATTATTAAATCAAGTTTATTACTGAATTGGTTTTAAGTTCAATTAATAATTCTGTGTGTATTAAAGGTTGTTTATTGAGAAATTTACAACCCCAACCTAGCAGATATTTCTAACATCCTTTCAATAGGTTTTCTTGCTCTATCAATAATTTCACGTGAAACATCAACTTCTGGTAATTCATTTTTTAAGCACAAATACAATTTTTCTAAAGTATTACGCTTCATGTGCGGGCAGTCATTACATGCACAAGCATTATTTGGTGGGGCAGGGATAAAAGTTTTATCAGGACTGCTCTTTTCCATTTGGTGAATAATACCTGACTCTGTAGCAACTATAAAAGATGTAGCAGGGTTGTTCTTTGTATAATTTAACAAACCTGTGGTAGAACCTATATAATCTGCTATTTCTAAAATTGCTTCTTCACATTCGGGATGTGCTATAAACTTAGCTTCTGGATGACGTTGCCTTAATTTGCTAATTTTTTCACGAGCAAATATCTCGTGAACCATACATGCACCATTCCACAAAACCATATCACGCCCAGTTTTCTTTATCACATAAGCACCTAAATTTTTATCAGGTCCAAATATAATTTTTTGGTCTTTTGGTAAGCTGTTTACAATTTGAACCGCATTGCTAGATGTACAAACAATATCACTCATAGCTTTTAGCTCTGCAGTGCAGTTCACATAAGTAATTACCAAATGATCTGGATATTTTTCTTTAAACTTTTTAAATAAATGTGGAGGACAGCTGTCAGATAATGAACATCCTGCTTTACTATCAGGTAATAAAACTTTTTTATCTGGCGATAAAATCTTTGCTGTTTCGGCCATAAAATGCACACCTGCAAAAACTATCATACTGGCATCAGTTTTAGCAGCTTCTTGTGATAAGCCTAAACTATCACCAATATAATCTGCAATATCTTGTATATCAGATTCTTGATAGTAATGCGCTAATATAACTGCATTCTTTTCTTTCTTTAGTTTATCTATTTCTACAAATAGATCTAAGGTTGGGTCAATGTATTCATCAACAAAACCTTTTAAATTTATTTCTTCTGCTGTATTCATTTCGTTCCTCAAATGTATAAAATCAAAATTTAGCTTTTTCCACTTTTCTAATAACAAACAATTTTTATATAAATAAGGTACTATTATTTATTAAGGTGTTAGTATAGTGTATAAGTTATGTCTTTTTTCTTTTGATATATTAGTATTTACTAAATGCTAACAAGTTGTTAACAATAGATTTATATTAAGATATTGATTATCAGCGACCTTTATATTAGCAATTTAAATATTTAATTTTTATACCGTTAATGGTTTAAAATTTAAAAACGTTAGTTACTTCTATTTTTTGTGTGATGTTTTAGCTCACAAATAAATTGTATTTTAGTAAAACAATAGGTTGTTAACAAAAATTAAAACTTTTCATTATTTGTTTACACAAAATTAACACCTTTATGTAGTTTATAAACATTTAATAAAGGTTAATTAAAGAATATTATTTTATACACATGAAGAATGTTGATTACTTAGTTATTGGATCTGGTATTGCGGGATTAAGTTTTGCCCTTAAGGCAGCAAAACATGGTAAAGTTCTGATAGTTACAAAATCAAACGAAGATGAATCCAACACTAAGTATGCCCAAGGCGGCGTTGCTGTAGTTGTTGATAAAGAGGAAGATTCTTTTGAAAAACATATTTCTGATACTTTAATTGCTGGCGATGGCTTGTGTAATAGAGAAATTGTAGAAATTGTTGTTAAGGAAGGACCAGATAGAATTAATGAAATTATTGCTTACGGAACTCAATTTGATAAAACAAAAGGAGGTGTTTACGATTTAGCTAAAGAGGGCGGACATTCAGAGCATCGTGTTTTACATTATAAAGATATTACTGGTTTTGAGATTGAGAGAGCCTTATTACAAGAAATTCATGAAAACCCAAATATCGAGTTATTGTCTCATTTTTTTGTTGTCGATTTAATTACGCAGCATCATTTAGGAGAACATGTAACTCGCCAATCTGATGATATAAAATGTTTTGGTGCTTATGCTTTGGATAGCAATACAGGTAAAATAGAAAAATTTTTAGCTAAAATAACTCTATTAGCTGCTGGTGGTGCTGGGCATATTTATAGCAGTACTACCAACCCAACTATCGCAACTGGTGATGGTATTGCAATGGCTTATCGAGCGAAAGCGAAAGTAAGAAATATGGAATTTATTCAATTTCATCCTACAGCTTTATATAATCCAGGAGAATATCCATCCTTTTTAATTTCTGAGGCTGTTAGAGGTTTTGGAGGTGTTCTAAGAAGAAAAGATGGTGTGGAATTTATGTATGAGTATGATGAAAGAGGATCACTTGCACCAAGAGATATAGTTGCCAGAGCAATTGATAATGAAATGAAGAAATCAGGTGATGATTTTGTTTATTTAGATATTACTCATCGTAAAAAAGCAGATATTTTAACGCATTTTCCAAATATTTACGCAAAATGTTTATCTATTGGTTTAGATATGACAAAGGATAAGATACCCGTTACTCCAGCTTGCCATTATATGTGTGGTGGAGTTTTGGTTGATGCTAATGGACAATCATCTTTACAAGGTTTATATGCATGTGGTGAAGTTACTTCTACCGGTTTACACGGCGCTAATAGGTTAGCTTCTAACTCTTTATTAGAAGCTCTGGTTTTTGCACATCGTATTTATTTAGATTCTAAAGATAGATTAAGTGAGTTTTCTGTACCTGATGGTATTCCTGATTGGAACGATAAGGACACTCAACTTTCTAACGAAGATATTTTAGTGATTCATAATGTGAGAGAAATGCAAAAGATGATGAGCGATTATGTAGGTATTGTTCGTTCAGATTTTAGATTAGATAGAGCGATGAGACGCTTACGTTTGTTATACGATGAAACCGAGGATTTCTATAAAAAAACAAAATTATCTGTAAAATTATGTGAGTTGCGTAACTTAATCCAAGTTTCATATATCGTTATAAAATCTGCTACAGAACGTAAAGAAAGTAGGGGATTACATTATACAACAGATTACCCAAAACATACTGAAGTTTTAAAAGATACCATTTTATAATATGCCATTAATTCTCCCCGTTAAAGATAAAGCTCCCGTTTGGGGCGATGATTGTTTTATTGCAGAAAACGCTTCCATTGTTGGTGATGTAATAATGGGTAAAAATTGTTCTGTATGGTTTAATACGGTCATCCGTGGAGATGTAAATACCATTACCATAGGTGATTATACCAATATACAAGATGGGACTGTAATTCATGCAACTTATTTAAAAGCTGCAACTACTATAGGTTCTTATGTTTCTATTGGACATAATGCTTTGGTGCATGGTTGTACTTTAAAAAATAATGTTTTAGTGGGTATGGGTGCAATAGTAATGGATAATGCTATAGTAGAGGAGTTTGTAATTGTTGCCGCAGGAGCTATTGTTTTAGAAAATACCATTTGCGAAAGTGGATATCTGTATGCAGGTATTCCTGCAAAAAAAATTAAACCTATTACTGAGGAGCAAAGAGAATTATTAAAAAAACTACCTCATAATTATGTGATGTATGCTGGTTGGTTTAAGTAATTGTTACCATAAATAAAGTATGAATTTTTTTAAAGTATTTGATTTTATTAATCTTCATAATGGTGAGGATGTAAGAGAGAAGGTTTTATTAAATGTAAAGTCTAATATTTCTTTTAGAGGTGCTAATTTATGGATACTAGCATGTGCTATTGTTATTGCTTGTGTAGGCTTAAATGTAAACTCTACTGCTGTAATTATCGGTGCAATGCTTATTTCGCCGCTTATGGGGCCTATAGTAGGTGCAGGTTTTGCTTTAGCTATTTATGATTTTGAATTATTAAAGAAGTCAGGAAAGAATTTACTAATTGCAACATTGGTAAGTTTGAGTGTGGCTTTTATTTATTTTTTAGTGAGTCCATTTTAGGAGTCTCAATCAGAAATATTAGCTCGAACCTCTCCTAATATTTATGATGTTCTAATTGCTTTTTTTGGTGGTTTGGTAGGTGTAATAGCAATCACAAGGGTTGAAAAAGGAAATCCAATTCCAGGCGTTGCCATAGCTACTGCTTTAATGCCACCACTCTGTACAGCTGGTTATGGTTTAGCGATAGGAAATTTTTCTTTTTTTTTAGGTGCATTTTATTTGTATTCTATAAATTGTTTTTTTATCTGTTTTTCTACTTTTTTAATCATCAAATTTTTAAAATACCAACCGGTATCAGGCTTAAATCCTAAGTATGAAAAGCGTATTAAATTAGGAATTACCTGTTTAATATTAGTAATGACCATTCCAAGTTTTTATCTAGCATATAGACTTTTAAATCAAAAAAAATACAATCATAAAGTAGAAGAATTTATAAATAACGAATTTACAAGTAACGGTTATATTGTTATTTATAAAAATGTAATGTACGACACTAATCCAAAAAGAGTTGAGTTAGCACTTTTGACAAAGCAATTTAATGTTAGCGAGATTATAAAACTTCAGAAAAGACTATCTCAGTATGGGATTTTGGAAACAAAACTGGTGATTAGACAAGATGAAAATGATATAAAAAGCGAAATATTGTCAGAAATAGGGAATCAGAATAAAAATATATCAGAAAAAGATATAGTAATCAATAAATTGCAAAGGGAGCTTGGGGAGTACAAAATTGACAACTCTGAGGCACTGAAAGAAATTTCTATTTTATTTCCGGAACTTAAGAACGTATCAATTGGTAGACATTTAAAAAACGAAAATACAGACAGTTCGAAAGTTGTAACTGTGGTACTTTATCAACGAAGTAAACCAAAGGATATAGTTGATATAAAGAGGATTGAAAAATGGTTGAATCTGAAATTTAAATCAAATAATACCATATTAATTAGGCAAGAATAAGTATGTTTAGGACTTATAAAATTTTAAAAGACCTTGGGTATTTCAATAGCTTCTTCTCTATCCCAGTTTGCTCTTGTTAGTATTTCTTTATCAAAAACATAAATTTTTTCTGGCTGCAATTTTAACCTTAGGTTTCCGGTATCGTATATGCCGTTATTATTCATATCCTCAATAACTTTTATAAAATACTTACCAGTGGGTATATAATTAAATTCTAAAGTCGTGTTTTGGGTAATTCTTCTTTCTTTATAAATATCCCCTTTTTCTGTAGTTAGTTGAATAATGTAGTTTTTTGAACTGTCAGCTTTGCTAACTTTTAAACTTAATGTTCCGTAATCTTCCACATCATCTAATTCAAAAGCTAATTTTAAACTTTTGTTTGTATTACCATAAATATCTGTTACGGCACCATCCTCCAAAACCAAGTTGTAAGCTTTTTTTAACTGCCAATTGTATTGTAGTTGGTATTTTCTTTCTGAAGGAGGTAATTTTTTTATCTGTAATCCATTTAGTTTAGTAGAATCAACATATAATGATATTTTACTTTCGTCTATTTTTGCAATTGGTAAATTGAAGGTAAGTGTTAGTGGGTTTAAAGGGGCAATTTTACCATCTGATAGGTTGTTGTTGAATAGTATGGTTCTTTTGTATTCATCTTTACTGCCTCTTCTAAAAGTAATGGTATCTAAAGGTGTTTTATCACTATTTATAACCACTTTTAAAGAGTCAAAAGTAATTTCTCTTAACCATAAACCAACGGTATCACCTTTGCTGCTAAAGTCAATTATTGGGTTCTTAATTTCATTATTTCCTAAAAAAGTTAAGCTTGGTTTGCTTATAGGTTTATTGAATATCAAGCTTATTTTCCCATCATTCTCTAGTTTTTGTTCCGTTGTTCTAAATACTTCTGGAATTTCTTTAAATAGTTTTAAAACTATCTCAGATGTATCTTTATTTAAATTGATAGAATCTTTTAAAAATGCTATTTCTTCGTTTGGAGAATTATAAATTCTATCAGATCCGGTTTCTTGAAGTGCATAAATTCTATAAGTATCTTCTCTTAAGTTTTTTAAACTAAAATTACCTGCACTATCTGTTATTGTATAAATTGATGGTTTCTTTTTCCCAAAAATAGAATCTCTGCTAATAGGCAAAATAAAAACAGTTACGTCCTTTACTTCTTTATTATCTAAAGCACTTATTACCTTTCCTTTTATTTGTAATGAGTCTAATTCAGGTCCTGTTGCAAAAACATAACTATAGTTTTTTAGTGTGTTTGATTCATTAACGTCTTGTATGGCTTTTCCAAAATTTATGGTGTAAGTTGTATTTGTTTCTAATGAATCCTTAAAATCAATAATTAAGCTTTTTTGTTTTATTTTGAATAGGGGAGGAATCTCTTGAGCCGGCGAAATTGATATTTCTGTAAATTCACTGTTTAATTTAAAATATTCATCAAAAGTTATTTGAATATTATCTTCTTTAAAATTTGTTGTTAAGTTTCTAGGCTTTTCTTGCAAAACTTCTGGAGCCGTGGTATCCCTTGGTCCACCTTCAGGAGTTTGCAAACTTGCGCAAGCTGCAAGTAGTAAAATTGAAAATAATAGGGTTATATTATATGTGTTTTTCACTAATTTCTTTTTAAGCTTAATTTTATTTGATTTAAAGAGTTTTTTAGTTTTTATGAATATTATGATTAAAAATATTTTTTCTTTCTTTAAATCTAAAATTTACAAACAATTGATTATCAAATAATTATATTTATCTGCTAATATGAACCATTAAAACTGAGATATCTGATGGTGTAACTCCAGAAATTCTAGATGCCTGACCTAAAGTTCTTGGTTTTATTTTCATTAGCTTTTCCCGAGCTTCTTTTGATAATGATTGTAAGGAATGATAGTTAAATTCTGAATTGATTTCTTTATCCTCCATCTTTTTCATTTTATCAATAATCTCTAATTCTTTCTCAAAATAGCTATCATACTTTATTTTTATTTCTGCTTGTTCAATGGTTTCTCTATCAAACTGATTTAAGTATTCGTCAAATTTTGCAGACATTTTTCTAATGTCGTCTGTGGTAATTTGTGGTCTTCCCAATAAATTATGAACTCTCGCATTTTGAGTAATAGTGCTAGTTCCTAACTGCTCTAATAACGGGTTTGCAATGTCCTTATCAACAGAAACATCTTTTGCGTGTTGAATGATAGCTAACGAGTTTGCTATTTTTTGATTTACTTTCTCTAATCTTTCATTATTAACTAAGCCTAATTTATGAGCAATAGGCGTTAATCGTTCATCTGCATTGTCCTGTCTTAATAGTAAACGGTGCTCTGCTCTAGACGTGAACATTCTATAAGGCTCTTCTGTTCCTTTAGTTACTAAATCATCAATTAAAACACCAATATAAGATTCAGACCTTTTTAGAATTAAGTCCTCTTTACCATTTATTTTTTGATGTGCATTAATACCAGCAACAAAACCTTGTGCAGCGGCTTCTTCATAACCTGTAGTTCCGTTTATTTGGCCGGCAAAGTATAAGTTATTAATAAGTTTAGTTTCTAAACTTAAGTTTAATTGAGTAGGAGGGAAGAAATCATATTCGATGGCATAACCAGGTCTAAACATTTTTGCATTTTCAAATCCAGGAATTTGCCTCAATGCTTTTTGTTGTACGTCTTCTGGTAAAGATGTTGAGAATCCGTTTACGTAGATCTCTACTGTATTCCATCCTTCTGGTTCTACAAATATTTGATGTCTTTCCCTTTCCGCAAATCTGTTTATTTTATCTTCTATAGAAGGGCAATATCTCGGTCCTAGTCCTTTAATTCTGCCAGTAAACATTGGAGATTTTTCAAAACCTTCTTTCAAAGTCTCATGTACTTCAGAATTAGTATAGGTAATCCAGCAGCACCTTTGTTCTTTAGATATTGTTGTATCTGTATAAGAGAATTTCCCAGCATCACTATCGCCCCATTGTTCTTCCATTTTAGAATAATCTAATGATCTTCCATCAACTCTTGGCGGCGTACCAGTTTTCATCCTACCAGATTCAAAACCTAATTCAACCAGTTGCTCTGTAATTCCTGTCGCTGCTCTTTCTGCAGTTCTTCCTCCGCCCATCTTTTTTTCACCGATATGAATAATTCCATTTAAGAATGTTCCGTTTGTTAAAACAACAGCATCAGCTTCAATTTCTATTCCTAATGACGTAATCACTCCGCAAGCTTTCCCTTCCTTAACAATAAGTGCTGACACCATGTCTTGCCAAAAATCTACATTTGGTGTTTGTTCTAAAGTTAAACGCCATTCTTCTGCGAAACGCATTCTATCAATTTGCGCTCTTGGAGACCACATTGCAGGCCCTTTGGATCTGTTTAGCATTCTAAACTGTATAGTGGTTTTGTCTGATATAATCCCAGACTGACCACCCATAGCATCAATTTCTCTAACAATTTGTCCTTTTGCTACACCACCCATAGCAGGGTTGCAACTCATTTGTGCTATGGTACCCATGTTCATAGTGACCAATAAGACAGAAGAGCCTAGATTCGCCGCTCCAGCTGCCGCCTCGCATCCGGCATGACCTGCACCTACAACTATTACATTATATTTTTTAAACATTTTAATCTTGTTTCACGTGAAACATAATTTTCACGTTTTAAATTTATTTTGTTTCACGTGGAACATTGCTTTTAAACAAAGCTAGTGTTGCCGTGAAAGACCATATTAGATTTAATATCACAAAGGGGTAAAAGTCAACCATCCACGACGCGTAGCCACTCAATAAACCTCCAATTGCGTTAAATAGTGCGTAAGATTTGCTTTTATTATCTAACCTTCCTGATATGTTTAAAAAGAAGGCGATCAATAATATACCTACACCAATTGATGCAATCCAGTTTGCGGCACTCATTATTCGCTTAAAGTTAACCACCTAAAAGACTTGTCTTCTAAGTTTTTATTAGCTACTTCTATAAGTTTTGCTATCGCTGAAAGCTCTTCATGAGATTTTCCTTCTTTATTCAAATCTTCTGTTAAAGATTTAATTTGAATTTCAATGTGAGAAATTTCAGCTTCTAATTGTTCTAGTTCTAATTGCTCTTTATAAGTTAGTTTAGTTTTAACTGTTTCTTTTTTTTGTTGAACAGGAACAGGTGCAGCTTTGTTTTCTTTGGCTTGCGCTTTTGCAATTTCTAAATCTTCTCTGTAAGAAGAGTAGTTTCCGTTGTAAATTCTAAGATTACCGTCTCCTTCTAAAACAAATAATTGGTCTGTTAATTTATCAACTAAGTATCTATCGTGGGAAACCAATAATAAAACACCGGGGTAATTTTCTAAAAACTCCTCTAATACATTTAAAGTGTCGATATCTAAATCGTTGGTAGGCTCATCTAAAATTAAAAAGTTTGGGTTTTTAATTAACACCTTCATTAGGTGTAAGCGTTTTTTCTCGCCTCCACTTAGTAAACTTACAAAACCATGTTGTTTTTTAGGTGGAAACAAAAAATGTGTTAATAGCTGCGATGCAGAAATGGTTTTACCATCTGACATGGTAATAAACTCTGCTATATTTTTAACGACATCGATTACACGCTCACTTTCATCAAAACTTAAACCAGATTGATGGTAATACCCAAAAACAGTTGTTTCGCCTGTAACTACCTTTCCTTTATCTGGCTTAATTTCATTGGTGATGATATTTAATAAAGTAGATTTTCCTGTTCCGTTTTTCCCAGTTAAACCAATTTTATCACCTTTTTTAAATACATAACTAAAATCACCGATAATATTTTTTTCCTGAAACTCTTTACCAATATGGTGTAATTCTAAAATTTGCTTGCCTTGTCGGCTAACTTTCATATCAAGAGTTACACTATCTTTGTTAAACTGCCCTTTAGTTTTGTCTTCTAAATCATAAAAAGCATCAATTCTTGCTTTTGATTTTGTACCCCTAGCTTGAGGCATTCTTCGCATCCACTCTAGTTCTTTTTTAAGCAAATTCTTGTTTTTTGCTAAAACTGTACTGTTAATTGCGTCTTGTTCTGCCTTTTTTTCTAAATAGTAGGCGTATTTTCCTTTATAGGTATAAACTTGTCCGTTTTCAAGTTCTATAATTTCATTACAAACATTGTCTAAGAAATACCTATCGTGGGTAACCATTAAAATGGTTTTTCCTCCGGTTGTCAAATAGCTTTCTAACCACTCAATAGTATCAATATCTAAATGGTTGGTAGGTTCGTCAATTACATAAACATCAGGTTCGTCAATTAAAAGCTTAGCTAGGCTTAATCTTTTACGCTGCCCACCAGATAAAGTGTCTATCTGCTGGTCTAGATGATGAATATCTAAACGGCCTAAAATGGTTTTAATTTCATGCTCATATTCCCAAGCCTCCAAATTGCTTAGTTCCTCTGTAAGCCTATTTATTTCATCAATATCCGGATTCTCTTTTTCCAACAGCTCTTCGTATTCTCTAATAATTTGTTGCTGTCTGTTGTCTAAACTAAATATAAAATCACTAATGCTTTGTCCGGCTTCAAATTTTGGATCTTGTTCTAAATATCCAAATCTAATGTCCTTCGCTTTTACTACCTTTCCTTCGGTAGGTTTTATTTTTTCTGCTAATAATTTTAATAAGGTTGATTTTCCTGCTCCATTTACGCCAACTAAAGCAACTCTTTGCCCTTGTTGTAGCCCAAAAGTTAAATTTTTAAATAGCCAATAATCATTAAATGCATGGCTCAATTGTTCTGCTGATACTATACTCACACTAATTTTTTAATTTGTTCTGAATTGTGCACAAAGATGCCTCTTTTATTTTTAATTGATTCATTAAACATTGCTTTAGCTACATCTTCAGCCTCAATGCTTTTATATTTTTGTAACGGACCAACCAATACTAAATCAACTAAACTCATTATTGGTAACATTAGTTTTTCTAAAGGTCTGTTTTCTTCTCTTTCGCCTCTTAAAAATGATGGTTGGTAAATATTTATTTCTTCAATAGGTAACGCTTTAATAGCATTTTCTATTTCACCTTTAAGTTTTGTATAAAAGTTGTTCGATTTTGAATTTGCACCTAATGAGCTTACTAAATGATATCTTTTTAAACCACTGACAATACCTTGCTTGGCAAAATGTAAAGGAATATCATAGTCCACTTTTCTGTAATCTTTTGTATTTGGAGTTTTACTTTTTGTAGAACCCAAGCAACAAAATATTTGAGAAGCAGTAATATCTTTATCTAATTGATTAAGATTATTAAAATCTGTCAAAGTTTGCTTTAGTTTAGGATGAGACATCTCTAGCCTTTTCCTAACAAATACATTCACTTCCTCAAAAGCATCACTGTTTAACAGTAAGGGCAACAAGTAACTGCCAATTAGTCCGCTTGCACCTAATAATATTACTTTTTCTTTCATAATTAGCTAAGATATCAGCCACAAAAATACACATTTAACAATTGGAATAAAATTTGTATGTTTAAACATGTATTATTAAATTTTTGAAATCATGAAAACTATATTTCATCCATCAACAGAAAGAGGCTTTAATAGCTTTGGTTGGTTAAAAAGCTATCATTCATTTAGTTTTGGAGCATTTAACGACCCCGAAAAAATGAATTTCGGTTTACTTAGGGTATTGAATGATGACCACGTAGAGCAATCTATGGGTTTTGGCACACACGGACATGCAAATATGGAAATAGTAAGTATTCCATTATCTGGAGCGCTAAAACATAATGACAGTACGGGTAGAGAGGAAATTATTAAATCTGGAGATGTGCAAATTATGTCTGCTGGCTCTGGTATTAAGCACTCAGAATATAATGCCTCAAAAACAGAACCTGTAGATTTTCTTCAAATTTGGGTTTTCCCTAAAGTTGAGGATATTGAGCCAAGGTACGAGCAAGTATCTTTTAACGAAGCAGACAAAACGAATAAGTTTTTAACAGTTGTATCTCCAGATGAAAATGACGGATCAATTACAATAAAACAAGACGCTTGGTTTTCTCTAGGTAATTTAGATGCTGATTTGAGCTTAGATTATAAATTAAATAATCCCGAAAATGGTGTTTATATATTTCTTTTAGAAGGGAATATAGTGGTTGAAGATAAAAATTTGAATAAAAGAGATGCTATTGGTATTTATGAAATTGAAAAGGTTAGTATCCATGCTAAAACTGCTTCAAAGGTGTTAATCATAGAAGTTCCAATGAAATAGAAGTTTTTTAAATGTTTTGATGATAAAAGGTTTTTTTGAGAGGAAAAAATCTTTTTTTGCTTTAGCGCATATTTTAGATATATTTATTATTGTGGCATTTTTAAACCAATAAAATGTAATTAAACAAGCCTTAAAGTAAAATTCTTTAGGTTTTAAACCAATTTAAATAAAGCGAAATGTATAACGAACCAATGTTAAGAGACAATGCACTAAAAAATAAAACCTATGTAGTAACAGGTGGTGGTACTGGCTTGGGTAAAGCTATGAGTACTTATTTACTTCAATTAGGCGCAAATGTGGTCATCACATCGAGAAAGCTTGATGTTTTACAAAAAACTGCTGAGGAGTTAGAAGAGAAAACTGGCGGTAAGGTTTTAGCAGTTGCTTGCGATGTGAGAGAAGCAGAACAGGTAGAAAATGTTTTAAATGCAACTTTGGATCGCTTTAAAACTGTTGATGGTTTATTAAACAATGCTGCCGGAAATTTTATCTCACCAACAGAAAGACTATCAGCAAATGCTTTTAGTACCATTATAGATATTGTTTTAAAAGGAACAGTAAATTGTACTTTGGCTTTTGGTAAACATTGGATTAAAGAAAAACAACCTGCTAGTATTTTAAATATCGTAACCACTTATGCTTTTACAGGCTCTGGTTATGTAGTGCCATCTGCTTGTGCAAAAGGTGGTGTTTTAGCAATGACAAGGTCTTTAGCTGCCGAATGGGGCCATTATCAAATTAGGTGTAATGCAATTGCTCCAGGACCGTTTCCTACAAAAGGTGCTTGGGATAGGTTATTACCAGGAGATATGGCTAAAAAGTTTGATTTTAAAAACAGAGTGCCTTTAAAAAGAGTGGGAGAGCACCAAGAATTAGCAAATTTAGCAGCTTATTTATTATCAGATTTTTCTGGATATATAAATGGCGAGGTTATTACTATAGATGGAGGTGAGTGGTTACAAGGTGCCGGGCAAATGAATGGTTTAGAAATAGTAACTGATGAAATGTGGGATGGTTTAGAGCAAATGATTAGAGGTACCAAAGGCAGTTAAATCAATATTCGCTCTAATAAATTTTATCAATATTCTTAAAACTTCACAAAGCAAAAGACGATTGATCAAGGCGGATTTTGTCTCTTGATTTCCTGTGCTTTTTATTTTTACTACCAAACACTAGAACCTTCCTTATCAAGAAAAGCCATTTTTTGGCTATAATATTTAAAGAACATCAGCCACTCAGCTTTTAGAGCTGCTATAAACCGGAAACAGGTAAGCGGATTCTTTTGTTTGTGAAAAATATTCTCATGACTTTTTAAAGTCATGAGGTTTCTTTTAGCGTCTCCATGATTTATTCTTAACAAAAAATAAATAAAAACATAAATTATAAGGAGATATCAGGGTAGTGAAACCTGTAATCTCCCTGTTAAGTCCCTTTAGTTTGTGGAAATTTTAACCTCTTTTTGAAAAATATTTTGGAGGAACCTAAATTTTATTGAAGTGAAGAAATTATAACTTAACGATTAGGTTTATAATAAATCTCTGTACTAATTTTAGCTGTAAGCCTAAAGCCTGTATAAATACACCATAATAATCTTCTAATCGTAGGATAAACGTAATATTAACGTAGGATAAGTATTTGCTAACCGTGGTTTAAGTATTAGGATAAGCGGTTAAATGACAAAAAACTTCTTTGGTAAGTGTAAATAATTGAGATTTATAGTTATTTAATTAAAAGTGAAATAGGAAGTTTGTATTTTTAAATAAATGTTAAATTGCATTACATATTTGAAAAACATGCGCTACAGAGTAGCGTATATTTACTAGTTAGCAAACATTTAATAAAACCCAATGAAAGTTAATATATCCCATATAGACAAAGATTATTACCTAAAAGAAGAGTTATATAATTTATTAAAAAAAGACGACAAAATATTTGATTTTATTCAAAACGTTTGTCTAGATGGTTTATGGTTTTGGGATTTAGAAAAACCAGAAAACGAATGGATGAACCCCGTGTTTTGGAAAACACTAGGCTACAATCCAGATGAAATGCCTCATAACCCCAGTGCTTGGCAAGATATCATAAACAAAGACGATTTAAAGCTAGCCATAGATAATTTTAATAAACACCTGTCTGATGAAAATCATCCTTACGATCAGATTGTACGCTACAGACACAAAGATGGACATATTGTTTGGATAAGGTGTAAAGGAAATGCCATACGAAATGAAAATGGGAAGCCCGTTCGCATGCTTGGCATTCATAACGAAATTACATCATTCAAAAACAATGAGTTAAGGTATAAATCATTGATTGAGGGTACAAACGTAGGGACTTGGGAATGGAATGTACAAACAGGAGCAACAGTATTTAATGAGAGATGGGCAGAAATTGTAGGCTACACCCTTGAGGAGCTGGCACCAATAAGTATAGAAACATGGATGAAACTGGCACATTCTGATGACTTGGAAGAATCCGGCAAAAGACTAACTGCTTGTTTTGAGAAGAAATCTGAATTCTATGAGTTTGAAGCCCGGATGAAACATAAAAATGGACATTGGGTTTGGGTCTATGACCGTGGAAAAGTATTTGAATGGACAGAAGACGGAAAACCTTTGTGGATGTATGGCACCCATCAAGATATAAGCATAAGAAAAGAAGCAGAACAACTAAAAAATGAAGTGCTTGAAAGGTTTGAGTTAATAGGTCATCATATTCCAGGAGCTATTTATCAATTTCAACTCAACCCAGATGGCTCTTCTTGTTTTCCCTATACTAGCCCTGGAATAGAAAGTATATATGGCGTAACATCAGAACAGGTTAGTAATGATGCATCTTCTGCCTTTAAAGTCATTCACCCAGATGATCTAGAGAAAGTAAGTAAAACCATTCAGGAGTCGGCAAATAACTTAACACCATGGACAGACATATATAGGGTGATATTGCCCTCGGGCGATACTAAATGGCTCCAAGGCAATGCTACACCTCAAAGAAAGCCCGACGGAAGCATTTTATGGCATGGCTATATTCAAGATATCACTGACAGAAAACTAAAAGAAGAAACTCTAAGGATTAGTGAAGAAGCCTTCAGGGGAAATTTTGAAAACGCTGCTGTGGGTATGGCTATAATTAGCCCAAAAGGTCAATGGCTTAAAGTGAATCAAAAGGTTTGTGAAATTGTAGGATACCCCGAAAAAGAATTGTTAAATCTAACTTTTCAGGATATCACCCACCCACATGACTTACATACTGACCAAGCTTTGCTCAATGAAGTGATTGAAGGAAAGAGAAGCCATTATCAAATGGAAAAAAGATATTTTCATAAGAAAGGGTATCTTGTCCATATCATACTTGCTGTATCGGTTGTAAAAGATACAGAGGGTGAAATTCTTTATTTTATTTCTCAAATCATTGACATTTCTAAAAGAAAAAAACAGGAAGAGGAATTAAACTACCAAAAAAATCTGCTTTCATCGTTTTACAATCTTTCACCTATCGGAATAGCATTAAATGATTATGATACAGGGCGATTTATTGATGTAAATGACAAACTTATTGAGCCAACAGGGTATACAAAAAAGGAGTTTTTATCACTTAGTTATTGGGATGTAACTCCAAAAGAGTACGAAAACCTTGAAGCCATTGCTCTTCAACAAATGGAAGATAAAGGCAAATACGAAATGTTTGAAAAAGAGTATATCCGTAAAGACGGTTCAAGATATCCTGTATCACTGCAAGGTGTTGTGGTAAAAGATACAGAGGGTAAAAAGCTAATATGGTCATTGGTAAGAGACATTAGCCAGGAAAAAGAAGCCGAAAGAAAATTGAGGGAAGCTATTTCAAACTTACAGGCTGTATTAGATGCCAGTAAGCAGGTTTCTATTATTGCCATGGATACGGAAGGACAAATTACACTTTTCAACTCAGGAGCAGAAAAAATGCTTGGTTATAAAGCAGAAGAATTAGTGGGGAAACATACACCAGCTATTATTCATCTGCCTGAAGAAGTTGAAAATGAAAGCAAAGCACTTTCTGAAAAGTATGAAAAGGAAATACGTGGTTTTGAAACCTTTGTTTATGAAGCTAAAATTGGTCAGCCAAACACAAAAGAATGGAGCTATAAAAGCAAAAATGAGCACATAATTCCTGTTTTGCTTTCAATAAATAAAATTGAGACTGAAAATACTATTATAGGCTATTTAGGAGTAGCTACTGATATTACAGAGCTTAAAAAAATAGAAAATGAAATCAGATCCCTACTAAGTATAACCGAAAAGCAGAATGACCGATTGAAGAACTTTGCCCATATAGTATCTCATAATTTGAGATCGCATAGCGGTGGTATTTCTGGTTTAATAGAATTGTTACAGTTAGAATATCCTGATTTAGCAAGCAACGAGCTATTGATATTACTAAACATGGGTGCCGAAAACCTAAAACAAACAGTAGATGACCTAACAGAAATTGTAAAAGTAAATCTTACTACCGATGAGCTTCAGCACATTCAACTATCAAAGGTTATTGAAAAAAATATCAAAAGCTTATCAATTCAGATAAGTAGAGCAAGAATTAAAATACTTAACGAGATTCCTGATACAGTTAAAATCCAAGGAATTGCGGCCTATGTTGATAGCATTGTTTTAAATATGATAACTAATGCGATTAAGTACAAAAGTGAGGATAGAGAATCATTTTTGAGAATTTATTGTGAAGAAGATAAAACAACCCTAACCTTGTATTTTCAAGATAATGGTCTTGGCATTGACTTAAAGAGACATGGAGATAAACTCTTTGGCATGTATAAGACTTTTCATCGTCATGATGATTCGAGAGGCGTGGGATTGTTCATTACCAAAAACCAATTAGAAAGTATGGGCGGTAAAATATCCGTAGAAAGCGAAATAAACATAGGTACAACTTTTAAAATAACATTAAAAAAATAGATTATGAAAAAAATAGATTTAGTATGCATAGTGGATGATGACCCAATGCATGTATTTATTACAAAAAAATATATTGAGCTATCGGGTCATGTTGAAAAAATAATCGTTTGCAATAATGGAAAAGATGCGTTTCACACGCTACAGGAACTAATAACTAACAAAGAGACACTTCCAAAAATAATCTTCTTGGATTTAAATATGCCCGTTTGGGATGGATGGCAGTTTTTAGATGAGTTTACGAAAATACCAACTGAAGATACTATTACGATTTATATACTTACCAGCTCAAATAGTGATGCTGACATTGAAAAAGCAAAACAATATAGTTTGACAAGTAATTATTTAATAAAACCTATTAGTCAAAGCCAATTAAAAGAAATAATAGCAGACCACTTATAGATGGAAAACGTTTGCTAACAACACCTACCCAAAAGGCGGGGTTTCGTGTTCCAAAGACAGTTTTGTGGTTAATCAAACATTAGTTTTTCAAATCAAGTTTTGTGGTAAAAGTCCCGCCCTTCGGGTAGCTGCAAAACGTTATTAATCAAAATTCCAGACAACAAACATCTTCAATTATGTTCAGTAACCTTGATGTAGATAGAAGTAAAGTTGAAAACAAAGCTGTTTTTCAAATTAGTTTGACCTATAGAATTTTTCAAATCTTGGTTAATTCATATTTTATTTTTATTGTTCCGGCCCTAACTCTTTCTTATACAATTCAGCATTCAATGTTGAAGAAAGACCTTTTTGGTGAAGTCATGTCTAATTTGGTTGCTTTAGCATTTGCAGTTTTCTTTTTCTTCTATTTCAAGAATCCGTATAGGCTTATTAAAATAAATGGTGGAAACGTATATAAAAATAGGGAAATCAGTAAACAAGTTCTTGAAAAAATGGAGTGGGAAATCATTGTAGAAAGGAACGATCATATTATTGCTAGTCCGCCCAGTATCTACGAAAGACAAATAAATTAATATTTGATCAAAACAATATACTTTTAAGTTCAGTAAGGTTTGGTAGGGAAAAATTTGTTGTGAGCCTCCATCAAGACAATGCCGACAAGTTCCAAGAAGAATTCAAAAACTTACAGAATTGAAAATACTGCTATTGCTAAAGTCTTTGGAGGATTTAGGGATTTTAGTTTCTAAAACTAAGGGAAAAGATGTCATCTATATCAATTTGAAGCTTTATAAGCTGCTCAAAAAAGAGGAATTAAACGTGGGTAAAAAGTTCCCACGTTCCAAAAACATGGGTAATAAAACCAAAAAAACGGACACGTTCCAAAAACGTGGGACATTTTGGGACATGAAATTTTTGATTATAGAGAATTCACTTCGGTTTTGAATCTTATTTGTGTTTTAGAATCAGGTTCTGGATTGATTATTACAAAATTAACTCAGTGTTTCTCTGTGTAAAAACTCCGCGAACTTTGTGTTTAAATAAACCCAAATTACGCAATAGGATTTTAAGATCTGTTAAAAAGGTTATTTTTTCTAATGCGTAGCA
>NZ_JBHULV010000051.1:0-158217 GCF_042684645.1 Pedobacter alpinus
TAACTGTAAATCAATTAGTTAATAATTCCGTTTTACGAAATCGGAAATTGTTCGGACAGATATGAAATAGATTAAAAGATTTTTTTTTGATATCCTGATTATATTTTAGGAAATGTATAGGAAGCTTTTAATTAAGCACAATAAGAACAATCATCTTCATCAATTATCATTTAAAAAAATAAATTAGTTGGTTCCCATTTTCACTAAAGAGACATCATCTATGTAACAGAAAGAGTTAGCCTTAGCATCTGCTTTAAAACCAATTTCTACCCTACCACCACTTACACTAATATTGTCTATTGTAACAGTTTTCCAAGATTTATTCTCTTCCTTAATTATATAACTTATTAACTTTCCATTAGAAATAGCAAACATAGATAGCTTAGAAAAACCAGCACTATTTTTCACCTTTGCGGTAAGCACATATTTACCATCATGTAATTTTACATAAGGCGAAGATTCTATAACTTGAGTCACAATTCTTTTAAAATTCACTTTATCGCTTATGTTAAGGCTTTTTTCTCCAATTACTGTTTTTCTATCTATAGTATTGTTAAAATGATTTAATTGGGGAGAAATGGCAGAGTCTAGATTTATTGAATTTCCTTTAATAACTTTAGATGCCCAACCGGTTAGCTGTTGTTGTAGTGGTTTAACCTTGCTTGGTATAGATCTCCTATCTGCTTCAAAGCTTCCATTTTTTACATAATTGTTATCATCATTAACTTTCCAATTGCCAGTTTTTTCATTTAAACTCCAAGAGCTTATGGAGTTAAAATAAGGTTTTACGCCAGTAAAAGATAATGGCACCCATTGATTGTAACCTAAACCATTACCTGCAAAATTAGACCATCGGTCTCCACAATATATGACAGTTTCTTGGGCTGTTCCTTTTACGGTATAAAAAAATCCAGTTTGTGATACATGGGCGAAATCTTCTGTACAACCATCCATTATTTGCATGTTATTGGTGGGCATATATGGTCCAAGAATATTATCAGCCACTAAATAATAGGCAAAAGAGCCATCCCATCCATAAATATTAGAAGCGCTCATGTAGAATTTATTTTTATACTTAAATAAGCAATTGCCCTCTCTACTTTCACCTTCAAAAATTTTGTTACAATCTAACAAATTCACCATTCCATCTTTTAATCCTATTTCCGAGATGTAAATTTTATTTCTGCCGTTACCATAAGAATATACCAAGTAAGATTTCCCTGTATCTTCATCTGTAAAGACTGTTTGATCGCCAGTGTTTGAAGTCCCAATCATGCTGGTCATATCAATTTCTTGTTGATATTTAAAGGTCTCTGTTGGTGTACCTGCAACAGCAAAAAGAACTTTATTCCCTAACTGAATAACCATAGCATATTTATTTTGTTCTTTAAGATAAGCCACGCCCAATCTACCAACCCATGTTGGTTTACGATTGTTGAATAACTGTTGCTCTGTAAGCACATCGCCTTCAAAAACCCAATTAACCAAATCTGTAGAGCTATAGCAGGTAACAGATTGAAAGGAGGCATTTTTATTTGTAACCGCAGGGTTATGCCTGTAAATATCTGCTTCTTTATACTGTACACCGTACCAAAAATATTTTTGTAATCCGGTTTTTGGATCTTTAAATTTAAAAATACCACCTCCTTGGCTGTAAAGTGGCTTACCATCTGCGGTATTCCAAAATGTATCATTTTTAATGTTTAAATTTTGACCTAATACATTGTTTGCGATTAAAAAGACAATAAATAACTGTAATGAGTATTTGATCGAAGTCTTCAAAAATTTTAACATAATTTATAATGGTTTTTAAACAAAATTTGTTGCTATTAAAAAACAAAAACTTTATTAAACTAAAAATCTATAGTATAAATGGTAAAACTATATGGCTTTAATGTTTTCTTAAATTCTGATTTAACAGATTTGTATATTGAATTATTTAACGGTTTAATCTTATCAGGCTCATCTATCCCATTAAAATCATTTAAATTATTAGCAGTAAGTATTTGTTCTGTTAAAAGATTTAATTTTTTAGCTCCATTAATTTTAAATAAAACCTGTTGCGCTGTAGATTTTGTATTTACTATTTTAATAAATAACTTTTTAGCAGTTTGATTTATAGTTGAGCTGGCATATAAGCTATCTTGTCCAATTAATGGTTTTTGGTTTATTAATATATCTACCACTTTATCTCCTCTATTTAAAGCATACATTTTTTGCACAAAATAATTTGCAGTTTTTACGGCTTTTAAATTATCAAACCAAATTAAATCTGGTCTCCATTGCCAAGCATTAACATGAGCCATTAAAGGAGCATAAGAAGCCATGGTAACTATATCTCCGTTTCGCTCTAACCCCGTAATAAATGCCGCCTCTGATAAAGCACTTAGCCAAGAGTTTTTTCCTTCCGCGGGGTTAACATCTTTAATATGCGATGCATATTCTCCAGCAAACACTTTAGGTCCTTTTCTATCGTAATTATCATATCTATTGGCATTTTTAAAAAACCATTCAGGGTTTTGATAATAATGTTCGTCTAATAAATCTACTTTGGTGTTTTTGAGTTGTTGCCAAGCATATTCAAATCTTTCTCCGTCTGGTGAAGGGCCAGAAGCGGCTATTAACTTAACTTCTGGGTGTTTGGCTTTTAATACTTTTTCAAATGCAGCATAACGCTCTATGTATTGAACGTCCCATTGTTCGTTTCCTACCCCTAATAGCGTTAAATTAAAAGAAGCGGGGTGTCCCATTTCTGTCCTTAATTTCCCCCACTTGGTATTGCTGTCACCATTTGCAAATTCAATTAAATCTAAAGCATCTTGTATGTACGGCTCAAGCTCGTTCATAGCTACAACTTCGCCAGTGTTAAATTGGCAGGCCATACCGCAGTTTAGAATAGGTAACGGTGCAGCACCAATATCTTCAGAAAGTAAAAAGTACTCGTAAAAACCTAAACCAAAAGACTGAAAATAATCTGGTGCAGAGCGATGTGAGAATTCTGTATTCCAACGATTTATCTCCAACCTGCGATCATTAATATCGCCAATGGTATTTTTCCATTGATAGCGATTTAATAAATCTCTTCCTTCTACAATACATCCGCCAGGAAATCTTAAAAAACCTGGTTGCAATTCATTTAATACCTCTACTAAATCCCTTCTCAAGCCTTTTTCTCTGTTTTTCCATGTATTTTGTGGAAAAAGAGATACCATATCTACATCTATACTGCCATTTCCAACAAAAGAAATAGCTAATTTTCCTTTTTCTGCATTTGCATTAGATTTAACCGTTACTTTATATTCTTTCCAATCTTTTCCGATTTTTGTTAAAGTAGCCGAACCTAAAGATTGATCATCAGCGGAAAGCAAATCAATTTTTAGGCTTATATCTGGAGTTTTTGTTTTTGCTGTGATGTAAAAAATATAACTTTCATTTTGTTGAAAACCCATTCCTCTAAACCCTTCGTTCATTAATTGAAAAGTCTTTTTATCATTATTAAAAACAATATGTGCGTAACGGTTATTATTAATTTTCTCCAAACTTCTATTAATAATTAACACCTGATTTTGAGTGTTCTTGTTAAGTTCTTTCCAACCCATTAAAGGTTTGTCAAACTCAAAAGATCTATTTTTCACTAACTCAGCATACAAACCACCGTCAGCAGAAAAATTAATATCTTCAAAAAATAAACCGTAAGAAGGCGGTGTTATATTGGTATTTGTTTTTAGATTAATTTCTATTTTTTGTTGTGCAGATATTTGAAAATCGATTAAAATTAAAAGTGTTAGAAAAATTATTCGTTTCATAAAGTTTTATTGTTGTATTGTAAATAATATGCTAGTAGTTAAAAAATAATAATTGATTAAAAAATTTAGTTTTTTTACACTTACTGAAATCATTTTGTTTCGGCTATTGTAGAATAAGCTGGTTTAAACCCTCCAAAATCTAAAATCATTCTATCTAACATTACCCCAGGGTCTATCATTTTAAATTGTAAAATGTGTTTACCTGGTTTTAATTCTGGCAATGTTATTTTTTGGATAGAAATATTACTTAAAACATTCTGTTTCCATTCGTTATTTCTGTCTTTAGTTGCAAAATCTTTGATAATCCAATCGCCATTATCTACGCTAATCGCATATTTTAAGCTGTAATTTTTATTTAAAGGATGATTTGGCACAGTGAAAACAGACACAATGGGTTTAGCTAATGAGGTATTTATAAATTGATAAGATAAAACGGCATCGTCTTGTGAATGACCCTTCATTACGCTTTCCATTATTTTTTGGGTATAACCTAAGCCATTTATCAAATGCCAATATTTGTTTTTTGATGATTTTATTTCAGTATAATTTTCTGCATATATGGAGATATATCCATTCATTTCTTGAAAAACTAGTTTATCAGTGGTGGAATTTGTGTGATTTAAAACATTAATTTTAATGTATTTTGTACCAAAAGATGTTTTAATTGTTAGTAGAATTTCTTGCTTTGTTTCAAAAACAAAATTGTCCTCTAAACTTATCCAAATTCTTTCTTGTGTTTTACCCTCTTTTGATAAATGACCAGCTTTTACAGAAAATTTTAAGCCTGCTTTATCTGCAAATAATTCCCAATGAAGAGCGCTATCTTTTGTTAGAAATATATCTACAAAGAACTTTTGATTTTTTGATTCATAGTAATTTGGTAATATTAATGTATCTAATTTATCATCAAGTTCTGTTTGCCCTTCGGTAATTAAACCCCAATTAGATTTAGAATTTACAGGATTTAACAATATTTTAGGATTGTCAAAGACTGGAAGTTTTCTTGGTGTCATAAACATCATATTTTTCCATTTACCGTTTGCTAAACTATCATTAAAATATTGGGTAAGTTTAGCTATGTTTTGATAAGCTAAATCTGTAGAATCTTTATATTTTATAGCAGACAACCTACCTTGTTTTGCATATAAAACAGCTTTATCACGATATAAAAACTTTTTACTCATGTTAGATGATGCGATTACCGGATATTTAACCAATTCGAAGTACGAATCTCTGTATTGATTAGCTAGTTTATCAGCAATTCGCAATGCCCTGTTTTCTAAATTTTGATATTTATTTAAACGTTGCTGAGCTTCATCGCCATAGTAGAAATGGTTATACGCTGTAAATGCTATTTTTGTAGTGGGTTCAGTTTGACTCCATCCCATAAATTCTGGCTTTCTTTCTAAGGCAAGCTGCTCGTAATCGTTCATTAAATTAGCTATAGAATTACCTTGATTTGGAAAAATACTTTCGTACCAGTTTTTACGGTGTTGAATTAAATAATTATTATTTTGAAAAGGAGATATATCATAAGCCATATCCATAAATAATTGAGTTTGATACTCAGCAGGTTTGATATCTCCAACATTTAAAACCCATATCTTTTTCGAGTTATTTTGATAAGCCTTCAGCATTTCTTTCCACATTAAACCTGCTGGTATAGTGCTTAACCATAAATAATCATGCGGACGCCCCCAATATGAGGCATGATAATAAACGCCAGAACCACCGGTTCTTTTTGCCTCTTCGGGAGAGTTTAACCTTCTGATGTAACCATAATTATCATCTGGCCAAACCAAAGTCACATCATCAGGTACTATTAAACCCAGATCATAAATATCTAAAACTTCTTTATAAAGTGTAATAGCTTGTGGAATGGAATTTTTTCCTAAAACATCGGCAAGTATTTGTCTTTGGTCTTTTATTACTTGTTCTGTTAGTGGTACCGCTTCTTTATTTGATTTCACACCTTCCATTCCACTATCATGTACACCCCGCATACCCATGGTATAAATCACTTCATTTTTTTTACTTTCTAATATTCTGTTTTTCCAATAATCTTGAATTTTCTCTTTATTTGTTAAATAATTAAATCGCCCCATGGTTTGCTCACTCCATTCATCTACATTATTTCTTAGCATAGGCTCGGCATGTGAGGTACTAATAATGATATTGTAATGTTGCGCCATTTCTAAATTACCTGGCACATTAAAAAATGCTTTTGTACCAGGGTGCATGGCAGGCCAAATCATATTTGCTTTTAATCTCAATAAAAGTTCAAATATTTTGGCGTAAGTTTTTGGTCCAATATTATTTAGCTCTTTATCTATTTGAGTTGCCGCCCAAGGTCTTAAACCCCAATCTTCATCGTTTAAAAATACCCCGCGGTATTTAACAGATGGTGTTTTAGAAATGGTGTCTTTAATAGCAATAGAAAGTGTACTTTTCTTTTCTGTGTGCACATCTGCCCAATAATACCATGGATTAATCCCTAATTTTTCTGAAAGATGAAAAACTCCATAAGCCAAACCTCTATTATCGCTACCGGTAATAATTAGAGCTTTATTTATTTTAGCGTTTGGTTTTTGCAGAGTTTTTATAGAAAAAACTTCCCATTGATTTCTTATTTGACTTGCATTAGATTGTTTGAAATAAGAAAGTTCATCAGCGTTTTCTAAAACGATAATATTTCCTTTAGCCTGAGCCAAACTATTTAAAACCTGAGGTTGATAACCAGTTATAGTAAAAATATCTTTAGCTAAAGTGTGCGCTAAAATAGAGTCTAATTTGGCTGAATTTCGATGGTAAACTAAAGTTATTTTATGCTGAGGAGACATAAAATCAAAATTTTGAGCATTTAGATTGATGCAAAAAAATAGTAATAGAAATATTAAACTACTTTTAACCTTAAACATATAATTATTAAATAGTATAAGTGATATGAAATAATAAAACCGGATTAGTGTCCGGTTCTATCATATTATTTTTTATTTGATTACAAAAATCTAATCAAACTTAAAAGGTAAATACCAATTGTTTTGATCCATTAATTTTGTACGAACCGCTGATGCGTTCGGATTATTCTCTTTTAATAACTTTTGGTAAACTTTATCAGCTAAAAATGCTGGTTCATTTCTTCTTCTAGCTATACGCATTAAATCTCCCCAACGGTTACCTTCAAAAGCTAATTCTAATCCTGCTTCAGCAATTAAACTAGATTCTATGTTGGTAGTACTATCACCTACCACAGCTAGTCGAGGTACATAAGCTCTATTTCTTAAACCTACATTTCTATGCCATGTAGCTCTAAAGCTTGGGAAATCACCATCTCTAGCATCAAAATTATAAGGGGGTACATCAAACGTTTGTTGAATATTAGTTACATTTCTATTCCTGTCGTTAGATGGAGTAGGATCAAATTCATATTTAATCCCATCATTTAATAAAGCATTTGCTAACCTGTGTCTATTATCTCTATTGGCTGCTTCTGCAAAACGTAAATGTAATGTTGCAGCTCTGTATAAAAAGAAGTTGCCTTCTTTTTCAAAAAGTACACGTGGTAAAAATGTTATATCGTCTAAGTAATTGTATAAATATTTCATTACCACCGGTCTTCCAAAATTTTCGTTGATACTAAAAGTTTTTCTTACATCGCCAACTATTCCATTTCTTTGAGTTTGTGCATTCCAATTATCTATAGATTGTTGAGAAGGCTTTAGTAGGTATTTACCCCCCTGTATAGAAAATAAATCTACAAAGGGATTAGTTGGTTGAAAATTTCTGCTAAATGGTAGCGCCCAAATCCACTCTTGGTTCCATAAATTATCTCTTTGTCTAGCAAACAGAGATTTCCAGCCTTGGGTAGTACTGTTGATTAAAGCTCTAGTGTCTTGTTCCCTAAAACGTATATAACCTACTGCTATGTCATTATTTGTGGCTACATCTGCAAATCTTACTTTATAAAGATCGTATCTGTCATTATCATTACCAGTATTTTCGAAACTTGTCATTACCGCTTTATACGCAGTTGCAGCTCTGTTATAATTACCTTTCCATAAATTTAAATCGCCAATTAAACATTGCTTATTAATAAAAAATTTAGCGGTTGGATAGCCATCTACTGTTGTAATTAAAGATGAGTTTGATGCATAGGTATTTTTATAAGGCAAGCCTTCTACAAATGGAACTAATATATCTAATAACTGGTCAAAATTTACTCTTGGAAATTTTGACACATCTTTGATATCATTAATATCTGTTAAAGGATCAGTTATGTATGGAATGGTACCAAAATGGATTCCTAACTGCAAATAAACCCAAGAACGAATACATGCTACATCAGAGTAACGCTGGTTGTACTCATCAGAAGTAAATTTGTTGTCTTTTAACATGATGTCGAAATTTGCTAAAACATCATTACAATTTAATATCACTTCGTAATACTTTTTAGGGCTTGCATAAGGGTTGTCTAAAGTAACATCATGATTGCTAATTTGCCTTAAAAAAGGATCTGAATTTACCGTAACCGACATTAAATCGGCCCTTAACTCGTTAAGTATAACATACTGGCTGGCTAAATCCATAAACTTTCCATAAACACCATATACAGCAGCATCGGCATCAAAAACGTTTCTGTAAGCCTGCTCTTGCACTAACCTGTCTTTAGGTTCTACCTCTAAAAACTTTTTGCAAGAGATATTACTAGTAAAAGCTAATGTTACCGCAGTTACTACTAACCATTTTTTTGTATTTAATTTTAATTTCATCATTTCTATAATAAAAAGTATGATAGGCTTACAGGCCTAATTTGAAACCTAATTGAAACGTTCTAACTTGTGGGATTAAACCTGTATCCACACCCTGAGCGAATAATGCAGAGTTAGCACTAAATTCAGGATCGTAACCTAAATAATTTGTTAATGTAAACAGGTTGTTTGCTGTTATGTAAATCTTTGCTCCTTTAATTAATTTATCCTTTACAGGGATGTTATAACTCAAAGCAATGGTTCTTAATCTTAAATAAGAACCGTCTTCAACAAAACGATCAGAAAATTGTGCATTACCCATTGGATCTCCCCAATTAGCTCTTGGCGTATTAGTCACCTGTCCATCAGCTCTCCATCTGTTTAAAACAACCTGAGTTTGATTTTCAAAACCTCTCATACCCTCTAAAACATTTCTAGTTCCATTGTATAAATCATTACCTACGGAAAAATTAAACATGGCATTTAAACTAAAATTTTTATAGCTAATTGCACTATTAAACATTCCAATAAAATCTGGATTTGGATTTCCGATAACTGTTCTGTCTTCATCATCAATCACATCATCACCATTTAAATCAACAAACCTAACATCACCGCCTTGATAAGGAACTAATGAAGCGTTAGGTAATCTTCTTTGTAAACCTGATGCTGCAGCTTCAGCATTTGTTCTAAAAATTCCATTACTGGTTAAGCCGTAAAAAAGATTAGCGTCTTGTCCTTCTTTGGTGATGTAAGTTGCACCTCCAAATTGAGTTAAAAACTGGCCTGATGGTAAAGAAGTGATTTGATTTCTGTATTGAGAAATGCTAAAACCTAAATCTAACTTCACATCTTTTTTACCTAAAACCCTACTATTTGCAGAAACTTCATAACCATTGGTGCGCATACCTGCACTATTATTTATCACAAAATCAAAACCTGTAAATGAATTAACAGATTCAAAAATCACCATGTTGCTGGTTCTGTTAGAAAATACATCAAATGTTAAACTTAACTTCTCTTTTAATACTGCTAAATCTAAACCAAGGTTTATTTTCTTTACTGCTTCCCACTGTAAACTTGAATTACCAATGTTTCCTCTAACTAAACCTTGTACACCAACTAAATTCTGAGAAACATAATATGATCTTGCTGCATAATTTCCTATATCATCATTACCAGTAATACCATAAGAAGCTCTTAATTTCAAGAAATCTATAAATTTATTGTTAGCCATAAAATCTTCAGAAGAAATTAGCCAACCAGCACCAATAGAAGGCATAAAAGCAAACTTGTTTTCGCCAATACCTACTGCGCCATTTTGTGCATTTTTGCCAAACCTACTAGAGCCATCTAAAGCTAAATTTAACGCAAAGAAATATTTGCTGGCAATACTGTAGCTATTAGCCATGTAAAGGTTTAACCAATTCCAATCTCCTAAAATCCCTCCTACTCTTCTTAAAGTTGTGCTTCCAGCACCAACACTCAAGAAATCATCTGTTGCCGAATTAAAGCCTAGTCCAAAATCACTTTCGGCACTATTAGTTTGTGTACGAAGCCCCAAACGAGAGCTGAAATTATTTTTACTGTTAAAACTCTTATTGTAATCTAAATAAGTATCGTTAAATATACTATACAAACGTTGAATCTCGCTTCCAGATCTATTTAATGCAATTGCTGTATTCAATGTATCGCTTGTTACACCTATCTGAGGTAAAAAAAAGTTTTCTCTGCCTTTATCATAAGTTATACCGGCAATTGTTACCGCCTTTAAATTATCGTTAAATTTGTATCCAAAATGAAGGTTTCCAAAAAAGCGGTATGCTCTATTTATACCTACTGTATTTTCAGAAACTAAAACAGCAGGATTACTTACATTAAAAATATCTGTTCCGCTGAAATTTGGAGATTCTGTACCATCCGCAGCAAATACGTTTTTAGCTAAAAATGGTGCTTTGGTTAAACCTAAATATAATGGGCTAGTGGTAGCAAAGTTATTTCCTTGGTTACGTAAGTTTTGTTCGTTATAGTAAAATGACAAATTAGCTTGCAAAGTTAACTTCGGAGTTAAGTTTAAATCTCCATTTAAACGCATACTGTATTTAGAGAAATCGGAATTTTTAATTACGCTTCCATCATCCTGATAGCCTAAAGATAAAGCATACCTTGCAATGTTATCTCCACCGGTTACTTTCATATAGTAATTTTGATTGTAACTGTTTTCCATTACCTCATTTTGCCAATTGGTATTGTTGTTATAGGTGAAGAAATTAGGATTAGCGGGGTTATCATTATTATACGGCTGATTTTGAATTTGATTTTGGCTTAAGCCCCTTGTTTGCAATAATTGCGTTAAATAAGAACGATAGCCTGATGCGTTTAGTAATGGCAAATTTTTAGGCTGTTGATTAAATCCACTATATACCGCTACATCCAATTTGGTTGTTAAATCTTTTGGGTGTGTAGTACTAATTAAAATTACGCCATTTGCACCTTTTGTACCATATAAAGAAGAACCATCTTTAATAATAGTAATATCTTCAATATCTTTAACATCAATATTTGCAAATGGAGTGTTAAAATTGTTTCCAATCAACTCCGAGCTGTAGTCTTCGGTATCGTATATCATTCCATCAACAACTACTAAAGGTTTGTTAGTTGCATAAAGGGAGTTAAACCCGCGTAGCCAAAGTGTTGCATCACTGTTTGACGTACCAGAACGACGGGTAGAATACAAACCAGCCATACGCCCTTGAAGATAGGTACCTGGTGTCTCTGAAGCTAATTCCCACTGAGATTTCTCTACATTTAAAGATTTTACCGCAAATGGAACTTTACTTTCTGTTTTTAACCCGGTAGAAAGATTTACCTGATTATAAAAAGATGAGTAACCAGCTTCGTAAAGACTAATGATCACATTGGTTCTCCCTTTTAAAGGAAATTCCTTATTCTGAAAACCACTTGCGCTTACAATTAAAGTAGCATTACCATATAAAGTGTTAATATTAAAATTACCATTATCGTCTGTAATTGCAGCAGAATAACCTGGTACAGAAACGTTAACACCACCTATGGGTTTACCAGTTAAAGCGTCTTTAATTATACCTTTTATTGGTATAATTGCAGTTTTTGCTATAATCTTAGCTGTACTTTTATCACTTTGTTGTGCAATAGCTACATTTAAGCTTAAGGCACTTAAGGTAATTAAGCAGCTATATTTTAGAATATTTTTAGTTTTAATTTGCATTTTGAACGTCTAATGATTTAAAATTACTTAAGAATTGGTACTAGCTTTAAATAATCTAAAGTGAGCGTATTATTTCCGTTGGTTATTGTGTTTTGACCTATGAGTGAAATTAATAGTCTATCAGCAGTAGTTGCCTCAAATTCTCCTAATAAAACTTCAGAATAATCTGCAACAGGTACATCTCTGTAAGGAAAAAATGCTAAAGGATTATCAACGCCACCGGTTGTATTTCTTTTGCCTCCAACTCTTAATCTTTGTTGAAAAACATTAGTTTGTATATCGTTTACAGCTCTCCAAAAAACTCTGTATTTGGTGCTATAAAGTATTGGAGAATTATAAGCAATTTCAAAAAACGCAAAAGCATGATTTTGTACCATCAAATCTCTAAAAGTAATTCCATTGTTATCTAATCTTTGGCGATAGTATGTGTTTGCTCTTCTGTCATTTGGGATAAACTGACTTGGATTTTCCCCTTCTATTATGGTAGGTGTTAATCTATCAGCTAAACTAACGTTAACATTACTCATGATATGGATTAAGCCATTACTTGCTTTTATTGTTTGTACTATATTAGAGCGATTTATAGGCACATTAACACCAAACTTAGAGATTAAATTAGCGGGCAAATTTGCTGCTGTTAACTCGCCAGCAAAAACTAAATCTCTTACGGTGTATGCACTAGCCAATAATCTTGTGGAATCATTTGTACCTCTTATCAGGTAAGGTATTAACTTGGTAACTTCAGCATCGTAAGCTGTATTTTGCATTAAAAATAAAGTAAACTTATTGTTTTCATTTCTTACATTATATGTTTCTCTAATAAATTCATTATCTATCAAAACGTCTCCTGTATTTATAGGTGCGTTAGGATAAATTTGTATATTATCTAAAGATGTTATATAGTTAGCTTGAGCATAAGTAGTTTTATTGGCACTTAGATACTCCCAAATACTTAATTTAGGAAGTAATGCATTTTCTACAATATGATAAATACCATTCTCGGCAAATTTATTTGGTGTAATAATGTTTACTTCATCAATTTTTGATTGCAACATTACCAAATTTTTACCATTAAGCATTTTAATAATTAAAGAATCTGATGCCATGTCAGTTCTAAAAGCCGAAACTGCGATGTGATTTCTAATGAAGTTATTTAATCTACCTGTATCAGATAAAATTGCTGGATCCAAAGCTGTAATAGCCGAATTTACAGGTGCAAAAACAGTATAAGTTTTAGATGCAGCAATTATTTTATCAAAACCGGTTTGTACCAAAAGTTTATTAAACTCAGATACATTGCTGTTTTTAGATAACTGAACAAACAAATTATCATTAATAATTGGGTCTGTTATTGCAACGTGGTCTTCAAATTTATCGGTACAGCCATAAATAGCAATAGATAAAAATGCGACAGAAAAAATAGTGCGTATATGTTTGTAAATGTTCATCCCTTATGGATTATAGTTTATGTTAATTTAAATCACTCGAGATTTTGAAAGATGAAAATCTCGAGTGATTAATGTATTTTTTATCTTGGTACAACTTCCCCATTAGGACCAAATCTTGGGTAAAGCTGATCTTGGTCTACTGGAATAAAGTGAATCATATCTATGTTTGTTGGGGTTGACTGATTGGTTAATACATCAAGTCTAAAAATATGCCTATCTGTAGTTTGAATATCAATTGTACCTAAAAGTCTAGCTGCCCAATTGTTATTATTGCCAGATATTGGTCTTTTAAATCCTTGTGCTTCTAATTCGGTTTCGGTGATATTAGTTGATCTAAAGTCAGCAAAGTTTACAGTTCTAGATAATTTAACACCATCAATTGAAGCTTCAGCGGTATTACTTCTAGATGCTATGGATCTATAACTAATCCAAACTTTATACCTACCTCTAATAATAACAGGCGTTCTAAACTCTATCCAAGGGATTACAGCAGATCTTAAGGTTCTAATTTCCAAATAATCTGACCAATAGGCTTGATTAAATGATCCGGTTGTAGAAACATTATATCTTACAACATTTGTAGCTGCACCTCCCCATGTAATATCCTTAAGCGTTCCTAAAGGAAAGACTTGAAACTTACCGCTTACTCTAAAAATACTAGGTAATTGGCGTATTTCTGGCTGGTCTGCAACATCCCAATAAACTGGGGTTGGTACCCTTTTCTTGATAAAAAAATCGTCTTTTACAAAGTGTAAAACACCATTGGTTGTAGTTATATCAGAATTGGTTCTGTCTATTTCAACACCTTTTTCTAAAATACCGTTAAATATTTCTTCGTTTAACAAAACAGAATCTTTAACTAACTTAACACTTATAATTTCTAATGGTGCTTTTGTGTTATGAGAAGTAGCCAAAACTATGTCGGCAATATATTTTAAGCCCGGTAAAACTCTATAAGCTACATATAAATTTAAACTATCTGTTAAGCTTGTTGGGTTTCCTGTATGTGAATATTTCGCTTTTAAATCTGCAAAAGAATTTATACCACTCTTTTTCAAATCATCATTTGTTATTGCTAAAACCGCTACATGGCTAGAGACACCAGCTGTTGTGGTTACCGGAAGATTTAACTTCGTATTCCAACCTGTGGCAACTAATGCTTCATTAAAAATTGATAAACTAGGGTTAGCTGCAATTTCTTGTGCTAAAGTTCTGCTAGATTTTATTAAAACATGGTCTATAGAGTGTATAATTCCGTTACCTACTCTAATATTACCCTTTAAAATTCTAGCAATTTTATTAACAACAATTCTTGTTACACCACCTTCATTTCTTGCACCAGTAGATAAAAATTGCCCTAAAGCTGTTGCTTTACTAATTTTACCATCTGTAAATGCAGTTGTAGATATGGTATCTTCTATAATGTGGAGTTTTATAATATCTTTTAATTCGTTAAGATCTAACTGGTCTATACTGGTTTTTCCTTGCTCTACTAAGTAAGCTTTAAAAGCTTCGTTAGTTGGGCTAAATACTGTGTATCCTCCATAGGCATTTAAATAAGATGCGTTGCCAGTTAAAACTAAGGCTTGCGAAAATATGGAGTAATTTGTAGGATCAGCGTCAAAAAAACCGGTAATATTAACGCTCTCATCTGTGGTTTGCTTAAAGTTATCCTTTTTGCAGGCATAAAAAACCACCATAAACGTTAGCAGTAAAACTGCTAATGTTCTTGTACTTTTTAGATTAATTAACTTTTTCATTTTCTTATTTAATTTAGAATTATTGGTAAAAAGGATTCTGAACTAATGCTTTGTTTGTTCTTAATTCTACAAAGTTTATAGGCAAATAATGACTATTTAGATCTCTATATTTACTTAAAATAGATTGCTGTTTATTTGCTGGGGCGCTTGCAGTTACCATATCTAAAATTATATCTAAGCGCTCATAGTCATTTCTTTTTGCATTTCTTAAAACATCAAACCATCTTTTTCCTTCAAAAGCAAATTCTCTAGCTCTTTCTTTTAAAATATAGTCTGTAACTCCACGCTTATCTGTATTTGGATTTGCAAAAGTTTCTTTTGTAGACTCTAATGCTCTAGCTCTTACTCTAATAGCAGTTTGGTCATTATTATCAGTTCCATTAATTATTTTAATTGCCCCTTCGCCATCACCTAACTCGTTTAAAGCCTCAGCTTTCATTAACAAAATATCTGCGTATCTATAAACAAACCAATGTGTAAATGATTGTTCTAAAGTTTTTCTGGTTTCTCTATCAGCTCCCAAATATTTATAAATAGAATTATCATTTGCTAAAATAGAACCTCTATCTGCTCTAAGGTCAAAATTTCTTTCGTCTAAGAAATCTATTTGATAAATCTCTTCCATAACCCTAGTACTACCGATAAACCTTGGTCTTTGAAAAAACATTACATAAAATGGATTCAACTGTTGCAAATCAAACTGTAACTCAAAAATACCTTCTGATGAATTTCCATTTGCATAAAGTGTAGTAAACCAAGCGTTATTACCTGGCACTAAAGAAAACTTACCAGAGTTTATGATTTTATCACAAGCTTCTATGGATTTTGGATAATCTTCTAACCATAAATATAATTCTGCTTGTAAAGCATTTATGGTATATTTTGTAATTCTTCCCTTATCAGATGCAATATTACCATGGGTTTCTTTAGCTTTGGTTTCTGCTTCTAGCAAATCCTTTTCAATCTGTTGAAAAACTTGTAATTGAGTTGAAGTAGGTATTTGAAAATTATCAGCGTCGCTTTTAGTTGCCGTTAATTTTAATGGTACATTACCCCAAGTTTTAGCCAGTGTTAAGTATAAAAATGATCTAATTCCTAAAGCTTCGGCAACGTAAGCGTCTAAAGCAGCTTGCGTAAAAGTTGGATCTGACTGCCTAACTGCAGGAGCCAAATCAATTACATTATTACAATAGTTAATAATTCTATAAAATGAGGTCCATCTAGTTAAAGAGCTGGTCTCTAAGATATTTACAGATATTAAATCAATCTCATCAATAGAAGCAAAGGGACCTTGTTCTACCATGTCGCCTCTTAACTCTCCGTACATAAATAAATCTTCAACCAAGGGTCTATCTCTATTTCCTGGTGGAGATGTTAACAGTGCAGAATAACAACCAATAACTGCAGATTGTACTTGTTCTTTAGTTTGATAAAATTCTGTACCAACAATACCGTCTTGTGGCTTTAATTCTAACCATTTATTACAAGAAGAAAAGCCTCCTAAAAAAATGGTAAGCATTAATGATATGTATATTTTTTTACGTTTCATAACAATAATTATATTAATAATTAAAATCTAGTTGATAAACCAAGGGTAAAGCGCTTAGTGGGTGGTGTTCTTGAATTATCTATTGCTAAACCAAATACTCCACTTTGCATATTTATTTCTGGATCTTGCCCTTTGTAATTTGTTAATGTGAAAAAGTTTTCTCCTGTTACAAATAACCTAACATCAGCTACATTTAACTTCTTCAACATTTTCTGCCCTAAACTATAGCTAATGGTTGCTGTTCTAAATCTTACAAAAGATGCATCCTCTACATATCTATCAGATCCTAACCAATTATAACCAATTCCAAATAAAGCTCTAGGCATATTAGTTTCATCCCCAGGGTTTCTCCATCTACTTAAAACAGCAGTACTTTGATTGTCATATCCTGTTAAATTAGTAGTAAGCATATCTGTACGGTTAATAACCTCATAACCAATTCTGTAACTGAAAAATGTTGATAATCTGATACGATTTTTATAGTTGAATGATGGACCAAAACCACCCGTGAATTTTGGATTACTATTACCTAAATAAACAACGTCTCTAGAGTCTATATTTCCATCGTTATTGATATCTTCGTACATGGCATCACCAGGTTGGAAAACATAATCTGTTCTTGGGAAATTAAACCTCATATAAATAGGTAATCCAGATGGGCCAACAATTGGCTCACCATCTTTATCTTTAGCAACTGTTGATTCTAAATCTTTATAAACCCCTTTAAATTTGTATCCATAAAAAGAACCAAATGGATTATTGATTTGTAGAAACTGCTTATAACTTCCGTTTCTATCAGAAAATCCATTTTCGTTAGGGAAAAATTCTGATATTTCTCTAATAACATTACTGTTTCTTGCTATATTAAAACCAAAATCAATTGTTAAATTTTCTGATTTAAAAGGTGTAGAGTTAATACCAATTTCCCATCCTCTGTTATCTAACGTACCAAAGTTTAAGTCTATATCATTAAAACCAGATACTGTGGATATTTGTAGGTCCGGAAATAATAAATCGGTTGATCTATTTTGGTATAAATCTACATCAATACTTACTCTGTTATTAAACATTTGTAAGTTAAACCCTAAGTTTGTACCTGTAACGGTTTCCCACCTTAAATTTGATAATTCTATGTTAGCTGGGTAAACACCAGATAGGCCTAAATAATTTGATTGAAAGTTATTGTAAAAATTGTAGAATAAATAATCAGCTCTTGGAGCCTTACCAGACTGTCCGTAACTTGCTCTAACACTTAAATCATCAATAAATTCAAATTTTTGCATAAATTTTTCACCAGACATTCTCCAACGTGTTGAAATAGATGGAAAATAGCCAAATCTGTTGTTTGGGCCAAATTTTGAACTACCATCTGCTCTTAATCCTACGTTAATAATATACTTATCATCAAATTTATACTGTGTACTTATTAAAGCTCCTATTGCTCTAGATTCTGAAAAACCAGTTAATAATCTGAGTTCAGTATTTTGAGTTCTTGACGGAATAGAAGGGTCTGTTAATAAAGAAGACGCCGTATTTGAAGTTAATGATTCTTGAGTAACACCTTTATAATCATCTGTTTGAATAGAAAGAATACTTTGCCATTCATGTTTTTCTTTTAATTTGGGGCTATAAATAAAATTAGCTTTAGATTGAACTCTGAATTGATCTAAGTCAGAATCTCCTGCTCTGTTTACTACAGTTTCTGTATAAGGCCTACCTGTTGCGTTTTGAGGTAAAAAACTATTTACTTTACTGTTGTTGATATCAAACATCACTTGAAAATCAGAAGTAAAAACTTCTGGAACGATATCATAGCGTAATTGGAAAATTGGAGTAATTCTTTCGCCAGTTTGCTGGTTTGAAGCAAATTCTGATAAGGCTACTGGATTGTAAGTTCTTGGATAAGCACCTTGAATGTTTAATGCCGGTGAAAAGTAATTAGGTGTTAAGTTCCCAAAATCGTCGTACTCAAAAATACTCATGTTTGGCATTTTATTATTAGCAACGCTTCTAACACCGTCACGGTTATTATCTGTCCCATCTACGTAATTACGGTCAGTTACAGAGTGTGTGTAAGCAATATCTGTTCTAAATTTAATTCTGTTAGAAACCGTATAATCTAAATTTAACCTAGCAGAAATTCTATTTAAACCTGTACCACGTGTTACACCAGTTTGGTCTAAATAACTAACAGAGCTGTAATATCTGGCTTTTTCTCCACCACCTTGAAGTGATAAAGTATGATCGCCAGATAAACCAGTTTGGTTTATTGCATCTACCCAATCTGTATTATTGCTGTAATTTTTAAACCAATAAACGTCACTTGGATCGTATTGAAATTCTTTATTTATTAAAGTATTTAACGGTGTCCCGTTTCTGTTCATTACCAATTCTGGAATTAATTGCGAATATTGATCGCCAGTTAATAAAGGGATACCAGTAGGCACTGTTGACGCTGACCCTCTAAAAGCATAATTAATTGTAGGTTTGCCAGAAACACCACGTTTTGTGGTAATTAACAATACCCCATTAGAAGCTCTTGCTCCCCAAACTGCTGTTGCTGCAGCATCTTTTAAAATTGTAATGGTTTCTATATCAGCTGGGGCAATATTTAATAGTTGAGCATAGCCATCTTGATCTGCACTACCAAAATTAAAACCAGATGGGACGGTTACTTCATAAGGTAAACCATCAACTACAATTAAAGGTTCTGCACTTCCACTAATAGAAGATGTTCCTCTAATTCTGATAGACATACCAGAACCAGGGTCTCCAGAATTAGATGCAATATCAACACCAGCAATTCTACCTTGTAATGCTTCATCAATAGAGGTAGATTGCATTTCTTGAAGCACTCTTGCATTAATGGTAACATTTGCTGTAGTTAAATCTCTATCTGCAATTGTCATTAAGCCTGAGTTACCAGCTTTTGTTGCTGTAACAGTAACCCCAGCTAAATCGCTTATGTTAGATTCTAAAACAAAATTTATTGTTGTTCTTCTATTTATAGGTACAGTTTGACTTTTATAACCTAAATAAGAAACAGAAATACTATGACTAGGATCTTTAATTTTAAGAGCATAATTACCCTCAATATCTGTTACAACACCTGTAACAGTACGTCTATCTTTATCTAGCTCTACAACAGAGGCGCCAATAACACCTAACTTATCTGTCTTATCTGTAATTTTACCTCTTACAATTAAAGATGCAGCTGGTGTAACAACTGGTTTTTGTTGTGCTAAGATTGATGATGGTATTAAAAATATACCCACCATTAAAATTACTGTATTTAAAAAATATCTATTTATCATATCTATCTGTAATCTAGATAATTATCTACTAAGTGAATTAAAGTTCTATCTGCAAGGTTTATACTTGACGCATTAATAACCCTCGCTGTTCTTGCATTACTTTGTCCGGTAAAAGAAAGGTTATTCAACATATTATTTATTCTAACATTTACAACCTCATCATTACCATCTTTATAAAGTGTTTCTGTTGATGTAACATCTTGGTTTCCGTCTGGTGCAAAAGTATTTCTAGATAAAATGTGATACCTGATAAACGCAATTACTTTTTCTCTATCAACAGTTGCTGTAGGATTATTTGAAGCTGGAAGCAAACCCGCTGTTATTGCGTCTGCAATGGAAGTATTGTTCGGAACCAAAAGTGTGTAAGAAGTACCTAACGCAACTCCGGTTATAACACCTGATGTTCTGTTATAAAGTGAAGAATTATTTAAATAATCAAAAAACCTTTTAAACTCTGAATTTGCAGGTGCAGCTAGTTCGGCTAATTTTAATCCAATTCCACGTTCACTATATTCTAATAAATTGTCTGTGTAATAAACTCGTCCGTTGCTAGTTTCATCGAAACCTGTAATATTAACAACAGTGTTAGCATCTTGGTTACCTGCGGCAAATACCCTATTGTTATTCCATTTTATATATTCACCTGGGACATCTCTATCACCTGATCTTATATAACCTTCGCCCGATAAATCATTTAATTGGTTATTTGGAGTAGAAACAATGTGATTATACAATATTCTTTGAATTCTGGCTCTTGCCAAACCTCCTGCAACTCTTACGCCTGTGCTAGGTGAAGTATAAACCCATTCTGATCTTATTCCGTCATAATCAAATCCTTTAGATCTCAATAACTGATCAGACATCATGAACAAAGTAAATTTTATTCCAATGTTGTTTATAACTCTCCTATACTCTTCATTTAAAGCCCTCGTCATTAATGTATAATTAGGATTTAAATAAGGCCTGCTATAAACAGAGAAGAACGTGTTAGATTCTTGAACTTTATTGGTACCATAAAAAATACCATTACTTAATATTTGCTTATCAACAATGTTTGTTGATGGGCTAAACCTAGCAGTTTCTTCTAATAAGTTTAACTGAGACCCAAATTGAGAAGGCCAAACTGTATTTTGCCACATGTGAGAATTAATAATATCAATTAAAATATATTGAGGAAGTGCATCTAAGGATGGATAAAACTCCAATATTTTTGAATTGATAAATTCTTGTAGAACAGTATTTGTAGGTACAAACATGCTGTAACCATCTGACTGCCCATCATTATCCGTTTGTTTTAGATAATTTTCATTATTTGGCGAAAAAGCTAAACCTGCGTTATAAACTTTAATGTACACATTTTCAGAACTTCCAGTTAAGATTTGATATCTTCTGGTAGCTAATTCGTTAATTTGATAGGTTACTAAATATTTATCTAAAATACTTTTAAATAGACTATACTGTGGCTTACCTTGTAAGTACTGATCTATACTTTGAAGCGGTAAAGAAACCTTATTAACTTCATGAATAATACCGTTTTCCGCAATAATATCTGCCGTTTGTACCGCCCCACCTACAAAATTAAAACCAGTGTATGGTTGGTTAGGGTAGAAATAATTGTAATCGGTAGCAGATAAGCCTTTAGCACTTACATACTTTTCATGAAAATAAGGAACGTACTTATTATTATTATCTCCATCTACGTAAAACGGAGTACCATTGCCTAAAGAATTATTTCTATTAGATGCAAAAACTACTCTCTCTACACCGTTAACTGTTTCTTTGTAGAAACCGTCATAATAAGCAGTTCTTCTTTTGTATGCTTGGTCTGGCACCCATCCAATATTTGATTGAAAATCAGAAATCCTATCTGTTTTAAATGCATTAAAAACTAAAGCATATCTAACAATTTTCTCTGCTAATTCAATACTTACTGCCTCTGCGTTAGCTATAGAGTTTTCTTGAAAAAATACTTGAATAGCAGCATCATTTGGAGCAAATAAAGTCCAATAACCTGCTTTGCTTAAAATATCTTTATAAGAAGCTTTATCTATTAATTTTAAAAAAATAGTAAAGTTGCCTCTAGCTTCTAATTGCTGATAAATTGGCGGTGCTAAATCATCTGGTCTTCCATAGTACTCATCGAATTTCTCTTTACGGCAGCCTACCAGTGCAATACTAGTTACTACAACCAAAAGAAATGAACGTTTGATTAGTGTTAACATAATTTTAATAATTCTTAGAAAATAGTAATTAGATATAGTTTTTTGGAGTAGAATAATTACCCGTTAGAAAAAATGAATATAAAATACGCTCGAATTTAAGAAGCAGCACTTCATAAATAGTAGTATCTACATTTAAGTAAAGTTTAATCATATTAGTTTATTTAGGTTTTTATAATAGAATCCTAAGACTCGGTTAATTGGTTAAGAATAAAAGTAGGTAAACGACTCTCTACCCGCAACCTGTCGCATCCTGTTTTGATAATTATTTTTATAATTTTATCTCATTTAATCTATCACCTCTTGTATATTAAGTGTTTTGTTAATTCCCATCTGGCTTTAAAACGTCGCTTCTTGGGCTCTCTGGCCATATCCATGATGTTATTGAATCTGGTTGAGCTGGATTAAAAAAATTAAAATTTTTTATATATTTTTTTAATTCTATGTTTTGATTTATTATTTCTTGCACAATCATCTTAGATAACTGGTAAGCGCCGTAAGGATTAAAATGAGTATTGTCTGCTAAAGCTGTTTTTTGGTTTGGATAAGAATTGGCAGGATAGTGTACAAAAGCTTTTTTAGATTCTTCTTCGCCTAATGCTTTATAAAATGTTTTTGACATGCTATTCAAATCAATTAAAGGAACATCTAATTCTGATGCTACTTTTTTTGCCGCCGTAGGATAATCGCCTAAAGTTTCTAAAACATTGCCTTCTTTATCAAAAGAACGTCTTCCAGTTGATGTAACAATTATTGGAATCCCTCCTCTTTCTCTAAAACTATTAACAAAAAGCCTTAATCTTTCTGAATATGATTTGAATGCACCATCATTGACTCCTTTTTCTTTTTGATCGTTATGCCCAAACTCTATAAATAGGTAATCACCCTTTTTCATCACACTCCATATTTTGTCTAACCGGTTTGATCCTAAAAAACTACCTAAAGTAAGACCAGACTCAGCATGATTTGCAATGGCCACACCTGCACCAAAAAAATTAGGAATCATTTGCCCCCAAGATGCCCAAGGTTCGTTATCTTGATTAACAACGGTTGAATTTCCTGCTAAGAAAACCGTTATCTGATCATCAACTGGTATAATTTCTAAAGCTATAATTGCCGGATTAACAGCAAATTCTAAAGTAAGCTTGCTATCCCAATCTAATTTATTGTGTTCTCTTTCTTTTAAGATTACATTTTTACTAGCACTAATTATTCTACTTTTTACATTAACAATAAATATCTCTTCATTTACAATTCCTTTTTTCGGAACAATATTTTCCATCATCAACCTCCTAGATTCTGCTTTAATAGTGGTTTTTGATTGTCCATTTGGATTAGCTACCTTAATTTTTACTTGGTAATTACCTTCCGGTATTTTTGTTGAAAAATAAAAAGCTTTATCTGCAGAAATTAATGGGCCATTCATACTTTTTTTAATAAAATTAGGCATGGTATTAAAATCAAAACCATAACCTTTTGCATCATTATAAATACTTTTATCATTTATAATAATGGCGTTTTTAACTCTTTTCTGTTTTCCGAAAACGAAATGATAGGATGGTCTGATACTTTGTTGAGCAAAAACACTTTGCGATATAAAGAGAACTACTAAAACAAATAAGTTGATTATATTTTTCATGATTTTAAAATAGCGTGTTTTTTACCTTATAAGGTTGTAAATATTAACGAATAAATTTTTGTTGATTTATAGTAATTGGGAATAGAAATTAATTTACTATCTTTTATTTAGATAGGCATTTTACTTAAAATAGCACATTCTACACCGTTTCTCACTAAAACATCAGCAGTAGCTAAAGAACCAATAGCCCAATGCGTGTTTATTACAAAATTTCCTCTTGCCCCCAAACCGTTTATGAATCCATTTGCCAAAGCATCAGCAAAAGCCAGCAATAATTGTATTTTATCTAAATGGCTTTGAATTAACATTTCAGAAACTCCAGAAGTTGCACCGAAATTTCCATCAATTTGAAAAGATGGGTGTGTATCAAATAGATTATTTAATGTAGCAGTTTTTAACAATTCTTGATGTATTAAATATGAATGATTTCCATTTAATAACCTCGCCCAAAAATTAATTTTCCAAGCATTACTCCATCCTGTACCTCCCCATCGCCTCTCATTAATAAAATTTGCTTTGTTGCATCTGTTAAATTATGATCTAAAAGCGGAGATCAACTTCAAAAGAAGTGGTAGAAATTGCTTTTGCAATTTTTAAAGCTCTTTTAAAATCCTGATTTACACTTTTACCGATAAATGCTTGTCTGGACTTTGTGAAAGTTTTAGGTTTTAAGCAAATAACTCTACAGATAAAAGCTTTAGTGTAAAAGACCAAGTGTTAATTTTGTTTCTTAGCGTTAAATGAGTGTTATAGCTACCACGCTTAATGGAGGTAAACTTAATTGTAACTGATCTCCGTTTTTGCTTGCGCCATTAAATGACGTGGGCTTGATTTTGTTAGGCTGAACAAAAGAATTGTAATCTGTAAATTTTGCCGAAGTTAAGATGGTTCCATCAGCTTTGCTCCAATTTAAATCTTCGAAATTTAACTTTACAGGAATGTTATTTTTAGCATCAAGATTTACCATGGTTAAATGCACCACGCCATTTTTATCTTTTGATGCAGAAATATTTACAGCTGGAAGGCTTTTATTATTTACCACATAATTTGGTGAAGTAAATTTTACCGGCAACAAAGTAGCCTCTTGATGAGTTTTGTACATATCAAACACCCAATATGTTGGCGTTAACAACATTTTATCTTTTTCTGTTAAGATTAAAGCTTGCAGCACATTTACGGTTTGAGCCAAATTAGCCATTTTCACCCTATCGCTATTGTTATTAAAAATATTTAATGTAGAGCCAGCAACCAAAGCATCTCGCAAGCTATTTTGTTGGTATAAAAACCCTGGGTTTGTGCCTGGTTCTACGTTTGTCCAAATACCCCACTCATCAACTACTAATGCTACTTTTTTATCCGGATCGTATTTATCCATTACGGCAGAATGCTTGGTGATTAATTCATCCATTCTTAAAGCATTTTTCATACTGCTAAAGTATTCTTGCTCTTCAAAATCTGTTGCCGAGCCTTTATTACTCCAACTACCTGTTGGGATAGCATAATAATGTAACGATAAACCCCACATTTGTTTTCTGCTTTTACGCATCAATACATCTGTCCAGTTATAATCATCGCTATTAGCGCCGCCAGCAATTTTCTTAAGCTTTGTGCCCGGATAGTCTCTAGAATAAGTAGCGTAACGGTTAAACTGATCTGCATAATACTCAGCGGTCATATTACCGCCACAACCCCAGCTCTCGTTTCCAACACCCCAAAAACTCACTTTCCAGGGCTCTGTGCGTCCGTTCTCTTTCCTCAGTTTAGACATTGGACTTTCTCCGTCAAAGTTTAAATACTCTACCCATTTGCTCATTTCTTCAATAGTTCCGCTACCTACATTCCCACTAATGTAGGGTTCGGTTCCTAATAGTTTACAAAGTTCCAAAAACTCATGCGTACCAAAGCTATTATCTTCTGTAACGCCTCCCCAATTGGTATTTACCATTTTTGGGCGATTATTTGGCGCTCCAATTCCATCTCTCCAGTGATATTCATCAGCAAAACAACCTCCTGGCCAACGTAAATTTGGAATATTGATGGCTTTTAAAGCATCCACAATATCCATACGAATACGACCTTCTTTTTTTACATTTAGGCTTTTATCTACCCAAAAACCATCATAAATACACCTTCCTAAATGTTCGGAAAAATGACCATAAATATGTTTACTAATTTGCTGGTTTTGGTTTACGGTACTTACATAACCAGAAACGCTGGTTTGGGCATTTAAGCTCAGCGTAAGCGCCAAGCTGCTAAAAAATAATATTGCTTTTTTCATGTAATTTCTAATTTTCATACAGTTAATTTTAAAATTTAAATACGTCTTTCTTTAGAAAAATACGGTAATTTTTTACCATCCCACTTTGGCTTTTATCAGAGCGAGGAAGATATTTTAACCCCATCACCTCAGTTACTTCCCCTAAATCTATCACAATTTGATGCGGATGCTTTGGTTTTCCTCCAACCGCTTGACTTTGCCAAAAAGTAGATTCCTGCTGGTCGTAAACTTTGTCGGCTGCATTGTTGGCTGAAGTAATCTCTTCAGAATCTGCATAAACTACTTTCCATTTTAATGTCGAAATTGAATTTCCATCTTTTCCAATCAATTCTAACTCGGCAATAGCGCTTAAAACATCTTTTTCTTGTTGTGAATTTAAGGCTTCAAAACATAAATAGCGCCCTTGCTGCACACCCTCAAATTTCACTTCTTTCCATCCATTACTAGCTGCGAAAGCACCTGTTGCAATTGGCTTTTCGGCAGAAAGGTCTAAGTTTTGATTTTTAGTACGGTGTAGTAAAGATTCATCTTGATTTAATTCATTCAAAATCGCTTCTTTATGTCCGGTAATTTTGGTTTCTTTTGGACTATCCACATCTAAAACAATGATTTCATTCTTTCCTTTTCTAAGCCAAATACCAGGCATAAATAACGTTTGCTGAGGACCAATTTTCCAAAATCTTCCAATATTATATCCATTAACCCAAACCATCCCTTTTCCCCAAGTGCTAACATCTAAAAAAGTATCGCCAGTTTCTTCTAGGTTAAATACTCCTTTATACCAGGCTGGGCCATAATGTTTTAATTTTTTAAATTTAGCCTTGGCTTGAAAATCATAATCTACCGGGAAATTATAAACCGTCCAATTCTTTAATTCTATATTTTCTTTTCCATCAATTAATTCCACTTTTTCTGTAATTCCTTTTCTATCAATAATGGCTTTACCGTAGTTTACCCTGCCAGTTGCCTCTACTAAAATATCTAATTGTATGGCTTTTGCCGATGCTGGAATTTCAACCGTATTGTCGCCTCTTCTACGGTCTAATCTACCTATTGATACTCCATCAATAAATACGTTTGCCCAATCATGCACCTCGGTAATCACTAGTTTGTGCTTTACAGCCGATGGTTTTAAGGTAGTTCTATATATAATGCGTCCCCAACCTTGGTTAAACATTTCCATAGGTTTTATATTTTCTGATTTAATGCCTTTAGGAAGATTATCGAAAATATTAGCAGTTTCTTTTAAATAAAAGGTAGGTATTGCAATCACGGGCATAGCGGTTGGAATATCTCCCAAAGTCTCCCCTTCTTGCAAATAGTTTTTAAGTAAATCTCTTACTGCAAAAAACTTATCAGTAGTATTTCCTTGTTCTCCAATAGGTGCATTATAATCATAAGATGTTGCCATAGCAGAATATGGAGGTGCGTTTGCGCCGCCCCATTGCCCAAAAGATGTACCGCCATGAGCCATATACAAACTGAATGAAATTTTCCTATCTAGCATGTCTTTTAGACTCCCAATGAATGAGGAAACCGACCGAGTTTCATGCGGACGACCCCAATGGTCAAACCAACCCGTCCAATACTCGCTGCACATTAACGGCGATGTAGGATATTTTTCTTGAAAGGTTTTAAACTGTTTATCAATATCTGAACCTGCCCCAAAATTTAAAGTAGTAGCCACCCCATCCAATTCATATTTGTTAAAATTAGAAGACCAATCACACCTAAATAATTGCACTTTATCAAACCCCGCTTTTATTACTTCATCTCTAACTGCTTCCATATAAGGTTGCTCGTTTCCAAAAGATGCGAACTCATTTTCTACCTGCACCATAATGATATTACCTCCATTTTGGATTTGAAAAGGCGCCAACTGTTCTCCCACTTTTTGCAAATATTTAGCAGTGCGTTGCATAAAAAAAGTATCCTTAGCGGTACGAACTTTAATATCCTCTTTCTTTAACAACCACCAAGGTAAACCGCCCATATCCCACTCGGCACAAGCATAAGGACCAGGCCTTACAATACAATACATTCCGTTTTCTTGTATCAGTTTCACAAAGGCAGCTACATCTTTTTGTCCGGTAAAATCAAAAACATCTTGTTCCTGTTCATGAAAATTCCAAAAAAGATAAATACAAATGGTATTCATTCCCATTGCCTTTGTTAGCTTTATTCTTTGATCCCAATACTCTCGTGGAATTCTTGGAAAATGTAATTCTCCAGCCCTTACAACATATGGCTTTCCGTTCAATAAAAATTCTTTGTTACCAGCAGTGAATGTTTGTTGATTAGTTTTTAATTCTTGAGATTTAACTATATAAATAAAACTTAAGCATAAAAATATTACTAAAACGGCCTTTTTCATCTTGTTTGCTTGATCTTATTTATTTATTGGTTTACTTAAAATTAATTCGGATTTATACTGAGATTAATGATTTTTTTTTACAAAAAATGAATCTATTTCTATCTACTATGATTGTCTTTTGAAGTATAATTTTAAGACCTTGTGAATAATCTTCATGGTTTATTATTTACTACTTTTAAAAGATTTAATCATTAATTGTCCTTCTACTAATCCTTCTGATTTTGCAATAACTTTAATTTTGCCTGGCTTACTTCCAGCTTTTAATAAAATGGCTGCAATTCCCGCTTCTGCTTTAACTAATTTAGGCGCAACGTTTTCTGCATCTCCTTGTATTTCAAATTCAATGGCATTTGTTGCATCAGGTATTATGGTTCCATTTTCATCTAGGATCTCTGCGTAAACAAAAACTAAATCATTAACACCTGCTTTTATATTTTTACCGCTGTAATCTACTATTAAATTGATTTTAGATGGAGTTTTTGGCGTTGAAACCGAGTGTTTAATTACGGTTCCATCTATTTGATAAGCTACTGCAGATAATGTTCCAGCTTCAAAATTTTTAATCGAAAAAGTAAAAGGCGGATATGCCAGATTAGTTGAGTATTTGTCTGAATCGGCTTTTTGCTTTCCTAAAGATTTTCCGTTTAAAAAGAGTTCAACCTCTTTACAATTACTGTAAACTTTTACGGTTGAGTCGCCGATATTTTGCCAATAATTAGCAATAAAAACCATGGGCTTATTAAACTCGCTTTTGCTGTTTTTTTCAGGAATACTCTGACTTTGATAGAAATAAAAAGCAAATTTTGGGAGTCTTACGATATCCATAATTCCAGATGATTCAATATCATCTGCATAACCTCTTTTATAATCAAAAATTAACCAATTTGCATCTCCTATGGCCTTATTATAAAAATTATCATTATGAGACTCTTGATAATTTAAAGCCTGCTGCAACAACCTTTTTTGACCAAAAGCCCTTAACTGCCTAGATGTTTTTTCATCCTTCTTTAAGTTCTGATAATCCTTCTGATTAAAACCAGCATTACCAGCGTAATACTCCCAATCGCCATATTCGGCAATTAAAAACGGTTTGTCCTTTTTATAGTTTTTCCAGTAAACTGGATATTTCCCATGCTGACGGGCTGGTAAAAAAACATCATAAGCATCGTCTATCCAACCTGCAGAATAAGTATCATCGAAAGGTAATTCCTCATGTACAATTTCATGAGTTTTTTTCATGTAAGCCTTGCTCATCCCCGATTCGTTTAGCGATGCTTCCCACATAATAATTGAAGGATGATTTCTATCTCTACGCATCATATCACGAGTATCCTGATAGCTATTTTCTATGAAAGCTTCTTTACCCACAAATTGCCAACCTGGGATGGCATCCATCACTAAAATTCCTAACTCGTCACAAGCATCTAAAAAAGAATTTGCATGAGGATAATGAGAACTCCTTACAAAATTAAAACCCGCTTGCTTAATTTTATAAGCGTCTCTATACTGTGCATTATCTGATAAAGCATTACCTACATAAGGATATTCTTGATGTCGATTGGTTCCTCTAATGGTTATTTTCTCATCATTTAAAGTCAAAGAACCTGCTTCAATTTTTAAGCTTCTAATTCCAGTTTTTATTTCCTCCATATCAACCACTTTCCCTTTTTCTAAAACCTCCACTCTTAAAGTATAGAGATATGGATGAGTAGGCGACCATAATTGGGGATTTTGGATTTCTATAACTTGTGTAAAAGTCTCAAAATCTTTTTCTCTAATATCTAATGCAAGAGGAATACGATTAAAAGCAACCACTTTCCCTTTAGCATCTAATAATTTGGTTCTGATTGATGCAGTTCGCTCTCCTTCTCCTCCATTTTCTACTTCTGTTTGCACAGTCATTGTAGCTGACGATGAGCTTACATTTTTATAATGAACTAATAAACCTCCACCCGCTTTTCTGTTAGCTGCTACTGCATCAGAAATATGCAATTGTTTTTTTTTGATGAACCAAACGTTTCTATAAATACCGCTGTAATAGTTAAAATCTAAATCGGCAATGGGTTTTCCTGGAGGTATAATAGGATTATCACGATTATCTAATCGTACCAAAATCACATTCTCAGCTCCGTAATTAACTAATTTAGTAACGTCTACATAAAAAGGCAAATAACCTCCTTTATGATTTTGGATTTTTTGTCCGTTAATGTAAACATCAGCCTCTTGCATCGCCCCATCAAATTTTATAGCAATATGTTTTCCTTTATCAGATGCCGAAATCACGAAAAATTTACGATAAAAAGCGAAGCCTTGCCATTGCTGTTTCACCTTTTCTATCGGTTCAATATTAGCTGTATGCGGAATGCTGATTTTTTGCCAATTTACTGTGCTATTTCTGTTAAATAAATTTTGATTGATGATCGTATCAACATCTTTTACAAACTCCCAATCTTGATTAAAAAGTTGTGTTTGCGCAGAAGAGGCTTGAATAAATATTAAAGAAATAAAAAAGACAAAAATTGATTTAAACATATATGGGTAATTTGTTTTTTGTGATCTTAATATAAATTTATTCTCTAATTAATGTTACCGCCATTAAACCTATCACCACATCATTAGCAATTGTTTTTAGGGTAATTTTCTTTAATGATTTAGACAAATCAAGCGGAATATCAAAGACCGTTGCTGCACCACCTTTAATTTCTTTTCCGTTAAATTTCACTTTAGATTCCTCTCCCGAAACTATCAATCCTGTTTTTAAATGTATCCTTGGCGGGCGGGCTTGCTTTAATGAGAAAGCAAAACCATCGGTATAATAATCTTCCTCAATTGGCCACCAAGTTTCTGGATTTCTTAACGAGAGTTTATCCATTGTTCCATCCATGTATTCAACCATAACAATTCCATTTTCTAACTGACTTTGCATAGGGTTGGTAGAACCAGCCATTAATAAATAAGCATGTGAAGCTTTTCCTGATAAAGGAATACTAGCCTCTTTTGGATAATTATCCCATTGTGAAGTAAAGAGAATGTTCTTCTTATCTATGTTATTTGGAGTACTAAAACTGATGCCTTGAGGAATTGTAAAACGATTGGATGTTCCTGCTAAATTTCTTAAACCTGTATCATCAATTTCATGGGTTTCTAATGGATGCGGCCAGTCGCCTGTACCTTGCCAAGGTAATTGTAAGGTAGTAACTTGCGGACGAGGAGTTAAATATTGGTTCTTAAAAATTTGAGTGACTTTATCATTAAAAATATTTGATAAGTCTATTTGTTCTTGCTTTTTAATCGTTTTGATATTCCAATTTGTAAGTTTTTCTGAAATAACATTTCCATTAGGCAATTGCATTTTAAGGATGCTTGTCCCTGTAATTAAATCAGCCTGAGGGATGATAATTTCATTGGATATTTTCCCTGATGCTATTTCTAAATCGGTTTTAAATCCGTTAACGGAAACATTTATAATCTGATTTTGGCTAGTGTTATTTTGGATTTTAAAACTCTGTTGATTGATTTCTGCATCATCTGATTTCATTAAAGAAACTGCATTTTCAATCTTAAAACTATAAGGCATCCACCACATTAAATCACCTTGAGTTAGTTGAATAAAAACAGTATAATTTCCTCTTTCAGCGTTCAATTCTCCACTAAAACCATTATCAGTAATTTTAAATGTTTTAAAAGCTTCTTGTGGATCATACAATTTAAAAACTTGGGCTCCATTAATTTTTTCAGAAATAGAAGCACTCTTCTCATAGATTTTATCTTGCAAAACCATAGAAGGTTTCTCTCCGTCCCAAATGATGGAAATTTTATAATTATCTGCTGCTTCGCTATTTATTTCGATGATAGGATTACCTACCGAAGTCTCCATATTTTTCCATTTTGCACTTTTACCGTTAATCATTATAGATTTCACCTGACCTTGTGCAATCACTTGAAAATTTAGTTTTAGCTTGGTTGGGAATGTTGGAATGATTTGATAATTATCGATTTTACCCTGTCTTTTAAAATTAAAAGAAACATCGGGTGTTGAGAAAGAGGCATAATCCCAATTTGAAGGTAAACCAGGCTTAATAGTTACTATTTTATTAAAAGCATCAGGCTTAATGCCAAATAATCCTTCTACCAAAGCTCTAGAAAACATCCCTACTGGATCGGCGAAATCTCTATAAGCTTCTGCCCTAATGGCATCGTAATGAGAAATTTGAACAATCGCACCCGGACTGCCACCTAAATACATTGAGGCTAAAACCTCGCTTTTAAAAAGGTGAAATGCATCTTCATTTCTTCCTGCCTGCCAATTGGCTAAAATGGTGTGCATAGACTCGGCTAAAGCCACATTATTTAACGACCAAGTGTAAGGCATCCAATTGGTTGTAGATAAGGTGTAATAGTTATTATCAACCAATCCTTTAGCTTTAACCGGAATATGCGGAATTTCATGATCAATATATTTCATGCTTTGATAAGCTTGAAATGGATTCATCGTTTCCGAATCCATACTATGATAAATGGTCCATAAAGCAGCAGAAGGATGAATCAACTGGTTTCCTAAAGCATCTTTGAATTCTGCATAGGCACCTTTTTCCTTCATCCACAATATGGAATTCATGGCGTTTAAAATCTTATCTGCTTCCTTTTGATAAGGAGTTGCATCCTCACCCAATATCAAAGCAATTTCTGCTGCTTTTTTATAAGCGAAATAGTTATACGCTGAGGTATGAGCAACTCCGCCCCCACTGTATTGAAGCGCATCACTAGCCCAAATTGCTGCATATGCATCGTATAAACCGTCTCTGTCTACATCAAAATTTCTGGTTTCCCATGCTAAATGGTCTTTTAAAACTGGCCATGTTTCCTTCAAAAAGGTTAAATCTCCATTCCATTGATAATGTCTTAACAAGATATCGATATATACCAAATTCATATCGTAATGATGCGCTCTTAAAGATTTCCCCATCGGGTCTCTACTAATGTAGCCTTTAGTAAACATTCCCACACCTAGCTTTTCTAAACTTCTAGAAAAGTGGGAAGTAGAATCTGGAGTTATCACACCAACTTCAGGAGTTTTGACTTGAGACAAAGCATAACTTTGCAAATGAGTTTTGGCTCTATCATGCCAACCCAAAGCATCAGCCATGTAAGCACCTCGCCAGCCATTCAATCGCATTCTCCAACCAATTGCACCATGCAGGTAAGATGGTGTTTCCCAGTTGGCATCTGCAGCTATGGCTAAAGAGCCTCCTATGGTGTTGATAAATGGATCAGGAGTATTGATTTTTATTTTATCAGCAATCTGCTTTCGAGCTTCTTCGGCTTTTTGAAAAACTTCGGTGGAAGCCTGATTATTAAAGTTTGATTTTGAATCGGGTTTGTAAATAATGAAATAATAATCCTGATTTGATTCAATTTTAAGCTTTCCAGCTAAAGCTGGAGTTTTAGAAACCTGAGAATTGTAATATATAATAGGCTCGCTTAATGTAGTAGCATCAACAATTTTTAATTCGGTTGATGAGGGAAAAACTCCTTTTAAAATTTGTTCTTTACTTAGCTGAGATTGCTGTCTTAAATCCTCTGTAAAATATCTTCCATCTTGTCCAACCTGCAATCCTACTCCATATTTTATAGTAAAGTTTGCTTTATTAAGCAGATAAAGATTATCGATACAGTTCTCTGGTTTTAAAAAGAAATTTGAAGCAGGATCTGGCCCCATATCTCCATCTCTAGAGAATTTTTTACCCGTTGCTCCGCCAAATGCAGTTATTAAATTTAAAGACTTACTTAGGTTTTTAGCCGAAACTTTAAGGATAAACCCTTCTGCATCTGTTAAAGCTAAAATATTTAAAGAAAGTATTCCGCTACCTAAAATTGGGTCTGTAACTTGATATAATCTAGCTCCCGCTCTATATCTGGCTTCCACATTTTTAGCATCGTTTAACCAAATATTAGCGCCATTTCTTTCTATACCTAGCTTAAAATTGCCTCCCATGCCGGGCATATATAATGCAAATTCAGGTTTATCACCTGTTTCTACCCTAAAAGCTGTATTGGTTCCATACAATGCTCTAGTAAAAAGGCGGTTACCGTTAGTAATTACAAAATCTTCTCCATCAGGCTTGTACCTTAATTCCCTTTCTTGGTTATGCCATAGTTGTTTGTTAAATGTGTTTTGTGCTGATGCTGCGCTAGAGATGAATAGCAAAGCTGTTCCAAAAATAACTTTAGAAACTAATAACCTATGTTTAAGAATAAATTTCATTTACGAATTATTTATGCTTATCTACTCAGCTTTATACCAATAATCTTTACCATTTGAGCAGGTAAATTTTCGGTTTTCTCACCATCTCCTTGCCCTGTTTTTTGCACAAACAGGTTAAGTTTCTTTTTCTTTTGCCAAAGTTCAGTATCATAAGACGGTTCCCATTGCCCAACATCATCATTATTTACATCTGTAATATTCCAAACTTCACTATCAATATTGCTATTAGTCGCAATTGAAATTTTACTTCCTCGCTCTTCATCCCTAAATATTACTGAAACCGTCTTTTTGTCTACTACTACCTGAGGTCTAGAAATAGGTATTCTCTTAGTGCCAACGCCACTTAATGAGAAAGGTGTTATTCTACTAGAAACCTGTTGAACTTTCCATTCATTATCATTTAAATAAATGAGTTGATATTGTGGAATAGTAGAATTTTGAGTTCTCCAATAAGTAGCGATGTAAGGATTTCCTTTATCATCAGTAGTCATTGAAGTAGAGTTTATCAATTCGCTTTTTTGAGGAATAATTAGAATTGGTTTTGTATTAGAAATGTTCATTGGGATAGTGTAATTATCATTTTTAGACGACAACCAAGTTTTACCTCCGTCTAAAGATTTAGCATAACTCATATCATGATTGGTTGCTACATCACTTTTTTCTCGCCATACCCAACTCAAATGAAAAACACCCGATTTATCAATACAGGCTTGCCAATATGCATTCCGTTTCCCTTGTCCATCTATCAAATTATCATGAATACGAAACCATTTCTTCGTTTTAGTTTCGTATCGATTTAAAACCAAATTTCCTTTACCTGAAGCGCCTTCTCTGTATAAGAAAATTAAATCGCCACCTTTAATTTTATAAAATTCTGGATAAGTTACTTGGGTCTCATTTTTACCAATCATAGGTGTTTCAGGCCCTAATTCTAAAGAGTAAGGCGCAATACTTTTTGCATATCTTAACTTGCTAGCATGATGGTCCCATGAAACATGTAAAAAGCCATCTCCATCGATTATAATACTAATAGAATTATGAGCATCTTTATAATTTCCCTTGTATTGAGTTTTTTTAATTTCCCATGTGTTACTATTTAAAAATCTTTTAGCTAAAACAACATTTCCAGCCGAATCATAAAAAGAAGTAAATTGATTTTTTTTATAAGTAATTACGGAGTTCCTCCTAAAAACAACTGTGTTTACACTATTACCAGCCCAGGCTAAACTTACATTTGATATTTCTTGTGAAAAGATAAAGGAAGCATTTGAAAGCATTAAAATAAATAAACTTAAAAATTTCATTATTTAATAAATTTTTAATTTTGAATACACCTTAAAAGTAATTACTACTACAAAAACGAATATTGTTTCAACTTGACTATATCTCTTATTTCTAATTCTCTTTCCTAATCAAAAAAACCTATTACACTTTTTCCTTTTTATTAAAAAAAGCACCTAAATATAAGATAATGCTTACTCCCAAACTATTAATCAATTTTACCTAAAACTAATAGGGCAACTATTTACAATTACTTTTTTTCTTGAATCTAAAAAGCACTTTTTTAAATTAAACGGTCTTATTTTTTCAAACACTGTTTTTATAAAAAAACTAAGTCTCAAGAACTCCATTAATAAAAATATGCTCACATAATAGACCTATTAATTTCAGCATTAGAAAGATGTTAAGTTGATTAGATAAATGAACTGAAATTCACTAAAATAAACTATTAATACATCAAAATAGTTGGCTTAAAACTAAAATATAATTGGATAATTCAAAAATGACAATAATTAAAACAGAATTCATCCTGCCTCATCCTGATGATAAAAGCATAGCTGAAAAATTAAAGAAAGAATTAAAAGTTTTTTCCTACAGAATTATGAGCTATTTATCCCCCTAAAGTAAGATTCTATCTTCACCTCTTAACCCAACTTGTTTGTTTTAAGTAGTGTCCAGAAATTTATATTTAGAATCACTATCAACCGACAAAAACAGAAAGTCAGCACATAAAATTGCCCTAACGCTGTTAATTCCGAGTATTTTTCTGAGGCCGTTAAAATCTACCTCCCTATGTTTAAAGCAATTTAGGGGCCAGCTAAATAATCTGGGATTGGGCGAAAAGTTTTTCCAATTTAAAGAGGAAGAATTTGACATCAATTACCCCTATGAGATTAGCTTTAAAGAGTTTTATTTTGGAGTTAAACTATTTGTGTTATGTTGATGGATAAGGTTAGGATGGTTTCCTCATGGCAATTAATGCTTTGGCAGCGGTGTTGAAATCATCTAATTTCAGTTCTGTCAACTAAAAAAAACCGTTTAAGCAATACTTTATTTTTGTGACTGCCCCATTAATTTACTGATAACGCTGGTTAAGTTTCTGATTTAATTGACCAAAAAATCATTCATTTCAGTAAAAGTTGGTATCATTCAAAGTACTGCGGTGCGGGGTGTAGGATAGTCGAAAATGATTAAGCTTATCTCCATAAGCCGTTATACTTGGTTCTACGATATGTACTTTTAATATAAAGCTGAATAGTTAATGAACAGTTTACTTACTCGCTTTATTAATGCTGTTTGTTTATCTCAAAAGCAAATTTAAGCTTAAATTTATCCTCAAGAACAAGGATTATTACAAAAAAGTCAGCCTTTTTAGAAGACTGACTTTAATTACAATAAGTAATCAAATACCTAAACTATAAAACTTTTAGCTTTAGTTAAAGCAGCTATTAAACCTTCAACATTTTTTCCTCCGGCTGTCGCAAAAAACGGCTGACCGCCACCACCTCCTTGTATTTCTTTAGCTAGCTCACGTACAATATTTCCAGCATTCATTCCTTTCTCTTTGATGAGGTTTTCAGAAATCATTACGGTTAATAATGGTTTATCGTCTATGTTAGCAGCTAAAACTACATATAGATTTTCAACTACATCCTTAAGTTGGTAGGCTACATTTTTAATGGCTTCTGCATTTGGTAATGCTACCATTTCGGCAATAAAATTAATACCATTAATATTTTCTACTTTAGCTTTCAACTCGTCTTTTAAGCCAGATGCTTTTGCCAAAACGGCTTTTTCTACTTCTTTTTTAAGCTTATTATTTTCTTCCACTAAAGCTTCAACAGTTTTAGCTAAATCGGTAGGTTTTTTTAAGATTTCTTTTAAGCTTTTCAGTAATTCATCCTGTTCATTGATGAATGTTTCTGCTTTGATAGCCGTAATGGCTTCAATTCTACGAACACCGGCCGCAACAGCACTTTCAGATACAATTTTAAAATAACCAATTTGACCAGTTGTAGGAACATGAGTTCCTCCACAAAGTTCTTTTGAATAACCATCCTGAAATGTAATTACCCTTACAAAATCACCGTATTTTTCGCCGAATAAAGCCGTTACGCCACTATCTAAAGCCTGCTGATAAGGCACATTTCTTTCTTCTTTAAGTGCAATATTTTCTCTTATTTTTTCGTTAACGATGCCTTCAATTTTTTTCAATTCTTCATCAGTTACTTTAGAGAAATGAGAGAAATCAAAACGTAAAACATTTTCGTTAACTAAACTTCCTTTTTGATTGACATGCGAGCCTAAAACCATTTTTAAAGCAGCATGTAAAAGATGTGTTGCCGAGTGGTTGTTCTCTGTTAGCATTCTTTTCTGACTATCAACTCTGGCGACAAAATTAGCTTCTAAATTCTTTGGCAAAGCATCTACAAAATGAATAAATAAGCCGTTTTCTTTTTTGGTATCAGTAATTTTAATTTCTTCACCCTCTCCTATCAATAAACCTGCATCTCCAACCTGACCACCACTTTCTGCATAAAAAGGTGTACGATCTAATACCAATTGATATTGTTCTTTTCCTTTTGCAGTTACCTTACGATATTTTAAAATATGGGCATGAATTTCTAAATCATCATAACCTACAAATTCTACTTCATCGCCTACAGTAACTTTGATCCAATCTTCTGTATCAACTGCGGTGGCAGCTCTTGAACGTTCTTTTTGTTTTTGGAGCTCGGTTTCGAAACCTTGCATATCAACTTCTAAACCTTTTTCACGAGCCATTAATTCTGTTAAATCTATCGGAAAGCCGAAAGTATCGTAAAGCTCAAAAGCAAAATTTCCAGAAACTGTATCTGTTAGTCTTTCATCTATTGAAATCGCTTTTTCATTCTCAAAATGATGAACCCCTGTGAATCCATCTGTTATTATTCCTTCAAATCTTGAAATCCCCTTTTCTAAAGTCCTTAAAAAGCTGTTCTCCTCTTCCAATACTACTTTCTGTACAAAATCTTTCTGACTATACAATTCATCAAAAACACCTTTAAACTGATCGGCTAATAATGGCACTAATTGATTTAAAAATGGTTCTTTCAGGTTTAAGTATTGATAAGCATATCTAACTGCTCTTCTCAAAATCCTACGGATGACATAACCAGCTTTATTATTTGATGGTAATTGTCCGTCGGCAATAGCAAAAGCAATGGCTCTAATATGGTCAGACATTACACGCATGGCAATGTCGGTTTTCTCTTCTTTTCCGTACGCAATTCCACTTTTTTCAGCAATGAATTGAATCATTGGTTGGAAAACATCGGTATCGTAATTTGAGGTTTTATTTTGAATAACACGCACCAAACGCTCAAAACCCATTCCGGTATCCACATGTTGTGCTGGTAAAGTTTTTAAGCTTCCGTCTTTTAATCGGTTAAACTGCATAAATACATTATTCCAGATTTCAATTACTTGAGGATGGTCTGCGTTTACCAAGGTAGCGCCTTCAATTTGAGATCTCTCTTCATCAGGGCGACTGTCAAAATGAATTTCTGAACATGGCCCACATGGACCAGTTTCGCCCATTTCCCAAAAATTATCCTTTTTATTTCCTAAAAGTATTTTGTCTTCATCAACAAATTGTTTCCAGAAATCAAAAGCTTCTTGGTCTTTTGGTAAACCTTCTTTATCATCACCTTCAAAAATGGTTACATATAACCTATTTTTTGGTAGTTGATAAACAGCAGTCAGTAATTCCCAACTCCAGGCAATAGCATCTTTTTTAAAATAATCACCAAAACTCCAATTACCTAACATCTCAAACATGGTATGGTGGTAAGTATCAATACCAACTTCTTCTAAATCGTTATGCTTGCCAGAAACACGTAAACAACGTTGTGTATCCGCAACTCTTAAGTACTTAATAGTTGCTTCACCTAAAAACAAGTCTTTAAATTGGTTCATCCCGGCATTGGTAAACATCAATGTTGGGTCGTTTTTTACAACTATAGGGGCCGATGAAACAATTTGATGTTCTTTACTTTTGAAAAAATCTAAAAATTGTTGACGAATTTGTTGTGCGGTCATACTCATAAGCTGCAAATATAATGAGATTAAGCAGTTTAAAAGGATGATTTTCACTTAATCTTTAAAAATATTTACCTCATAAATCTTCATTTTTAATGTAAATTAATGTCCTAGATAATAAAAATGCACTAAATAGAGTACATTAATGCAATACTAAATATGAACAAATCAACCTATAAATGTATTATTTGGGATTACTTAATTTTGGCATCATACTTACATAGTGGCTATTGTAGTATATAAATTTAGAATCATGAAAAAGTTATTAGGAATAGTTATAATAGCAGCAAGTTTAGCCGCTTGTAACAACAAATACAAAGCAAGTTCTGAAGAAAGGGCAGATTCAATTAAAATGATGAAAGACAGTTTAACTCTTGATAGTTTTAAAAGAGTAGAAACTGCCAAATTAGAAGCAGAAAAAGAGCAGCAAGAAGCCGCGGCAATAGCTGCAAGTAAGCCTGCTGTAGTTAATAACTATAATACAACAACTACACAAGCAGAGCCACAGAAAAAAGGTTGGAGTTCTGCTGCTAAAGGTGCAGTTATTGGTGGCGCAGCTGGTGCAGTTGGTGGTGCTTTGATAGATAAGAAATCAGGTAGAGGTGCAGTAATAGGTGGTGCAGCTGGTGCAGGTGCTGGTTACTTAATTGGAAGAGATAAAGATAAAAAAACTGGTAGAGCTCAATAAGTTAACACTCATAAACTCAATCATATATTAAATCCTCGGTTTTTTAATTCAAACCGAGGATTTTTTTATACATCTTCACAGAGATTTTTAAGTCGATAATCTTAAATATATATTATATGAAAGTATTTTTTAGGTTAATTAACCGCGTAAATAAATCTATATTACCAAGCTTATACAAAAGAGACCCAAGCAAATTATCGAAATTTGAGAAATTAATTACTTGGTTTAGATATTGGGTTTTATTAAAAAGCTTAGACTGATTATTAAACTATGAAATTGATTAAAATAAAAAAGGCTATCTCAATTTCTTGAGATAGCCTTTTTGTATCAATAGTATTTTATTAAAATGCGTTATCAAAAACGTTAATGGCATCTTTACTTTCTAAAGATGAGTATCCCATTAAGTATTCATCAACTTTACGAGCTGCCTCTCTACCTTCTGAAATTGCCCAAACAACTAAAGATTGTCCTCTACGCATATCTCCTGCAGCAAAAACTTTATCAACGCTAGTTTTGTAATTCCCTTCTGTAGCGTCAACATTTTTTCGTCCATCAAGCTTTACACCTAATTGCTCCAGCATTCCTTCATATTGAGGATTTAAGAAACCCATTGCTAAGAAAACTCTTTCGCAAGGAATTGTTTTTTCAGTTCCTTCAATTCCAGTAAACTTAGTTGGACGCCCTAAAAAGTCTGTCTCCCACTCTACTTCACTAATTTTTAATCCTATTAAATTACCATCAGCATCACCAATAAATTCTTTTGTATTGATGGCCCAAAAACGTTCGCAACCTTCTTCGTGAGAGCTTGTAGTTTTTAACAACATTGGATATTGCGGCCAAGGCATATTAATGGTTCTTTCTTTTGGTGGTTGAAACATCAATTCAAACTGTGTTACAGATTTTGCACCTTGTCTATTTGAAGTACCTACACAATCAGAACCTGTATCGCCACCACCAATAACTACAACATTTTTGCCTTTCGCAGAAATTTCTTCTTCATTAACAGCAACGCTTGCAACTTTTTTGTTTGATTGTTTTAAAAATTCCATAGCGTAATAAACACCTTTAAACTGGCGACCAGGAATTGGTAAATCACGAGGAACTGTAGAGCCACCTGCTAAAACAACAGCATCGAAATTAGCTACTAGTTCATTAGCACTAATGTCTTTACCAACTTCAGTATTAAACTTAAAGTTGATACCGCTTTCTTTCATCACGTTAATTCTACGCTCAACAACAGCTTTATCTAATTTAAAATCTGGAATCCCATATCTTAATAAACCACCAGCATAATCATCTCTTTCAAAAACAGTAACTATATGCCCAACTTTATTTAATTGTGCAGCTGCTGCCATACCTGCCGGGCCAGAACCCACAATAGCTACAGATTTACCTGATTTTAAAATTGGTTGGTAAGGCTTAACAAAACCTTTTTCGTAAGCAATTTCGATAATATGTTTTTCTATTTCTTCTATGGCAACCGCAGGTTTGTTAATCCCCAAAACACATGCAGCTTCGCAAGGTGCAGGGCAAATTCTGCCTGTAAACTCCGGAAAGTTATTTGTAGAACTTAAAATTTTATAAGCTTCTTGCCAGTTTTCTTTATAAACAGCATCATTAAATTCTGGTATAACATTACCAAGCGGGCAACCATTATGACAAAACGGAATTCCACAGTTCATACATCTTGCAGACTGTTGGTTCAGTTTTTCATCTGAATACATGCCTACAAATTCATTATAATTTTTTACTCTATCTTGAGCAGGTACTTTTTCTGGAAGTTCTCTTCCGTACTCCTTAAATCCTGTTATTTTTCCCATTTTAATAAATTGATTCTAATTGCTGTTTCTGAGCCAATACTTTTTTAAACTCTTTTGGAAACACTTTTATGAACTTAGAAGACTCATCTTTCCAATTATCTACTAAGCGTTTAGCTAAAGAACTTTGTGTTAATTGGTAGTGTTTGCGTAATAACTTAATAATTAATTCTTCGTCTTTAGGATTTAAAGGATCTAAATCAACCATTTCTAAATTACAGTTATCTGCAAATTCGCCATCAATATCATAAATTAAAGCAATACCTCCGCTCATTCCAGCAGCAAAGTTTCTACCTGTTTTACCAATAATTAATGCAATACCACCTGTCATATATTCACAACCATGGTCTCCAACTCCTTCAACAACAGCGGTTGCTCCAGAGTTTCTTACTGCAAAACGTTCTCCTGCTTGCCCTCTTATAAACAACTCTCCAGATGTTGCACCGTATAAAATTACGTTACCAACAATAATATTATCCTCTGGCACAAAAGAGCTCTCTTTTGATGGGTAAACAGCTAACTGTGCTCCTGACAATCCTTTCCCTACATAGTCATTTCCTTCTCCTTCTAATTCAAAAGAAATACCTTTTGCTGCAAAAGCACCAAAACTTTGACCTGCAGAACCTATAAATTTATAGTTAATGGTATTGTCTGGTAAGCCAGCAGAACCGTAAATTTTAGCAATCTCGTTTGATAAAAGGGTACCAACTGTTCTGTCTGTATTCTTGATTGGGAATTCGCCAAAAACTGGAGTTCTACTTTCTAAAGCAATTTTAGCTGCCTCAAATAATTTCCAATCAATGATATTATCCATTCCATGATCTTGAGATTCGCTATTATATAATGTCATTCCTTTTGGATATTCCATAGGGTGTAACATTGCAGAAAAATCTAATTTTTTAGCTTTCCAATGCGTAATATCTTCTCTCATTTTCAAGAATTGAACTCTTCCAACCATTTCATTAATGGTTTTAAAACCTAGTTCGGCCATTATTTCTCTCAATTCATGCGCCATGAATTGGAAAAGATTAACCACGTGTTCTGGCTTACCACTAAAAAGTTTTCTTAATTCAGGGTCTTGAGTTGCAACACCTACAGGGCAAGTATTTAAATGACATTTACGCATCATAATACAACCTCCTGCAACTAAAGCTGCTGTAGCTACACCCCATTCTTCGGCACCTAATAAAGCTGCAATAGCTAAATCTCTACCCGTTTTTAATTGTCCGTCGGCTTGTAAAACAACCCTACTTCTTAATTTATTTTTAACTAAAGTTTGATGCGCTTCTGCTAAACCAAGTTCCCAAGGTAAACCAGCATGTTTTACAGAACTTATTGGCGAAGCACCTGTACCACCATCGTAACCTGCAATTAAAATTACATCGGCATGTGCTTTAGCAACACCTGCAGCAATGGTACCTACACCAGCTTTAGAAACCAATTTAACGTTAATTCTTGCTGCTCTATTGGCATTTTTTAAATCGAAAATAAGCTGAGCTAAATCTTCAATAGAATAAATATCATGGTGAGGTGGAGGAGAAATTAATCCTACACCAGGTGTTGAGTGACGAGTTTTTGCAATCCAATCATCTACTTTATCGCCGGGTAATTGGCCACCTTCTCCTGGTTTTGCACCCTGAGCCATTTTAATCTGTAACTCATCTGCATTGGTTAAATAATTGATGGTAACACCAAATCTACCAGATGCAACTTGTTTAATGGCAGAACGCATGGAATCTCCGTTCTCCATTGGTTTGTAACGCATCTCATCTTCACCACCTTCTCCAGTATTGCTTTTAGCACCAATACGGTTCATAGCAATAGCTAAGGTACTGTGTGCCTCGTGAGATACAGATCCAAAAGACATAGCACCTGTAGCAAAACGCTTCATGATGTTTTCTGCTGGTTCTACTTCATCAATACTTATTGGCTCACGGTGTTTTGCAAAATCAAGCAATCCACGTAAAGTGTACATTTTATCTTTTTGATCATTTACTGCACTTGCATACTTTTTATAGGTTTCGTAATCACCTGTTTTAGTTGCATGTTGTAACAAATGAACTGTTGTTGGGTTAAATAAATGAGCTTCTCCCCTACGTTTCCATTGGTAAAAACCACCTTCTGGCAGTAATTGCTCTGCATCACCTTTAAAACCGTTAATATGTTTAGACAAAGCTTCGCGAGCAATTTCATCTAAACCCAAACCGCTTATGCGGCTAATTCCTCCACAAAAATATTTATCTACAACTTCCTTGTTTAAACCTAATATCTCAAAAACTTGCGAGCCATGGTATGATTGTAAAGTTGAGATTCCCATTTTAGAGAAAATCTTTAACAAACCATCACAAACAGATTTTACATAGTTTTTAACTAAAACAGTTTCTTCTAAAGGAGTGTCGTATTTATCGTCAGCTTTAATAGCTGAGATTGATGCTATAGCTAAATAAGGATTAATGGCCGTTGCACCAAAAGCCAATAAACAAGCAAAATGATGAACTTCCCAAACATCTCCAGCTTCAACAACTAAACCAACAGCACCTCTTAAACCTTTCTTAATTAAGAAATGGTGCACTGCTGAAACAGCTAATAAAGACGGTATTGGAGCATGTTCAGAATCTATCGCTCTATCAGATAAAATTAAAACTTCAAAACCATCATTTACAGCGTCTTCTGCATAACGGCAAAGTCTGTCAATTCCTCTTTCTAAAGAGCCTTCTAAACCATCGGCTTTAAAGTAAGTTTGTAAGGTTTTAGCGTTAAATAAACCTGTATCAATACTTCTTAATTTTTCAAGTTCGCTATCTTTTAAAATAGGTTGTTTTAAGGTAACGCAATGGCAGTGCATTTTATCTTCATCTAAAATATTACCATTATTCCCTATAAAAGTAGCTAAACTCATTACCAAACGCTCTCTAATTGGATCTATTGGTGGGTTAGTTACTTGGGCAAAAAACTGTTTAAAGTAACTTGATAAATGTTGAGGACGATCTGATAAAACTGCCAAAGGAACATCAGTACCCATTGAGCCAATTGGCTCTTTGCCATCTAAAGCCATAGGCTTAATAATGGTATCTATATCCTCGCGACTGTAACCAAAAACTTTTTGGTAACGATAAACAGATTCTTTAGACATGTTAGTAAAAGAAACCCTTGGCTCAGGTAACTCTTCTAATCTAATTTTATAATTATCTATCCAAGTGCCATAAGGTTGGCGACTTGCAATCTGAGTTTTAATTTCATCATCGGTGATGATTTTGCCGTTTTCTGTATCAATTAAGAACATTTTACCTGGCTGCAATCTTCCTTTTCTAAGAATTGTTTTCTCATCTAAAGCAATTACACCCGCTTCTGATGCTACAATAACGGTGTCTTCATTGGTAATGGCATATCTTAAAGGACGTAAACCATTTCTATCTAAAATAGAACCTATTAATTTACCATCTGTAAAAGTTAGAGCTGCTGGGCCATCCCAAGGTTCCATAATTGTTGCATGAAACTCGTAAAAAGCTTTTTTCAACGGGTCCATTGCTTCATTGCCATCCCAAGCTTCTGGAACCAACATCATCATTACATGTGGTAATGAGCGCCCCGAGTGCATTAAGATTTCAACTATATTGTCTAAACAAGCAGAGTCTGATTGGTTATTATCAATAACTGGCAATAAAATTTCCATCTCTTCTTGTGTAAAGAATGGAGAAACTAAAGACCTTACACCTGCATAAAACCAGTTTAAATTACCTGTTAAAGTATTAATCTCGCCATTGTGAGACATACATCTAAAAGGTTGTGCTAGTTTCCAAGATGGAAAAGTATTGGTAGAAAAACGAGAGTGAATCATCCCGAAAGCTGAAACCACTCGCTCATCTTGTAAATCTTGATAATACTGACGAACTTGATAAGTTGTTAACTGACCTTTGTAAACAATTACTCTTGAAGAGAGAGAAGTGAAATAAAACTCGCCAATATCTGTACCTACTTTTTCTGCAAGTGTTTTACTTATTAATCTTCTTAAAACATAAAGCTTTCTTTCAAAATCATCGTTATTGGTGATATGATTTGGTTTACCAATAAAAATTTGTCTTACAAGAGGCTCTACTGATCTTGCTGTTTCACCAACAACATGAGAGTTTACTGGCACTTTTCTGTAACCTAAAACAGGAAGTCCCATTTTGGCTGCACAAGCTTCAATAATTTTCCTTAATGCTTTTCTGTCATGATTATCTTTGGGAAGAAACATCATCCCTACCCCGTAATTTCCTGGTTCTTTTAAATCTATAGCTTGAGCCATACACTCATCAAGAAAAAATTCGTGTGGTATTTGTATCATTATACCTGCTCCGTCTCCACTATCCGGGTCGCATCCACACGCTCCTCTATGCTCCATATTTTCCAGCATAGTAAGTGCATCAACAATGATATGATGAGACTTTTTTCCATTAATGTTTGTGATAAATCCTGTACCACATGCATCATGTTCAAACTTAGCGTCGTATAATCCTTGTTGAGTTTGATCTGGTTGATTCATTAAATTCTATTTTTAGTTCGGTTTGGAGTTCAAAATATGAATTTTTTTTCGGATATAGTAAATCGGCATTTCTTTTATGAAAAATATAAGAAATGAATACCGAAATGCTTTGCATATTAACAAAAACACAATTTTAACGCCAAATTTTTTAAAAAATCAAAATTAAATATCATTTGTTTTATGCAAGCATAATTATTATTGCCAATACTTTTAAGGCTTTAAATGTGTTTAATCGTCGTATTTTCACAAAACTGAGTGTATTTTTTACACAAGAGGCTTATTTTTAATACTACCCATAAGCACTGTAATCTCAATATTTTTTTTAGCAATAATTATTTACCTTCGCAAAAACAGGTGAAAATGACAAAGCAAAAAGCAATTTTTTTAGATAGAGACGGTGTTATTAATAAAGAACTTGGCGACTATGTTTGTAGGTTAGAAGATTTTGAAATTTTAACCCATAATTACGATACCTTAAAAGAATTGCAAGACAGAGGATACCTTATTTTAGTTGCAACTAACCAAGGTGGTTTAGCTAAAGGTTGGTACACAGAAGATACCTTAAACCAAATGCACAAACTCATTAAAGAAGACTATTTAAAACACGGTATAATAGTGTCTCATTTTTACTATTGCCCACATCACCCTAATTTTACAGGAGCTTGTGATTGTAGAAAACCCAAACCTGGCATGTTGTTAAACGGCATAAAAGATTTTGATTTGGAACCTAATAAATGCTATTTTATTGGTGATAAATTTACTGATGTTGAAGCTGCTGAAGCTGCTGGAGTTAATGGTATAAAAATTGAAATTGACCAGCCTTTAGGCGAAATATTGCACTTGATTAAGTAACTATATGAAATTTTGACTATTTTTGTCAAAATAAAATTATTCAAAATGGAAACTTTTGGAGATTCAATTAAAAACTTAAGAGAAAGTAAAAATTTACCGCTCAGGGTAGTATCTGCTTATTTAGATATAGACCAAGCTATTTTAAGCAAAATTGAAAGAGGCATAAGAAAAGCGAATAAAGATTTAGTGATTAAACTAGCCACTTATTTTGAAACCGATAAAAACGAATTATTGGTATCTTGGTTGTCTGATAAATTAGTTTTAGAATTAGAAAATGAAGAAACAGCTTTAAAAGCTTTGCAACTAGCCGAAGAAAAAGTTATTTATCATTCTTTAAAGTCTTCTCCGTTAAATATTATTGATTCTTTAAAGAAAACACTTTTAAATGATGGGAGAGTGAAATTAGCTTGGTTGTTTGGTTCTGTTGCAAGGGGTGAAGATCAATACAATAGTGATATTGACTTAATGGTTGAATTAAATGAAGATAAAAAGTATTCTATGTTTGACTTATTAGACTTAGAATATTTACTAGGAAAGCCAATAAACCGTAAAGTAGATTTAGTTGAAAAAGGCTATTTGAAAGGTTTCTCCTTGGCTAATGCAGAAAATGACTTAATAAAAATATATGGATAAGGTAGCTTTAAAAGAGCGGATTATCCATATATATAATGCAATAGGCTTAATAGAAAAATTTATTAAAGATGTTTCTGAAAGCAATTTCTTGGATGATATTAAATTGCAAAGTGCTGTACAATATCAATTTTTGATTATTGGTGAAGCAGTTAAATATATAGATATTACCATTTTAGAAAAATATCCTTATCCTTGGCATATTCCACGTTCTTTCAGAAATTTCATCATTCATGAATATCACGGTGTAAAGATGGAACGGATTTTTTATGCTTCTAATGATTTAAATTCACTAAAAACACAAATTGAACAAATTTTAAAAAACGAATTTTAGTTTACTGTTTTTTTAGAATGTTATCAATAATTAAATCTGCATGAATCCTAGAATTTTCTATAAACCACAAATGTGTATCCATACCACCACAAACTACCCCTGCTAAATATATTCCTTTTTGGTTAGTTTCCATTGTTAATGGGTTATGGTTTGGATATTTTTTATCGTCATCACTTAATTGAATGCCTAAGTTTTTTAAAAATTCAAAATTTGGCTGATAACCAGTTAGCGCCAAAACAAAATCATTTTCAATTTCTACATCTCCATCTTTGGTATTAATAATTACTTTATTGGCTTTAATTTCTTTAATATTAGCTCTAAAAAAAGCCTTGATACTCCCCTCTTCTATCCGATTTATAATATCTGGACGCACCCAATATTTTACTCTTTCCCCAATTTTACTATCACGCACTACCATGGTAACATTTGCACCTTTTCTATAACATTCTAAAGCCGCATCAACAGATGAATTACTTGCTCCAACTACCAGTACATTTTGCATGGCATAAAAATGCGGGTCTTTATAATAGTGGTTAACTTTTGGTAAATCTTCTCCATTAACGTTCAATAAAGCTGGTAAATCATAAAAACCAGTAGATACAATTATATTCTTACAGCTATAACTTTGCTTACTGGTTTCTATTTTGTAGTCATTATTTTCATGTTTTATGACGGAATTTACAGTTTCGAAAAGATGAATATTTAAATCAAACTTTAGAGCTACTCGCCTATAATATTCTAAAGCTTCTGAGCGGGTTGGTTTTGGACTGTTTGATACAAAAGGAACTCCCCCAATTTCTAACTTTTCTGATGTTGAAAAGAAAGTCATGTTTTGAGGGTAATTATATAATGAATTTACTAAACATCCTTTTTCTAAAATTAAGTAAGATAAACCTGCATCTTTAGCTTTAATAGCACAGGCTAAGCCTATGGGACCGGCACCTATAATGATAATATCGTATGTTTTCATAAAAATAATTATAATAGAAATTTTCTTAAATAAAAAAGGGCTCAATTTAATTTGAACCCTTGTAAGTATTTATTTGTTATCTCTCCACTCATACACCCAAGCAGATTGTATTTGCTCTAAATGTCCTTCTGTACATTCTTCTTTTGTTCCTTTAAAATTTGGAATGCTTAAAACCCAATCCATCAAATCGGTAAATCTTATGCGGTAGATTTTTGATTCACCAAAATCTTCTCCAAACTTCTCATATAATCCCATGGCAATATCTTCATGGTCGTTCCAATGTATTGGAAGTGCAAATTTATCTTGATTCATTTTTTTCTTTATTTTTTAATGCCCCATAAATTGAGACTGATCTGGTATGGTAATTTCTAAATTACCATCTATTAAGATACACTGGCAACCTAATCTTGAACTTATTCTTGGATTAATTGCCCTATCAATAAAATCCTCTTCTTTATCTGAAATTTCTTGAATGTTATCTTCGCCTTTGTTTACATATACATGGCAAGTACTACAGCCACAAACACCACCGCAATTGTGTTGTAAATCTATACCGTTATCCAAACAAACATCTAAAACCGATTCCCCTTCGGCAATTGGCAGTTCTAAACTTTCGTGATCTTTTTCTTCGAAATTTATCTTTAATTTAAAAATATTCATGCGGGTGCAAATTAAGGATTTATTTAGATGCTATTTAAGATTCACTATACTTTTTTACTATGTTTTGACTTAGTAAAGCATATAATTCTTTTAACGTTGGTTCGCTTTCTAACAATTCTAAATGTTTTTTAATGGTATTTTGATCATTCCTTTTAGCCGGACCAGTCTGTACATCAACAGGTTTTTTTTCCATTGCTTTGCTTGCGGTTTCTTGTATTAAAGGCCTTATAAGATCGAAATTAAGTTGAGCACCGGACATTAAATCTTGAGCTATACCGAAAAAATAATTGGAGAAATTACATGCAAAAACAGCAGCAATATGTAAGCGCATTCTACTATCTGAATTTACAAATACTACATTATTTGATAATCTATTAGCTATCAAATTTAATTGATTTAAAGTATCATCATCATTAGCTTCAATACACAGCGGTATTTGGCTAAAATCTAAGTCAGTGTTTTTAGAAAATGTTTGAAGTGGATATAAAACACCAAATTTTTGGTGCTTATTTAAAGTATCAATAGCAGTTGAGCCGGAGGTGTGTAATACAACTCTATCGGCATTTATAGGTAATCTATTTGAAATTTCAGCAATAGCATCATCTGCTACTGCTAAAATTACTATATCAATATCTGTACTTACTTCTTCAATTTTAGCAATAGAATTTGCTCCAATTTGCGAAGCTAAATCAACGGCGTTTTCAATATTTCTACTCCAAACTTGGGCAACCGGAAAGCCTGCATTAATTAAAGCTTTACTTAAATGCGTAGCTACATTACCAGCACCTAGCATTGCTATTCTCATACTGTTTTTACTTCTTTAGATCTTCTGAAGATAGATAGTATAAATCCAATTACCATGATAATTGTACCACCCCAAAATAAATTTATATAAGGAAATTCTATCGCTTTTAAAACAATCCAATCTTTTTTCTCAGCTTTTGGCTTTTCGTAAACAGTTAATTCTAATTTGTTTTTTTCGGGTAATACGTTTGTAAATCTTAATTTCAAACCTGCTTCATCTACTTTTTTACCAAAATCAACCTTACTATTTCCTTTTATCAAAAATATTGGTTCTGCTTGGTAGGTTGCATTGTTGGCATTAATTTCTAATTGCATCCCTATTGAAACATCACCTTTATTTAGAGGAATGTCTTTTATAGTTGCATTTTTATTAACGTTTTTAACCACTAAAAATCCAGATCTAAATCTGATGGTATCTCCTACAGTAACTTCATGCACTACCGGTGTTAAGTAGTTCTCATCATCGGAATGGCCTTCATGGTCTTCGTGGTGCTCCTCTTTTAATGGCACACTACTTACGTGGGTATAGATATCATGAAACAAATAATGTTTTGTATCTGGCGAAGCTATAATTTGCTTCATTTTAGCATTTTGTTGTGCATTTGGATAAAGGTTGAAGTTTTCTGTAACCTTACCTTCTGTATTAATTACTTTATAATTTACCCTGTAATAAGTATTTACACCTGAGGTAGAATCTCCTAAATAAGTAACCGTGTACTTATCCATTTTTGCAGGTTCATCTTTATAAAGTATAATATTTTCTCTTGGATTGTTATTTTTCGCAAACTCGTCTCCAAAACCAATACCGGTATTATTTAATGAAACTACTTTATTGTTTGCTGCTGCTACTAAAGCACCAACTAGCAATAGCGCAAAACCTATGTGTGCAACCGCAGAGCCAGATAGTTTCCATTTACCTTTAAATGCCTCGCCTAAAACTTTGGCATTACATAATATGGAGAAAACCGCAGCCCACGTCATTAATATATACATTAAGTTACTGTATATATCCATTGCGTAAACCAAACCTGCGGTTAAAAATATTGAAACGATAAAAGTTACTGCCAAACTGATGAAAAATTTACGAACATCCGTTTTTTTGTATTTCAAGAATTGAGAGAAAGCAGAAATTGTGGCTATTACAAAGGCAAATGCAATTTGCCATTTGTTGTAATGCTGTATAGCATCTGTTGGTGGCGCTATTTCTGTACCAAAAATTGCGTTAAAAACAGGAATAGATGTTGTAGCGATAATTTGAATACATGATACCAATAGAACTATTGCTCCAATAAATAACCAAAATTCTCTTGAATAGGTATCTTCATCTTTTTGAGTAATTGGCAAATGCTTCCAATTGATAATGATCAATACAAAAGGTAGAATGGTAAAAACAGCAAGATAAATTAGTAATTGTTTATCCATACCCATAGAAGTAAAGGCATGTACAGATGTATCACCTAATATACCGCTACGCGTTAAGAAAGAGGCATATAAAACCAATACAAAGCTTATAATAACTAAAAATAAAGCTGTAAAATAAGAATGACCAGAGTTTTTGTAAGCTATCATTACGTGAACACCAGCAATAAGTGTTAACCAAGGAATTATAGAAGCGTTTTCAACTGGATCCCAAGCCCAAAAACCACCGAAATTTAAAGCCTCATAAGCCCAAAAAGACCCCATTATAATACCAGTACCTAATATCATTACGGCAAACAATGCCCAGGGTAAAGCGGGTTTAACCCAATCTGAATATCTTTTTTCCCATACAGCTGCAACACCGTAAGCAAAAGGTATGATCATTGAGGCAAAGCCTAAAAATAAAGTTGGTGGGTGTATAACCATCCAATAATTTTGCAATAATGGATTTAAGCCATTTCCGTCTTCTATTAAAGATAAATAATCTGCTCTTGAAAATATTGGAGCTTCCAATGCATCTCTTAGCAATACAAAAGGGGAAGAACCTATTTTGGCGCCTAAAATTTCAACGCCTAAAATCATACTGGCTAAAAACACCTGAGATAGAGAAATAACAGTCATTACACTATTCTCCCATGTTTTTGCTTTAACAATTACAAAACATCCTAAAACACCTTGCCAAAATGTCCAAAGCCAAAAACTACCTTCCTGCCCTTCCCAAAAACAAGAAATGATATAATATACAGGTAAAGTTTTAGATGAATGCGCCCAAGCGTAATGATACTCGAACATGTGGTTGTAAATGATATAAAACAAACAAGCACCAACACCGATAATAGCGAAAAGATTTAATCTGTAAGCTAACCTACCTAATTTTTGCCATGATAAATCAAGCTTATCTTTTGCAGTGGTGGCAAAATAATAGCTCAAAAGGGATAATATTGAAGTACCAAAAGATAAGACTATAAAGAACTGACCGAGTTTACCCGGCAACAGGTTTTCACCTGTAAATTGTATATCCATTAAAAATTATATTTAACTAGTGGCTTTAACCTCTGTAACTTCTATTTTATCTTTAGTATATTTTGAAGGGCATTTCATCAATATTTTACTTGCATAAAAATTTCCTTCTTGCATTTGACCGGTTAGTACAATTGACTCTGAGCGCTCGAAATCTTGAGGTTTAGAACCTGTGAATATAACTTTGCAATCTTTACCTTTATTGTCTTTTAAATAGAAAGAAAAATAATTTGCATCTTCCTGTGGGTTATAAATCATTGCTTTAGTGGTATCTAATGTACCAACTACATGCAACTCTTTTTGTGATTCTTGGGCATCGGCAAAAGAACCGTAAGTACTACTATCCGCGTAAGTACTAATAATTACTCCAATTGCTATGGCAATAATTATCATCCCTATAATTGAACTTTTTTTCATGATTTATAAAATAAAGTGAATTGATTTGCAAAAATACGAAACCATAAGTTTAAGAACTAATCTTAACAACAATGAAACTTATTAAGAATTATTCTAAATAGAAGTAGCCCAAATATTTTTTTGCACCAAATTAATTTTATCACCAAAAAAAAGTTGCGTACTTGTTTCAAACGAACTTGTTTTATCTGAGACAAAAAATTGATGTTTGGGCTTTGCTGTTGAATGATTAATGAGTTTTAACTGGGTAAGTTTTTCTTTAACGTCATCAGCTACAATGCTTGCTGTATTTAAAATCTCTACTTTCTCTTTAAAAAAAGCGTCAATTTCATTTCTTATTAAAGGATAATGCGTACAAGCTAATATTAAAGAGTCAATTTTTTTGAGCTTAGGTGATGATAGGTAGGAATTAATAATTGTTTTGCTGATATTATTTTCAAAAAAACCTTCTTCAATCATTGGGGCAAGCAATGGCGTTGCTAAAGATTGTACATTAATTTTAGGTAAAGCGGCTTTAAGCTTAATTGCATAGATATCTGACTTAATGGTTGCTTTGGTGGCTATTACTCCAATTTTATGGTAATGTGTTTGTTTTGCACAATAAGCTACAACAGGGTCAATAACATTTAAAATTGGCAAATCATTACCCAAAAAATCTTTCAAATCTTGATAACCCAAAGATGAAGCTGTATTACAAGCTATAACAACTGCTTTACAGCCTTGTTGCTGTAAAAATTTTCCGATTTTTAATGAATAGTACTTTATCGCTTCTGCAGATTTATCACCATAGGGCATGTGTGCTGTATCGCCAAAGTAAATCAGGTTTTCATGAGGTAAAACTTTCCTTATTGCATTAGCAACAGTTAAACCACCTATACCTGAGTCGAAAATTCCAATTGGGTTTTGCATTCTTAAAAAAAGCTGAAGGCTTAAAGCTAAAGGCTTAAAGCTGTTGAACAAGAGACTAAATTAACGCTTAAAAATTAAAAACTATAAGAAATAAAAATGCGAAGCAGAATATTATCCGACTTCGCATTTCGCTTTAAGCTTTTTGCCTTCGGCTTTAAGCCTAAACTATTTTAAGCCTAATTTAGTTTTAACGTCAGCTAAAATATTGATACCACCGTCAAAATAAACGATACCTGGTTGTGTTGTGTCAAATACGTAAGCATATCCTTTTTCTTTGGCAACTGCTTTTACTGCATCTTCTGCTTTTTTAAGAATTGGATCATAAAGTTCCCCTCTTTTTTTCTCGAAATCTTCACCAGCTTTGGTTTGAAATTCTTCAATACGTTTTTGCAAATCTTGAATTTCTTTTACTTTAGCATCTTTTAAAGCATCACTCAAAGTTTTCTCTTTACTTTGAAAATCCTGAACTTTTGATTGATACTCTGTGTACATTGTTTTTCCATCTGCATCTAAAGATGTTTTAAAAACCTCTAATTGTTTATCTGCTGTAGCTACTTCCGGCATGGTTTTAATCAATTCTGCCGAGTTGATATGTGCAATTTTTTGTTGTGCATTTACCAAATTACCTGCAAATAATAATCCTCCTGCTACTAATGCAATCTTAAATAATTTTTTCATTCTTTTAATTGTGTGTTAATTTTAATTTACGATTTTAAAACAAATATTTCTATTTAGCAAATGCACCTGGTTTATAACCTAATTTAACGATTACATCATTAGTACCATCAAAGGTTGGCCTTGCAAATAGCAATGTTACTGAACTTTTATCAATAATAATATCAATACTTTCTCTGCCTGCGTATTCTTCTACTGCTTTTGCAACTTTATCTTGTATTGGTTTTATTAGTCTTAATTTTTGCTTATAAAGTTCACCTTCATAACCAAACTTACTTTGCTGCAGATCTTTAGCTTCTTTTTCTTTTAACAAAATATCATTTTCTCTTTTTTTCTTCATCACATCAGTTAATAAAACCTGATCTGCAATAAAGTCTTTTTGCATCTTATCTACCTCTGCAAATTTACTATCTATATCACTTTGCCATTTTTCTGCCAAAGCATTCAACTGTTTTTGAGCAGATGAGTATTCTGGAATATGCTGCAATACGTATTCAGAATCTACATAAGCTAACCTTTGCGCTTTTGCTGTTATACAGAGCATAACGGTTAAAATAGGAAGAATAATATATTTTTTCATTATTTAGTTAAAGCTAAAATAAGAAATTAATTAAAACCACCTAATTGTTGTGCAATACTAAAGTGGAATTGCCCTTTGTTAGCTTGGCTATTTCCAGGTATTGCATCAAATCCGTATCCGTAATCAATTCCTAATAAACCAAAGATAGGTAAGAATATACGAGCACCCACACCAACTGAACGTTTAACGTTAAACGGATTAAATTCAGAAAACTTATTCCAAGTGTTACCACCTTCTGCAAATGCTAAAGCAAAAACCGTGGCAGATTCTCCCAAAGTGATGGGATGTCTTACCTCTAAAACATATTTATTGAAAATTGGTGAGCCCGCTGTGGAGATGGCACCCTCTGGCACAACAGAGTTATTTGCATAACCACGTAAACCAATAACCTCTGAACCTTGTAAAAAATCGAAGCCTTGTAAACCATCACCACCTACTTTAAACCTACCAAATGGTGCCTGACCAACATCTTTACTATAAAAGCCTAAGAAACCAAATTGAGCTTGCGCTTTCAAAATTAACTTACCATATATCTTTTGAAAAAATTGAGACTCAAATTTCCACTTATGATATTCAGAGAATTTATACTTTTCTGAAGTTGCAAGATTATCGTAGTTTTTACCGTTAAATGACGAGTATGGTAAGGTTGCTTGAACTGTAAATTTAATATTTGAACCCGATGTAGGGAAAATTGGAGCATCAACAGAGTTACGGCTTAAAACTTGGCTTAAACTTAAATCATAAGAATCTCCATTTTCAAACAGGTAACCAGAGTAGTTAGTTAATTTAAACTGCTGTAAGTTTGCGGCATAATCTATACGGAAATAATCATCAGGAAATTTCAATTGCTTACCCAAACTAAATGTTAAACCGTTTAATCTGATTTTTTGTAAGCTAGGGTTACTTCTATTTAAACCATTACTTTGTAAAGATGTAAAAGCACTAATACCTAAATAAATTGGTTTTTTTCCTCCAAACCAAGGTTCAGAAAAAGAGAAACTGTATGATTGGTAAAATTTACCATTAGTTTGGCCTCTAATGCTTAATTTTTGACCATCCCCTTTTGGAAGTGGCTTATATGCTTTCAAATTGAATAAATTTCTGGCAGAAAAATTATTGAATGTTAATCCTAAAGTACCAACAATTCTACCACCGCCAAAACCACCAGAAAGCTCAATCTGATCAGAAGGTTTTTCAACTACTGTATATTGAATATCAACAGTACCATCAACTGGGTTTGGAATTGGTTTAATATCTACCTTTTGCTCATCAAAATTACCTAGTTGGGTAATTTGTCTTTGCGAGCGTACCAACATATCTTTAGAGAATTTTTGACCAGGTTTTGTTCTAATCTCTCTTAAAACTACTTTATCGTTTGTTAGTTCGTTTCCTTTTAAAATTATTTTATTGATGGTGTATTGTGGACCTTCGTAAATTCTAATCTCTAAATCAACAGTATCATTATATATACGAGTTTGAACTGGGTCTGCGTTAAAAGTTAAATAACCATCATTCAAATAAATGGAAGAAACATCATCACTTGATGGGCTGCTTCTTAAAGTTTTTTCCAGTTTTGCTTCAGAAAAAACTTCTCCTTTTTCAATTTTTAATATTTGCTTAAGTAAAGAAGATGGATATTTAGCATTACCCGCAAAGGTTACATTACCAAAATAGTATTTATTTCCTTCGTTAAGTTTAATGTCAATATTTATAGATTTTTCATCGTTTTTATAAACAGAATCTTTAATTATCTCCGCATCACGATAGCCTTTTTCTCTCATTTTGGCTATCATTAATTCTTTGTCTTCTTCGTATTTGTCTCTTAAAAACTTACCCGAACCAAAAACTTTATACCATGCTTGTTCATGAGTTTTTTTCATAAACTTTTTAAGCTTGGCGTCGGTAAAATCTTTATTGCCATCAATGTTTATAGCATTAACTTTTACTTTGCTCTTTTTATCAACTTTTATATTTACAATTCTACTATTTGCATCAGATGTATCATTTACAGCATCTATGTTAACAGTTGTGTTTAAAAATCCTTTTTCGTAAAAATGTTTGGTAATAATGGAGTTAATATTATTGTTAAGATTTTCGTTAACAATTTTGCCTTTCTGGTTATTCAGTTTTTCTTGAATATCTGTGGTTTCACTTTTACTTAAGCCTTTCAATACCACCTTAGATACTCTTGGTCTTTCTTCTAAATTCAAATCAAAGAAAATAGTATCGTTACTGGTGCGGTTAATTTCTAAAGAAACATCATCAAACAAGCCTTGTCCCCATAAGTTTTTAACAGCATTTGAAGTAGCATCTCCAGGAACCATAATTCTTTCGCCAACTTCAAGTTTAGCTATGGTAATTAAAACAGATTTATCTAAAAATTCAACTCCTGTTATATTTACACCTCCAATAACATATTCTTTAGGATTTAAATAATCTAATTCCTTTTTGTCATTTACTTCTGATGAATTTGAAGTTCTTAATGTTGGTCTTAATTGTGAAAACCCTTTAAAACAAAGGGTTAAAAAAAATATAATTATAAAAAAATTCTTCATTTACTTTTTTAAAGGCGCTAAATTACTGCTATTCTTTGTTAATTTTTGTTAAAAGTAAAATTAGCCTAATTGTTCGCTGGTTAAACCAAATCTGCGTTCTCTGTTTTGATAATTAAAAACAGCTTCGTGTAGGTCTTCTCGTCTAAAATCTGGCCATAGTTTTGGTGTAAAGTACAGTTCGGCATAAGCCAATTGCCATAACAAATAATTACTTATACGGTGTTCTCCACTGGTTCTGATCATTAACTCAGGGTCGGGTAGGTTATGTGTAGATAAGTAAGATTCGAATAGTTTTTCAGTAACATCTTCTTCTTTAATTTTATTGGCAGCAACATCTTTAGCTATATTTTTGGTGGCATTTAAAATCTCCCAACGAGAACTATAAGACAACGCTAAAGATAATGTTAAGCCTGTATTGTTTGCTGTTTTAGCTATAGCTTCTTGTAATTCATTATAGCATCTTTTGGGTAAGGACGCTAGGTCTCCAATTGCATTTAACCGTACATTGTTTTCCATTAAAGTTTTAGTTTCCTTATTAATAGTACTTACTAAAAGTTCCATTAATGCAGTAACTTCTAACTTTGGGCGGTTCCAGTTTTCTGTTGAAAAAGCATAAAGTGTTAAAAACTTGATTCCCAGTTCTGCTGCGCCCTCTACGGTATCTCTTACAGCAAGTACACCATTTTTGTGTCCAAATACTCTGAGTTTCCCTTTTTCTTTAGCCCACCTGCCGTTACCGTCCATTATAACAGCTACGTGTTGTGGTAATTTATCAAGATTTAACTTTTCTTTAAAACTCATGTATTGATTAGGGAATTTTTTATTTAAAAATAACAGTTTTGGCTCACAAAGGTATAAGATAAGGTTATACCCACAAATACATAGCTGTCCTTTTTTCTAAAATCGCCCCGTTGAGTACCAGGAACGCCAATATTATTAGCAGATCTATCTGCCAAAGCTAATCTTAAAGCTGTTTTTTCTGGTGTATTGTCTTGCAAACTGACTGCAGAAGCATATACTCCGCTAACATCATCCAAATAATCTGTATTTGTATTTCTATATCCAATTTCTCCAGAGATGTTAAAATATCTACCAAAATTATATTTTACACCTGCTCCAAACGGAATAGAATAAGCTAATGTTTTGTAATCGGTTTGCCCTTCGGTTAGGTAGTTTTTAAGTTCGTAAATTCTACCACCAAAGTCAGTTTTAGGATTAAAACCTGTAAGCGTTACGCCGGTAAATAAATAAGGTGTAAATCTTTTTTGTGAGTAATCAAACCCATAGTCGAAAAAATTAAATTCTACAATTAAACCACCTTCTGTTATGGGAGAAAAGAAGCTTAAATTTCTATCAATTTCTTGTTGATATTTTGATTTAGACTCGTCTGCACTTATTTTACCTTGAAGTGCTGAAAGTTTTAAAGACCAATAACTGTCGAAATTTCTTTTCACAGAAAAACCAAAAGCTGCTTGATTTAATTTTAGTGCATTATTCTGATTTAAATCGCCCATATAACCCATTGCGCCAGCTGTAACTCCTACCTCCCAAGTTTGGGCATAAGAATTAAGTGTTGTTCCTAATATCAATAATATAAATACTTTGATTTTTTGAGTCATTAAGATGGCTTAGTAATTTCTGGTATCTATACCCCAAAGCAATTTATTTCTTAACGTAGATAAATAAGTTTCATTGTTTAGCCTAACTAAATTGATATCAAAATCAGATCTGCTGACTTTTAGTTTTATATCTGGGCCTATAACTTCGGTACGAGAATCACAGCTTACTAAATATTTAGAACTACGGCCTTCTATCTCAAAAGTAAGTTCGTTTTCATCGGAAATAATTATTGGCCTAACGTTTAAATTGTGCGGAGATATTGGTGTAATTACCATATTACCAGAACGAGGAAAAATAATTGGACCACCACAACTTAAGGAATAAGCTGTTGACCCTGTGGGTGTTGCAACAATTAACCCATCTGCCCAGTAAGAGTTTAAAAATTCTCCGTTTAAATAACAGTGAATTAAAATCATGGCAGAAGTATCTCTTTTTAAGATTGTAATATCGTTTAAAGCAAAGTTTAAATCGCCAAATAAACCAGAAGTGGTTTCTATTTTTAACAATCTTCTGGTATCTAAAGAAAATTTACGTTTTACTAAACATTCAATGGCACTTTTAATTCCGTCTTTATTAATACTTGCTAAAAACCCCAACCTGCCAAAATTTATACCTATCATTGGTATGCCAGAATCTTTCACTAAAGTAACGGTATCTAACATGGTACCATCGCCACCAAGGCTAATCATCACTTCTACTTCTTGGTTTACTAAATCTTGGTGAGTTTTAAAAGAATTGAAGGTGTGCGGTAAAAAAAGTTTGTCTTTTAAGAAATCGTAAAAATCCTGATAAATCAAAACTTCAACATCCCACTCTACTAAACAATCAAAAACCTGTTGTATGTATGGTATAACGGTATTATTAAATTGTCTGCCGTAAACGCCTATTTTCATTAGTTTGTTTTAAAAGCTAAGATAGTTCATTAAAGAATCGTACCTATCTGCGTTGCCGTTATTGTTATTTGTGGTGTTAAAAGTAGCAACTACTACATAATCATAGCGTAAAAAAGATGCTACAATTTGGGTAATATCTAATTTATTAACCTTAATGGTGATGTTTAGTTTAGTAGAATTAGGCTGAGTATCGACATAAGAACTTAAAATTTGCGCATTATCAGATTCAACAATTTGAGCTATATGAGCCAAAGAATTATCTCTGTTATTAATTTCTAAAACAATAATACCACCAAGTGAATTTACTGCGGTAATGTTTGCAAAATAAGCTACAATACTATTGATGGCAATTAAGCCCAAATAATTCATTTTAGCATCAAGTACTGGTAAAACAGATACCTTTTGCTCATAAAATGTTTTTATAACATCGTAAATATGTTGATTTTCTAAAACGTAGGGATTTATTAAAGACAAGCTTAAAGAACCAACTACTGATGAATGATCAGAAATCTCAATGAGATCTTCTTCTGAGAGTAAGCCAAAAAACTGTTCTTCATTTACAATTGGCAAGTGGTCAACTTTAAAATCTGCCATACGCTCTAAAACCTTCTGTACAGTATCAGAGGTTTTTAGGGGCGGAATTACATCAGATATGAGTTCACTTGCAATCATTAACCTTTAATTTTCAATAAAAATTTTTCAAGAATTTCATTAAATTGTTCAGGATGTTCCATCATAGGAGCATGTCCACATTCGTCTATCCAGCTTAATTCAGAATCTGGCAACAATTGATTAAACTCTACAGCCACTTCTGGAGGTGTAATTTTATCGTTTTTGCCCCAAATTAATGCTACGGGCACTTTTATTTTAGAAAGGTCTTTACCCATATTGTGTCTGATAGCAGATTTTGCCATAGCCAATATTCTAATCACCTTGTGTCTATCATTTACAGTTTCAAAAACTTCATCAACAAGTTCTTTTGTAGCTGTTTCTGGATGAAAGAAGGTGAATTCCACCTTTTCTTTTATAAAATCATAATTCTCTCTTTTTGGAAAAGAACCTCCAAAAGCATTTTCATATAAGCCAGAGCTTCCGGTTAAAACCAAAGATTTAACATATTCTTGATGAGCCAAAGTATAAATTAACCCTACATGGCCTCCCAAAGAATTACCCAATAAATTAACTTTTTGATACTCCTTAAATTTAACAAATTTATGTACGTATTTAGATAATGTTTTTACGCCTGTGGTTAATAAAGGTAAATCATAAATGGGCAACATTGGTATTACAACGGTATAGCGTCCTTTAAAAGCTTCTATTACACCTTCCCAGTTACTTAAGGCACCCATTAAACCATGAAGCAAAAGTAAAACCTCTCCCTCACCTTCTTCAATGTATCTGAAACCTTTTTCTTCTTTTATTATATATTCCATAAAATATTACCAGCAATGTTGTGCATTAGTTATGCTAAATTAATAGTCTGTTTTGATATTGAGTACAAAAACCGAACTATTTATCAATTAAAATGAATTAAATATTCAAAGAGCCTGTTTAAAATTTATCTAATAATTTGTTTATGCTTCTTTTTGGCTAAAACTTCGTTAAATTTTTCAAGATAGCTTCCGGCTATCTCTACAAAATTTGCCTCGTTTCGCTCAAAAATAAGCTAAAAACATTTTTATAATTCAAATTTAAACAAGCTCTAAGATAATAAGCTTTTTATAGTTTCTGATATTGCTTTACCATCTGCTTTGCCAGAAAGTTCTTTGTTTGCAAGCCCCATAATTTTACCCATTTCTTTAACGCTTGTTACGTTTAATTTTTCGATTAAGCCTTTAATATAAGTGTTTAATTCTTCTTGAGATAATTGTTGGGGTAAATATTTTTCAATTACCTTAATTTCATCAACTTCTATTTGATATAAATCTTCTCTTTGTTGGCTTTTATAAATATCTGCCGATTCCTTACGTTGCTTTACTAATTTTTGTAAAACTTTAATCTCCGCATCCTCAGTAATTTCTTGCGAGGCACCTTTTTCTGTTTTTGCTAAAAGCAAAGCTGCTTTAACTGCTCTTAAACTTCTTAAAGTTATTTCTTCTTTAGCCAACATGGCTGTTTTTATATCTTGATTGATAATGTTTTCTAACATAATATTTTTTTCAAATTAATGGTTTTTAAAGTTAAAATTTCATAAATTCTATATCTAATTATCTTTATTCCAGTAAAATGCTGATGCTTGCGCAATAGGCATTATTACTAAATCATTAATATTTACATGTACTGGTCTGCTAGTTGTAAAATAGATGGTTTCTGCAATATCTTGCGCAACTAGAGGTTCATAACCTTCATAAATTTTCTTTGCCTTTTCTTTGTCTCCGTGAAACCTTATGTCAGAAAACTCTGTTTCAACAGCACCAGGATGAACTGCTGTAACTTTAATGTGATGAGCACCTAAATCTATACGCATGGCTTTACTTAAAGCATCAACCGCATGTTTTGTAGCGCAATAAACGTTTCCGTTTGCATAGACTTCTTTACCAGCAATAGAACCTAAATTAACAATATGTCCTTTTTTGTTTTTAATCATCCAATTTGAAACAATTTTAGATACATAAAGTAAACCTTTAATATTGGTATCAATCATAGTTTCCCAATCATTCAAATTACCATTTTGTAAGCTATCTAAACCTAAACTTAAACCAGCGTTATTAATTAAAACAGCTACATTTTTATATTCTGGAGCTAAATTTTCTAAATTATTACTCACCTCTTCTTTATTTCTTACATCAAAATTAAGAGTGGTTACTTTTATAGCGTGTTTACTTTCTAAATCGTTTTTTAATTCATTTAGCCTTTCTAATCTTCTGCCTGTAATAATAAGATCGAAGCCATTTTGTGCATAAATAGTTGCGCAAGCTTTACCGATTCCCGAAGTGGCACCCGTAATGAGCGCTATCTTTTGATTTGATAACATTTTGTGAAATTATAAATTTTAAATGGAAGCGTTATTCGAAATATAAACTAAAAACAAAATTTCTTAGGTATAGTTTTTCAATTGGGCTGGCATAAGGATGGTCTTCTCTTTTTAAGATATTATTTACAGAATTGCTTAATTTAATTTCGGGAGAAAGCTTAAAAAATTCAAAATATAAATCGAAGCCAATCCCCGCTTCATAAGATAAAATTCCTTTATTATTTTTTAGTGTCCTGCTAATTGCTATATCGCCTAAATCATCAGCATTTTTTTTTGCTGCAATATCAATCCCGTATTTAGCACCACCAATAATGTAAGCTCTAAAATTATTTCTTCTGTCTGATTTAATCTTTATAGACAATGGAAATTCAAACATGGTGGAAGCAACTGTTCTTCTGGTAAAACCTTCGGGAGATTGTACGCCACCTCTATCGTATGATTCGCCATCTGTAAACTCGTAATCAATAATTCTATCTGCAAATACAAAAACTGGTGTAAAACGGAGGTTAACATTTGGGGCAACATACAAATCAGATACAAAACCAATTCCGAAGCCAGGGTTTTGAATGGATCTGATACTTTTTAAGCCTTTTGTTACTTCAACACCGTTTTCTACAAATGGGATTTGCCAATTGGTAAATTTTTGAATTTTATATTCTGAACTTAAATATTGAAACCCGAAACCAAAGTGAAGATTTTCATCATCAACACCTCCGCCATAATTACCTTGTGCAAAGGAATTTATAAAACAACTTGAAAGTATAAAACAAATAAATGTTTTTATTTTAATCATTTAATGCCTGTGTATATAGAACAAATTCCAAACGCTAAAGGCCTACATTTGGTATTTTTATAGCCAACTTTATCCATTAAATCTACAAATCTTTGTCCATCTGGAAAAGCGTTTACAGATTCTGGCAAGTAAGAATAAGCACTTGCATCTTTTGAGAAAACCTTACCAATTGTTGGGGTAACATAATGAAAATAGAAATTATACAACTGTTTTACCGGGAAAACTTTAGGTTTAGAAAACTCTAATATTACGGCTTTGCCACCGGGTTTTAATACCCTTAACATATCGGCAATACCTTTTTCTAAATTTTCGTAGTTTCTAACGCCATAAGCTACGGTTAAGGCATCAAAAGTATTATCTTCAAACAATAGTTTTTCAGAGTCGCCTAAACGCACTTCAAAAACATCGCTTTTATTTCTTTTAGTAATTTTTTCTTGGGCAATGGCTAACATTCCCTCAGAAATATCAACACCTATAATTTTTTTAGGTTTTAAAATCTCTAAAGCTTCAAAAGCAAAATCGCCAGTGCCGGTGGCAACATCTAAAATGGTTTGAGGTTTATCTTTTAACAGTTCTTTGATAGCCATTTTTCTCCAAACAATATCAATCCCTAAAGACATAAAGTGATTTAAAAAATCATAAGTTTTTGAGATATTATTGAACATGGTGGCTACCTGTTCTTTTTTTGAAAGCTCCTGATTTTTGTAGGGCGTAACGTTTTCTGACATCATTGGCGCAAAGATATATTTATTTTTATGAGATTTAAGCAAAAAGCTTAAGGCCGAAGGCTTAAAACATAGAACAACTTACAATAAAAATGGTTTTTATTTTATTGCTTAATCGTTTGCTAAAACATCGCACCAAATAAATTTTTTGGTCATTATCCCTCTTGGGTGCTCCGCTCCTATTTTAAAACCGAACCAATTTTTTGGGGCATAAACCATATTGTTTTTTGGAGATAAATAGGTTGCCCACCAAGCAAATGTGCTGTTAGAAATGATGCTTATATCGGCATTTTGGATGATTTGAAAATCTATGATTTCGTTATTTGAAGAAAAAGTATAGTTGTCTTTTTCTGGAAAAACCTCTTTAACATGCGCAATATCATCACTCACAAAAATCACCTTATAGTTTTCTAAATTCTCAATAGCCTCTAACCTAGTTTTGAAATAAGCCATTGGTAAAGAAATATCTCTTTTTCTACGTTCGCCGTAATTCATATAATCTGTACGGCGTATGTGGACTACCACTATTTTATTTTGCTGATATAAATTACCATAAAGTGCATTAAATTGTTCTTTAAATTCTTTTTTAAGGTTGAAACTTGGTTTGATTTTTAGTTGTTGGTAATAATAATCAGATTGAAAGTAGCCAATATATAAAGACCAGTTTTTAATATCAAACTCTTTTGGGATAATCCAATTGTGAATGTAAATGCTTTTAAAACGTAATATGCTGGGTAAAAATCTGGTAATTGCCGAATATGCTTTAGAACCCATTAAATAATTATCAGCATCTTCTAAATCAAAATATTTATGGATGTAAGCATGGTGTGGATTTGTAAAAAACACCAACAATTTGCCGTTACGCTGTTGTAGATATTTCAAAAAAACATACTGAAATAACTGATTACCTAAACGTCCATCAAATTTTACCGCTATCATGCTTTTGATTTGTTTTTAAATTTTAAAATCTGAGGTTTTACAAAATGAGAATAAAACTCGGGATAAAAACGATAAGCGTAAACAAAAGTGTGATAAAACTTTACACCCAACTCTTTTCTTAAAATATATTGAGCAATAATAAACCCTACAATATTTGAAATTAAGGTTGCGTAAGCGGCACCCAAAACACCAAAATTTACTATAAAAATATAGTTTAGTCCCAAATTCAAACTCGCTGTTATAATTACTATATAAAAAGTGGTTTTCGTTTTTCCGATAGAATCTAAAATAGTGCCGAATTGGCGACCAAATGGGATTAGCAAGGTATATAAAAGGGTTAATCTTAATAAAGGCGCAGCATCTTCGTATTTATCTCCAGCTAACAAATACAATACAAATTCCGGAAAAATATAAATAAAAATTACCCCTGGAATTAATATGGCCAAGATGGTTCCTACAGATTTTTCGTACAAATATTTAATAGCATCTTTTCCTTCTGTTTGAATGCGGGCAGCACTTTGTGGAAATACAATATTTGCTACTGCGCTGGTGGGAATATCTATTAAATTAACCACTTTAACCGCCACATTAAAAACACCAGAAACATCCGGAGATATGATGCTAGATATCATCATTTGATCTACACTTCCTGATAAAATAGAACTTATTGAGGTACCAAAAGCATATTTACCGTAATTAAAAAGCTTAACCATCCACTCTTTATATATACCTATTGCAAAATTAAGGAATGGTTTGGCGTAAAAGTAGGCAATAATCATACTTACTAACGAGCCGAAAATTTGCACAAATACTAAGTTTTTTAGCTCAATATTTACTTTAAAAATGAAACAATAAAATACGAATGCAAAATAAATAGCCTGAAAAACTGTATTAGAAACAAATACACCTTTAAATTTAAAATGAGCTTGTTCTATACAATTAAACTGCGTTAAAAAACCATTTAATATGTAAACAATATTGAATAAATAAAAAAGGTTTATGAGCTCGGGAGAGTTTAACAATTTGGCTAACAGTGTACCTAAGCTTAGGTTTAGTATAACTATAACTGCCGTAATTATAATATTAATGGTAAATGCTGCCGACATTATCTGTGGCTTTTCCTCTTCTTTGGCACCTGATAAAAATTTGATTAAAGCATTCTTAATTAAGCCGTCTCTTAAAATATTTAGAATGGTTATGGTGGTCATATAAACCGTCCAAACGCCAAATTCTCTTATTGTTAAAGAACGAACTAAAAAGAAGAAACTACCAATACCGAATAACACGCTTGCCATGTTTTGCAAAACGTTTATAAAGCCCGATTTTAACCAGTAATTATCTTTCATTTAATTTTAAGGAATGTAAAAATGCTGTACATAATCTTTTACATCATCATCATTTTTTGCATGATGTATTTTTGCTCCTGAAAGCTTTGGAAAAAGTGTTTGGAAACACCCAAAATGATGCTCAGGTCCTTGTTTTGATAAAATGATATTTTCGCCTTTAAAGCAACTTGCTAAAGCAGCTGTGCCGCCATGTATAGACATAAATTTTGCAGCATTTGCATAAACACTCATTTGGAAATGATTAAAATTATTGGCCTTAATCTTATTTTCAGTCCATAAATCTTCCATTAAAATTACTTGAGGATAATCAGTTTTTATTAAATCATATTCGTTTAAATCGTTTACCTCGCTGGTATCGGAAGTAATTTGATGCGGACGAGGTCTGTTGTATATTATACTATAATATGGACTTAAATTATCGAATATGAATTTTAATATTTCTATGCTAAAAAAGCTAATTGGTGGCCCATCCCACTCGGTATTATACCTATTTGCAATTACTAAAATGGTTTTATCGTAAACATAAACATTGTTTGCAAAATGTTCTTTAAAAGGAACTTGTTCCCACTTTTTTATATCGTAATTATGGCTATACAATATGCGTGGGGTTTCGTAATTATAATTTCCTTCGTTGGTTCTTACATCGTATACTTCTTCATGGTTTTTTGAAAAGAAGTACATTTCTTTGGTAAACTTAGCTCCTTCCGTTTTTAATAAAGTGCCGTTTTTATAGTGCCAATAAGCAAACGGAATTACAAATTCCAACTCGGGTGCAAACTCGCCGTCAAAAGAAATTACCTTATATTTTTTCTTAAAAAAGTAATCTTTAAAAATGTATTTTAATTGAATAAACTGGCAGTAATAAGTATCTCTGTAATAATATCTTACATCCCAGTGGAGTTTACCAAATTTTAACCTAACATATAAACTAATCAACTTGGTTATGATATTACTGGGAACTTTATGCTGTTTCAAATTTTTTTACCGGTTAAATACTCTGAAATTCTTTTGGTGTGCAATTTAAATCTGAATTTAAATGCTTTTACAATTCCTCCCTCAGCAATCAATCTTCTTGATGATGTAAACACCCTAGCTTTAGGAGTTGAAATTAATTTTAGTTTACCTGTTTTCATTAGGTTTACTGCCATTCTACCATCCTCAGATTCATCTACAAAATAATCGCTATCAATGGCATTATCAAATTTTCTTACTTCTTTAACCTTAAAACCTCCATTTGCTAAGCCAATTTCGGCAATAAAACCCATATTAAAACCTAAAAAGTTGATATGCTCTCTTCTGCTTTTACGTAATCTGATAATTATTCCTGCCATTCGTTCATACATCCAAAAGAAAATTCTTTCGTAAGAATTTTCTGGTATAAATGCATAACGACCGTAAACACCAACTATATTATCATCATTTTCTAATGGCTTAACCATCGCATCTATCCAACTTGGTGGGTAAAATGTATCAGAATCGGCACATAAGTGATATTTTCCTTTAGCTTTTTCCAAACCTAATTGGCGGGCAAATGTAATGCCTTGCTTTGGCTCAAAGTAACTTTTTACACCCAAAGTATCTAAAACCTGTTGTGTTTTATCTGTAGAATTATTATTAATTACAACAATTTCAATTTTGCGTTGGGTATTTGTAAAAGATAAAGAAGATAAAGTTCTGAAAATATTATTTTCCTCGTTCCAAGCTGGTATAACAATAGAAACTTCTGGTTTTGGGTGTTGTACGTTTTTAATTTTTAACTGTAAATCTTTAATTTGTTGTTCAGATAAATCAACAAAAAGTTTGTTAATAAACAAATGCTTTTTTAACCAAAAAGGTAATTTTAATAAGGCTACCGGCATTATTTTTTTGGCTTTATTTTATAAATAATTAATTCTAAATTAAACCTTAAATATCTATAAATTGCTCTTGCTACATGTGCATAGGCTGCATCATTGTTGCGAAACATATTTCTTTTAATCGTACTTGGTTCAATATCTGTATTTACCTGATCTAATAGTTCGTTAATGTTATCATAAAAATAAGCTTTAGGATTTTGAGCTAATACTTTCATCATCATATTATACTCTGTTCTATCTGGCTTTACTCCTTCATCATATCTACCAAATCTATCAAAAAAATTAGCTCTTCTTAAATGAGGATGGTCACTATAAACATAAAACTTACGGTAACCTTGCCAAAATTTTAAATGGCTGAAACTCATTTCAGAAAAACCATCACTAATTTGTTTAAGGTTTGGAAACTTGTAATAAGCATAAAACCTTACAAAGTCTAACTCCTTGTTTTGCTGCATAAATTGATGTGCAACTGCTAATTTTTCTACAAATAGTGGGTTGGGGACAAAATCTTCTTGAATATATAAAGTGTATGGCGTTTTTATAACATCTTGCCCTTTATTAATATTATTACCTAATCCTTTATTTTTTGGGGCTTTTAGAATGGTTAAAGGATATATTTTCCCTAGGTTTTCTAGCTGTTTAATATGTTCAGGATTACTACCGTCATCAGAAACAACAATTTCACGAAATTGTAGGTCTAGTTTTTTAACTCCTTCTAATAACCTAGATAAAGATACCGTTCTGTTGTAATTGGTAATTAATAAAGAGATTTCACTAAAAACGGGCATATTATTTTGAAGCTAATTTATTTAACCTTAGTTAAGAAACTAAGCTAATAAATTTCTTCTTAAATTTAATAATTGCTTTACCTAATAATCTACTAAAATCACTTTTTAAGGAAATTCCTTTCCAAGGAGTCATTTCGAGGTATTTAAAAAACTCTTTTTGTAAAACAATATCTGAATTATATGATTTGAATATTGGCTTAATGTCTAAATAATGAATACATTTTGGATTTGGATGATAAATATTAGCAAACCAGTTCCAAAGCGGATCAATAGCTAACCATTTACCAGTAAAAACTACGTTTAAACCATATTGATCTGCAAAGTTTACATGTTCTATATTATCTCTCATGGCTTTAAAAACCATTTCGGGGATATTTTCATTTCTCCACTTTTCGCAATCAATAATCATCATGCCCGAATTGAAGTATTTAGCATTTGCATCTATTCCTAATTGTTTATAATTTGGAATACCGCCCCAAGGTGTACCTGCTGTTTTACCTACATCTAAAACAGCTGCCATGGTGTAGCCTTGCATATTCATGTTCCATAATTCTGAAACATCTTTACGCACCACCATATCAACATCAAAATAAATTAATTTTTTAACGCTTTCCTCTACTACAAAAGGTGCAAACAATCTTAAATAAGCGGTAAATGGAAATGCAGAATTATCCATCGGGAATTTAACATTTTTGGGAAAAACACTATCAGCGTTAATCCATTTGATGGTAATTTCGGGAGAATTCTTTATTAATGAATTTATTTTATCTTGATTGGAAGATGATATTTTATCGTTTAAAACATAAAACGTGATATCTTCATCTGTGTGATGATTAAAAACAATAGATTTTATTAATACCGCCATTAAAATAGCGTAATTGTTATTACTTGCTACTGCTATTGAAATCATTAATTGTTTTTAAAAGATAATTAAGTTCAAAATTAGAAAATAACCGTTAAGTTTTTAGGAATAAAATGAACGCTAACAAAACCAACTACCTCACCTGCCCATTACCAATTACCACCCACTTTTCAGTTACTAATTTCTCTAAAGCAAATGGTCCTCTGGCATGTAATTTTTGGGTTGAAATTCCTATTTCGGCACCTAAACCAAAAACGCCACCATCTGTAAAACGAGTAGAAGCATTTGCATAAACTGCTGCGGCATCAACTTGGTTTAAAAATTCTTCAATTTTAGCTGCATCTTCACTTACAATAGCTTCAGAATGCTTTGAACTAAACTGTTTGATATGATTTAGCGCTTCCTCCGTGTTTTCTACTACTTTAACAGAACACTTTAATGCTAAAAATTCTCTTCCAAAATCTTCCACATCGGCTTGAGCTAAATATGGATAATTAATGGATTTTAAAATCTCAAATGAAAAATCATCTGCAAACATTTCTACTTGATATGCTCCTAACAAAGTTGCTATTAAAGGCAAAGCTTCTTTTGCTATTTCTTTATCTAAAACAATGGTATCTAAAGAATTACAAACAGAAGGACGAGTTACTTTTGCATTACAAACTATTTTAGCGGCTTTAGTTAAATCGGCAGTTTTTTCTATATAAGTATGGCAAACCCCTGCACCTGTTTCTATTACAGGTACTTTAGCGTTTTTTCTAACAAACTCAATGAGTTGTTGCGAACCACGAGGAATCAAAATATCTACATACTTTTCTGCAGTTAACAATTCTTCCACATGTTTACGGTCTATAGGTAAAAGCTGTACAATATTTGGATTTAAATTATGTGATTTTAACACATTCTGTATCATATTTACCAAGCAAATATTTGTAGCATCCGCATCAGAACCGCCACGCAACAAACAAACATTACCAGAGCGAATGCACAATGCAGCAACATCAACCGTTACATTGGGGCGGGCTTCATAAATAACGCCTACCACACCTAAAGCAACCGTTTTCTTTTGTATAAATAAACCATTTTCCATGGTTCGCTCTAAAATTATTTTACCAGTTGGGTCTTCTAATTGTGCAACATCTCTAACGCTAATTGCCAAACCAGCAATTCTTTCTTCGTTTAATAACAACCTATCCTTTTTAGGGTCGCTATCATTCATTCTATTTAAATCTTTTAAATTTTCTTTGATGATGTGCTGCATATTAGCCAACAAATCATCAGCTAAAGCATTTAAAACAGCTTGTTTTTTTTCGGCCGATAAAATCCTGATTTCTGAAGTGGCGTTTGAAGCGTTAATTAATAGCTCTTGTATATTATCCATATTCATATTTTTGATGCTGATGTTGATATGTTATATTAAAACAATATCATCTGCATGGGCAATTTCTAAATTTTGTTTATTGTCTTTTTTGAACGATTGCGAATCGATTTTTGATTTAGCGACAGCTATAACCATTTGATTTGCATCTAAAATTTCAAAAACTTCACCAGCCTCAAAATCTCTAATGATTTTTTGTACACCAACGGCCAATAAGCTGTGTCTTTTTAGCAAAGCTTTTACGGCACCATCATCAACCTGCACTTTTCCTTTAATTAAGCTGCCACTTGCCAGCCATTTATTACGAGCAGATATATTGCTAATTTGTGGTAAACAAACTGTTCCGGTTTCGCCATTTACGGCATTAATAATGGCGTTTTCTGTTTTTATTCCGAAGATGATGGCTTTAATTCCCATTTGTGTGGCCAAACGAGCAAATGTAAGTTTTGACGTCATTCCGCCTAAACCAACACTTGATTTTTCTTTTTTAGCTAATGACAATGCTTGTTTATCAATTACATCAATTTGTTTAATGATAGTTCCATTTGTATCATAAACACCCGGAACGGAAGTACAATACAAAATCATACTTGCGCCAAAACCAACAGCAATTAAGGTAGCGAGTTCATCATTATCAGAAAATTTAATCTCTAAGTTACTTACCACATCATTTTCATTAGCAACCGGAATAATGTTACTTTTCCATAATTCTTCGTAGGTTTTTTTTAATTGTAAAAACTGGTTACGGTTGCTAAAATGATGTCTTTCGCACAAACTTTGCGCTATTGCAATACCATAAGGCGCAAAATATTGAGAATACGTTTGTAATAATAGTGGGTTACCGATGGCTGCTGCTGCCTTTTTTTCGCTTAAAGTTCCTTTGTAGTTAAGTAGTTTTTTTTTGCCCGCAGCTACTGCACCAGATGATACCAGTACAATATTGTATTGTTTACTTAATGCAGCTACTTGTTTGGCAACAGTTGCAATCACATTTTCATCAATTTCGTGATTTGCTGTGGTTACCGAAGCCGAACCAAATTTTATAACGAGAATAGGTTTTTTCAAAATTTTCTATTAAAGCCCTAAATTATGAATAGCAGACTGAAATATTAAATTTATTAAGGTATTTATTGATTTTACTATTGTTTATCTATTGATTTTAGAAATAAATTATTAGCGTGTTTTTTTTTAAAAAAAATGGTTAAACTTATACTTTGATAAATTATTAAGGATAGAAAAAGAGAAATAACCACAAGAACTACAATTATCTATGGATAACAAATGAGGGGTTGTAATTTTAATCACTTATCAATTTTATACTTCAATAAAGAATTAGATAGATGCCCTAAGTGTTAAGTAAAATGGAACTTCATGATGTTCGCTTTTATGATTTTTAATCATATCTGCCGCTAAAATACCTATCCTTTTAAAATCAGTAGAAATTGTGGTAATGCCGTTTAGTAAAAGTTTCTTCAACGGAGTTTCATTATATGAAATTAACCCTACATCTTCACCTATTACTAAATCTAAAGATATCATACGTTCTATAAGTGCCACCAAATCGTCTTCCATTAAATTGATATACACCTCACCTTTTGCAATAGGTTCTAACTTAACATTACTTACCACAGCGTGGTTAAAAGCATATTGCTGACAAAACTTTTTAAACCCATGTAAAATTTCTTTTGGGAAATAACTTCTTTTTGGGAATACAATTTTTAAGGTATGATATTTTGATAACCTTTCTTTTGCCTCTGTTAAAGCGTTGTAGATATCTTTTTCAAAGTTTTCATAAATAGCAGCGTAATCTCCATTTACTCCTGGTAATTTTTTATCTAATAAAATTAATTTTTCTTTAGGTATGGTATTAATAACTTCGTAAGCATTTTCTCCGCCCTCAAAAAAATGCGGCACAATTACATAATGAGAATACTCTGTTTGTATATTTTGAATAAGTTTTTTAAAAATGGTGTAATCATTATTATAGATGTAAAAATCTATTGCTGCCTCAGTGCCTAACGCTTCAACAAAATAATCGTAAATGATTTTTTTATGGGCAGATAGCTTGTTGAATAACAAAAAAACCTTAATTTTCTTTTTAAATTCTGCATTACCAACATAATAACCCCTACCCGGCACAGAAAGAATTACGCTCAATTTTTTTAAATATTTATATCCTTTTTCAGCGGTATCTCTAGAAATTTCAAGCATATAACTTAGCTCGTTAATGGAAGGCAATACATCGTTTTTCTTTAAGTGACCACTTTCTATCGCTGAAATAATAGAATCTCCAAGTTGTAAATATTTTGGAGTTGCCGAGTATTCATCTATCTGTATAAACTTAAAAAAATCGCTGGATTTCATAATATTAAAATTAAGAACAGTAAATTAAAGCATTAAAATTGTATTTATGCTTCATTTATCAAATTCTACTTCATAAAATTTAAAAAACCCTTAAACCCTCATGAATTTAAAAATTCATTTATTAATGTGTAAACCAAAGCCACATTAAACGCTTAAGAGTAAAATCATCAGTTTACACTAATAAGATTTTAATTATTAGTTACTGATGAAATTGCATAGGATAGAAGCTGTTATACAGCTTATGTAATTTGTGAATTTTCGCCTTTTTTAAATTAATAACTATTTTTTTAAGCCCATTGCATATTTAATACCTCCCAATAAGTGTTCAAGAAATAAGGGTTCTTCGTAAGATTCATCCGTATGTCCTAATGCAGTATTAAAGGATCTACCACCATCAAAATCGTGATACCACGCCATAGGATGATTAGCGCCCATTTTCTTAGGTCCAGCATCATAACTGGTTTCATCAATGGTTATCAGCACATTTAAATTGGGTGCCATCCATTTAAAGTTATACCATTCATCAAACCTTTTCCATTCTTTAGGTAAGTTTTTTGTTGAGAGGTGGTTTTTATCTACTACATTTAAAATAGCATTTTGCTGTTTTGGGTGTGCGCTAAAATACGCACCAACCAAATTACCGTACCATTCCCAATCAAATTCACAGTCTGTAGCAGAATGTATGCCTACAAAACCACCTCCAGTTTTAATGTATTTTTCAAAGGCTTTTTGCTGCGTATCATTCAATATATCGCCAGTTGGGCTTAAGAAAATGACAGTTTTATATTGCTTTAAATTACTTTCTGTAAAAAATTCTGCATTTGTTGTAGTATCTGCTATAAAATTATTTTCTAAAGCTAATTTTTTTATTGCAGCTATACCTGCCGGTATTGATTTATGTTTAAACCCCTTCGTTTTACTAAAAACTAAGACTTTGTTGGATTGCATGGCGCTTACGCTGTTGGTAACAGATAGCAAGATGATAAAAACCAAACTTAAATGCAGAATATTAAAACTCTTTTTTGCTTTCATTTTTTATTTTTAAAAATTTTAAACCTTTTTTTCTTTATAACTGACTAAGGATAAAAAACAGGTTGTTAACTCACCAAATCCTTTAATATTTTTTTAACCAACCCTGGTCCTTCATAAATAAAGCCAGTATAAACCTGTACTAGGCTTGCTCCGGCAGCTATTTTTTCTTTAGCGTCTTCAGCCGAATGAATACCTCCTACTCCAATAATAGGGAATGATTTATTTGATTTATCAGCTAAATATTTAATTACTGCGGTTGATCGTCTTGTTAAAGGCTTACCACTTAAGCCACCCATTTCAGCTTTTAAATTTTCTGGCGATTGCAAATTATCCCTAGATAAAGTGGTGTTACTAGCAATTACACCAGCTATTTTTGTTTCATTAACAATTTCTACAATATCATCTAATTGCTCGTTTGTTAAATCTGGTGCTATTTTTAATAATATAGGTTTTGGACTTTCCTTTTTTAAATTGCGTAGCTGCAAAGTGTTAAGAATGTGCATTAAAGGTTCTTTTTCTTGCAAAGCCCTTAAACCTGGTGTATTAGGAGAACTTACATTTACAACAAAATAATCAACCACCTCAAAAAGCACATCAAAACATTTAATATAATCATTTACAGCCTCTTCATTTGGGGTATTTTTATTTTTACCAATATTACCACCAATAATTAAACCATCACGGTTAACTGTTTTTAGTTTACGAGCTAATACCTCAACGCCTTTATTGTTAAACCCCATTCGGTTAATTAAAGCGTCATCGGCTTTTAGCCTAAACATACGTGGTTTATCATTACCGGGTTGTGGTAAAGGAGTAACTGTACCTACCTCAATAAAACCGAAACCAAAATTTGCTAACTCCTCAATATATTCTCCATTTTTATCAAATCCAGCTGCTAAACCTACCGGATTTTTAAAATTCAAACCAAATACATTGCACTCTAAACTTTTATGCTTAAAGCCATAAACAGATTTTAAAAGACCGGGTAAGCCCCAAAATTTCTGAACTATTTTTAAAGAATCTGTAACCGTATAATGAATTTTTTCAGGGTCGAATTGAAAAAACAGAGGCTTAATTAATTTATACATGCTGCAAATTTAATATTAAAGCTTAATAGGTATAAAATTTGTAGTGTTTTATTTAAACTAAAATATCATGGAAACATTTTTTGAAATTACTATACATTTAATGGGCGATGTAAAGCCTACAAAAGCCCATGTAGCTTACATAAAAGATATTAATGAATTTGAAATTAATATCGCTGACAAAGAAGAAAAAATTAGGGTTAAACTTTTTGATAATGGAAGTTTAGTACAAACTGTTGGAACCCCATTAGATAGTAATACCATGCATCACATTAATGATGAAATAAAATCTAAACATCATATTAACCGATAAAATTTAACGATATGACATTTCAGGACAGAAAAGACAAAGGGAAAGATTGGAACAAAGTGAAAGAAAAAAGGGAAGAACTACATGAACGAGACGAAAAACTAGCTAACCAACCTGATGCTGTGTTAAAGCAAGATCAAGAAACTGCGAAGGCTAAAAAAGAAGAATAATTTGTTCGCTATAATCAATTTAATAATAAACACATTTAATTGAATGAAATCATAAGGTGGGCAACTAGTAAACTAATCGTTGATAATTGCTACCTTTGCGCCCAAATGATTGCAATAAACGACTTAACATTCTTAATTGGCTCTAGAGCCTTATACGAAGACGCTAACTGGCATATTAAACCAGGAGAGAAAATAGGATTAATTGGTGCTAATGGTACTGGAAAATCCACTTTATTAAAAATAATTGTTGGTGAATATGCCCCTTCTTTGGGTACTATTTCAATGGCTAAAGATTTAAAAATTGGTTATTTAAACCAAGATTTGTTGTCTTACGATTCTCACCATAGCATTTTACATGTGGCCATGGAAGCCTTTGAGCGCCAAAATCAACTGCATGACGAGATTGAAATTTTATTAAAAAAGATTGAAACTGACTATTCTGAAGAGATTTTAAATAAACTGAGCGATAAGCAACAAGAATTTGAAGCTTTAGATGGTTATAGTATTGAATACCGAGCGAATGAGATTTTAGCCGGTTTAGGTTTTAGTACAGAAGATCAACATCGTCCGCTTAATACCTTTTCTGGAGGTTGGCGTATGCGTGTTATGTTGGCTAAAATTTTACTGCAAACACCTGATATTCTTTTACTGGATGAGCCAACCAACCACATGGATTTACCATCTATTAAATGGTTAGAAGCTTATTTAAATGGTTTTGATGGCGCAATAGTAATTGTATCTCACGATAGGTACTTTTTAGATAAAATTGTTAACCGTATTGTAGAATCTAGAAAAGGAAAACTGACGATTTACTCTGGTAACTATTCTTTCTATTTAGAAGAAAAAGCTTTAAGAGGAGAAATTCAGAAAGGCGAGTTTAAAAATCAGCAAGCTAAAATTAAACAAGAAGAACGTTTAATTGAGCGTTTTAGAGCCAAAGCATCTAAAGCCAAAATGGCACAATCCCGTATGAAAGCTTTAGATAAAATGGAGCGTGTGGATGATGTGGATGATGATAACCCAACGGTAAATTTCAGATTTAAATTTAGCAAACCTTCTGGAAGGCATGTAGTTAGAATTGAAGAAGCTTATAAAAAATATCCTGCAATTGATATTTTAGAGAATGCAGATGGTGTAATTGAAAAAGGCGATAAAATTGCTTTAATTGGTGCAAATGGTAAAGGTAAATCAACACTTTTAAGAATTATTGCTGGCACAGAAACCTTTAAAGGAATGTGCGAAACTGGGCATAATGTAACTACAACATTTTTCGCACAACATCAGTTAGAGAGTTTGCATTTAGACAACTCTATTTTAGAAGAAATGCAATCTTTTGCACCAAAACATAGCGATACTGAATTACGTTCTATTTTAGGCTGTTTCTTATTTACTGGAGATGATGTTTTCAAAAAAATTAGGGTATTATCAGGAGGCGAGAAATCAAGGGTAGCTTTGGCAAAATCATTAACCACTGATTCTAACTTTTTGATTCTGGATGAGCCTACCAACCACTTAGATATTCAATCTGTAAATATATTAATTCAGGCTTTACAGCAATATGAGGGTACTTTTATTGCCGTTTCTCACGATAGGTATTTCTTAGATAACGTTGCCAATAAAATTTGGTTTATAGAGGATAAAGACATTAACGAGTATCCAGGCACTTATGCCGAATACGAAGAATGGCAGGCAAAAAGAGAAAAAGCTGGTGAAACAGGTGGAATAAAGCCTGCAAAGGTAGCTAAACCTAAAAAAGAAGAGCCAAAACCTTCTGAAATTGAAGAAAAGAAAAAGCAGCTAAAAAAACTTAACCTGCAATTACAGGTCCTAGAAGATGAAATTGCAGAAAAAGAAAAAGCGGTAAAAACTTTAGAAGCAGATATTGCTAAAGAGGAAATTTATAGCAATCCAACAAAACTTAAAGAAGTAAACGAGCGTTATAACGTAGCTAAAGAAAGCTTAGGAGCAGTACAATTACATTGGGAGCAATTGGCAGAAGAAATAATGATTTTGGAAGGATGATTTGGTGGTTAGTTTGTTAGGTGTTTAATTGTTGGTAATAGAATTTATGAAATAATAATTTTATAAATATGTAAGTTAAAATAGAAATTATGAAGAAAGGGAGTGTTTTAAATAAATTACAAGTTTCTATAAATATAGTTCTTATTACTTGCTGCCTATTATTTGTTACATCTACTATTCACGCTCAAAAAAAGCAGAAAAAACAAAAGAAAGAACGTGAAGTTGTTGTAGTTGCCCCATCATCTGAGTTAATTTATGACGATGTAGATTACATTCCGGAAATTAAGACTGTTACTTTTTTTAACGCACAAAAGGAACAATCTTTCCCCATCTTAAATTTAGGAAGTTCGGAACAATTGATTTTGAGGTTTGATGATCTACGAGGTGGAAGACACAATTTGTATTATACGATTGTTCATTGTAATGCAGATTGGACGCCTTCTCCCATTACATCAATTGATTATTTAGATAGTTATAATGAAGAGTTTGTAAATAATTATAGAGTTGCCAACAATACCTACCAAAACTATACGCATTATCAAATAAACTTACCCAATTTAAGTATTATCCCTAAATTATCTGGCAACTACTTGGTTAAAGTTTATGAGAACGGAGACCCTACAAAATTGCTATTATCGCGTAGGTTTTTTATTGTAAATACAAAAGTAAATTTGCAAGCAGAAACAGTTTTCTCTAACGCTGTTTCTGAAAGAGATGCTAATCAAAAAATAAACTTTACCATATTTCATCCTAATTTAAATATTCAAAACGTTTATCAAGAAATTGTGGCGGTGGTAATGCAAAATGCAAGAACCGAAACAATTAAAAGAACAATCAAACCGCTTTTTATAAGAAAAGACCAGTTAGTATATACAGATATTCTGACTAATGATTTTGCGGGCGGAAATGAATTTAGACGTTTTGACACAAGAAGTTTTAGGGTAACATCTGAAGGGGTTTATCAAATTATAAAGGATTCTCTTTTTAGGGTTAATTTATTTACAGATTTAGATAGAAGTAAAGCTAAATACACCTTTCAGTTTGATGAGAATGGAAACTTTTACACCCTTAATCAAGATGGTTTTGACCCACGTTATGATGCCGATTATGCAAATGTTGGTTTTGCATTAAAAGCCACTCCACCAGATGATAAAGGTTACGCTTATGTTGTAGGTAAGTTTAATGCTTATCAACGTAATAAAATAAACAGAATGCAATATGACGCTACAAATAATATATTTAGCTTAAACACACTTATAAAGCAAGGTGTTACAGAATATAAATACGTTTGGGCTGATGAAAATGGTAAAGTGATTAAAGAAAACGCTTTTGAAGGTGACTTTTTCCAAACGGAAAACGATTATCAAATTTTGATTTATTACAAAGCACCCGGCTTCCGTTTTGATCAATTAATTGCTTTTACAGAATTAAATACGGTAAATAATCCTAAGAATTTTTAATTTATCTAATTGGTTTTGTGAAATAATTAGAATTTATTTTTTTTTAGACTTATCTATAATAACGTTTTTAATAACCTGAAACACTTGTTAAGAACAAAAAAAATCAACTAATCAGTGGGTCTTTTTCTTTTTTAAAATGATTAAACACCATTTTATCTAAAAATTTGGGAATAAATTTTTGAAGCGTTACTGTTAATTTACCTTGGCCAGTCATAATTAATTGTCTTTTTCTTGCTTCAACACCATCAACAATTCTAATGGCCACCTCTTGGCTACTCATCATTTTCTCTTCTACCATTGAAGACTCTCCTTGAGGTTGAGCACTGTTGTTTAAAGCAACATTTCTAATATTTGAAGCTGTAAAACCCGGACAAGCAACCATTACATGTAAATCGTTTTTTAGGTTTTCTATCCTTAAAGATTCAAAAAAGCCATTAACTGCAAATTTAGATGCAGAATAACCCGTACGCCCTGGTAAACCTTTAAAACCCGCAATAGAAGAAATACCAACAACAGACCCACTCCTATTTAAAAGTTCGTTTATTGCATATTTTGTGCAATAAACAGTTCCCCAAAAATTTATATCCATCACTTTTTTCAGCACTTCTAAATCCAGATCTTTAAACAAAGCCCGCATAGAAATACCTGCATTGTTTACTAAAATATCAATTTGCCCAAAAGTGGCAATGGTTTGTAGCATTAAATGCTTACAATCATCCTCAACACTTACATCTGTTTGTACAGCTAAAGCTTTCACTTTATATTTTTGGTGAATATCTTGTGTAATTTCGCAAAGCTTAACGTACTGCCTTGCCGCTAAAACTACATTTGCACCCCTTTTTGCAAATTCATAAGCACAAGCCTCTCCTATTCCGCTAGATGCGCCTGTAATAACTACAACTTTACCTTTTAAACTCATGTTAAAATTTTAAAAAATGCTTTCTTACAAAAATGAACATTGATCCGTAGAAACTCTGCAAATATTTGAAACTAAATTTACGCGTACTTTGTCCTTTGAAATGTGTAATGTATGTTTCGGGGAAATAATAATTTTTAAATCCTGCTAATTTTAAACGATACGATAAATCAATATCTTCTCCATACATAAAAAAATCTTCATCAAACAAACCCACTTTTTTTAAAGCTGATGCTCTTAAAAGCATAAAAGCTCCCGCAATAACATCAACCTCTGCCGTTTCAAACTCGTTAATATAGCCCAGATAATAACTATTAAACAGTTTAGATTTTGGAAACAAACGGTTTAAACCAGATAATTTACAAAAGGAAACCCAAGGTGTTGGTAAACCTCTTTTTGATTCGGGTAAAAACTCACCTTGTCCGTTTAACATTCTTACACCTAAACAACCTACATCTTCTCTGTTATTTAAAAAATTAATGGTTTTGCTTAATGTATCTTTATTTGTAATGGTATCGGGGTTTATTACTAAAATATATTTGCCTTTTGCTTTAACTATTGCCTGATTGTTAGCCACAGAAAAACCTTCATTTTTGGCGTTTTCAATTAAATTCACCTGCGGAAAAAAGTTTTTAACCATTTCCACGGATTTATCTTTAGAACTGTTATCTACCACAAAAATCTCAGATTTTATATCCTCAGCTGCAACCAATAAAGAACTGATTGCCTGCTGCAATAAATCTTTAACGTTGTAACTAACAATAATGATAGATAATTCCAAGGCTATTTAGTAAGAGAGTTTTGATAAGGTACTCTTGTGGTAATAGATCTACCCAAAGTTAATTCATCGGCGTATTCAATTTCTCCACCAAAAGCAATCCCTCTGGCTAATGTACTAATTTTAATGTTTTCTGTATTTAGCTTCTTGTTTAAGTAAAAAATGGTGGTATCGCCCTCCATTGTTGCACTTAGTGCAAATATGATTTCTTTAACATCCGTGTTTTCTGCCCTATTAACCAATTGGGCAATAGTTAAATCGGCAGGGCCAACGCCATCCATTGGAGATATTAAACCATTTAAAACATGATATAAACCGTTATATTGATGCGTGTTTTCTATAGCCATAATATCACGACTATCCTCAACCACGCAAATAATACTTTGGTCTCTTTTATGCGATGTGCAAATTTCACACAATTCGGCATCAGATATATGATGACAATTTTTACAAAATTTAATATTGTTTTTTAGTACAGTTATACTTTCGGTGAATTTAGAAACTTGGCTATGTTCTTGATTTAATAAATGCAAAACCAAACGCAAAGCAGTTTTTTGCCCAATTCCGGGTAGTTTTCCAAATTCTGTTACTGCATTCTCTAATAATTTAGAGGAAAAATTCATTTTGCTAATTTAAAAATTAAATGCTAATTAGCGATTGGTTTTAAACCGAAGCTATTATAAATTACATAGCCATTAAATTTGTGTTTATTAAAAAATAAAACAAAATTATATTTAGAGTCTTTTATTAAATAACAGATTGGTTACATTTAATAGAAAATACATAATCTACCATAGAAAAGCATAAATTGCTTAATTAAATAAAAGAGTATGACGAGTGAAGATAAAATAAGAAGTGCGTTTGAGAACAAAACTTGGCAAGAAATTAAAGTAACAGATTCTTGGCAAATTTTTAAAATAATGGCCGAGTTTGTTGATGGATTTGAGAAGTTGGCTAAAATTGGTCCTTGTGTTTCCATATTTGGTTCTGCCCGCACAAAAAACGAAAATAAATATTATCAAATGGCTGTTGATACTGGTCGTTTATTAACAGAAAGAGGTTACGGAGTAATTACTGGTGGTGGCCCTGGAATAATGGAAGCTGGAAATAAAGGTGCTTTTGAAGCTGGTGGAAAATCAGTTGGGTTAAACATTGAACTACCTTTTGAGCAATTTCATAATAGATATATTGATAGAGACAAAATTTTAGAATTTGATTATTTCTTCATCAGAAAAGTGATGTTTATGAAATATTCTCAAGGTTATATTGTATTGCCAGGAGGTTTTGGAACTATGGATGAGCTTTTTGAAGCCATGACATTAATACAAACTGGTAAAATTGCTCGTTTCCCTATTGTTTTAGTTGGTGTTGATTATTGGAAAGGCCTAATTGAGTGGATTAAAAATACCATGTTAGAATCTGAAAGAAATATTAACCCCGAAGATTTAAACCTTTTTAGATTAGTAGATACTGCTGAAGAAGCTGCAGAACATATTTTTAGATTTTATGAGAAATATGTGCTTAAACCTAATTTTTAAGATTTATGATAAAGCCAGTTAGTCTTACTTAGCTGGCTTTTTATTTCAGTATTATCCGGTTCTAAAATAACGTTACTAAAAAAAATTCAATAAAGTCTTTAGGAACTTTAAAGTATATTTTATCTACTCCTCTAACAAAATCTCAACTTCTACCTTTAATATTGGAATATGCTTATTCACTATTCCCCAAATTGTTTCGTCCGAAACTGAATCGTAACCATGTATAACACGATTTCTTACGTCAACCAATTTTCTTGAATTTGTTATTGTAAAGTCTGGATTTTTCTTTAAAATTCGGCTCATAGCTTCACCAATAATCTCTATGTTTCTTTCAACAGCTCTTTTGGTTCTAATATCGGCTTGATTGACCTTAAAATCTTTTGGTCTATCCGCAAAGAAACTTTCAATTTCAGAAATAGCTGTTAAAATATCAAAAAGCCAACTTTTGATTTCAATGTCCATAAATCAGTTGCTTATGTTCGCTAATATTTTTTTTGAAATAAGGGTTTTTAATTGCCTGCTCTTCCAATAAATCAACCTGCCTATTTAAAACACTTTGTAATGCAAACTTAAATTCAAAGTAATTATCGGCATATTCTTCTAATTGAACGTTTTCAAAATCAACAATTAAATCAATATCACTTTTGGCGGTAAATTTATTTGTCAAAACAGAACCAAAAGCATAAAGAGACTTAACGCTGTAACTGCTACATAACTTTTTAATTTCGGGAATATGTCTCTCTAAAAATGTCATTCTATAAATTTATTAAAATTAGTAAAATTCATTCATATCAACGCTTTTGCTATTAAAAAGTATTTTTTAACATTTTTATAATTAGATTGAAACATATCTTCTATCAAAAAATTCATCGTAATTCAAAAACTACCCTGCCTTCATTATCGTTTATTTAAAACAATGACTAAAAAAACTATCCTCGCTAATTTTATTATATTTTATTCAATAAGTTCATTTGCCCAAGCAAACGATTCGCTCAACTTACAATTTATAGAACGTTACAAAGAAAACAGGCAATTATCTTACACATCGCCTTTAAGCGAAATTGGAGCACCATCTAAATATATTTTATCGGGTAAATTAACAACTACTTATATGCTGTTAGCTTCAAAAAAATTGCCTGTTGCTTTTGCTGTTATTCCCGATTTTACGGTAAGAGTAAGAAATGAAAAATCAGCCGGAGTAAGAACACCAAGTTTTAGATTAGGCGGAGCAACTTATGTAAGATTGAATAACAACTTAAATAACTATAAATACGCAGAAATTGGTTTCACCCATCACTCTAACGGACAAGATGCAAACGCTATAAATACAGATGGAACAATAAATACTTATAACGGAAACTTTAGTACTAATTATTTAACAGCTTCTTATAATTTTGGGAATTTCACAAACCATGCAGCAGGTAAAAATTATAGTTCTTACAATCATAAAGTTGGATTAGAGTGGCATAAATGGTTTGCTTATGAAAAAGCATTAGAAGATAATTACGGTTTTACACGCTTAAATTATAATTTTTCTTTGAGAAAGTATACTTTTTATAAACCAAAAAGCAAAGAAAAGACTCAATTAGAAAAAGAGTATTTAAGGTTAAATGCAGATGTATCTTATGCTGTAAACTCTATAAGCAATAGTCCAATTAAAGGAATAAAAAAGAGGTTAAATGCAGAACTTACCGCTAATTATAGTTTGCCATTTATGCAAAATGTTTTTTTAATGGCTACAGCCGGATATTATGGAGAAGACCCGTATAATATCTATTTTTCTGACCATTATGGCTTTTTACGCTTTGGTATTTCTACCGGATTTTTAAAGTATAAGGTTAAACCTTAATGTATAGAACTCACCCCGCCAGACACAATAAACTTCATAGCCTGTGCAGATGAAATATTTAATGGCTTCACTTGTTCTGCCTTAACAATATAAACTTGCCCTGCAAAAGAATAAGACCAAGGAAAATATACAGCAACATCGCCCTTTAGGCCGAAAGAACTCATATCTTTTTGCGTTAAAAAACCTATTCTTTTAAAGCCATGACTATCTTCAACCAATACAGGTTCGTTTAGTTTTTTCTCGTCCCCAACAAAAGCTTCGGTTAAATCTTTAATAGACGAGTATATGAATGTGAACAATGGTAGTTTATTTAACCATTTGCTAATCCAGTTATAAATAGGCTCTGTTATTAAATAAGTTACCACAATACCTGTAATTAGGATCAAAACAATAACAGATAATATCCCAAGTCCTGGAATATATAAAGGCTGCCCTGTGTAAGGATTAATCAAAAACCTTTCACTTAAATTTAAAGCCTCATCAACAGATGAAAATGCCCAAAACATTAAGAAAAAGGCTGCTCCTAATGGCAAAACCACTAACAAACCTTTTATAAAGTAATTAAGTAATGCTTTTAAAATCCTTTTCATCTTCTTATTCGTAAAAATATATTCTTTTAACCCTTTGCGATATGTTTGTGATTACCTCATAAGGAATGGTATTTAATTGTTTAGCAACATCATAAACAGATAAATCTTCTCCAAAAACAATCACATCATCGCCTTCATTTGTATCAATCTCACTTATATCCAACATGGTCATATCCATACAAATATTGCCAATTGTTGGTACTAACGTATTATTAACAAGCATAAAACCTTTTCCGTTGCCTAAAGCTCTAGGGTAGCCATCTGCATAACCAATTTTAACTGTAGCTATTCTGCCATCATGCGTCATTACACCAGAACGGCCATAACCAACAGTTTCCCCTTTTTTTAAATCTTTAATTTGAGATATCGTAGTTTTTAATGTTGCAACGTTTGCTAAAGCTTGCTTCTCTTCTTCTACACTTTCAATTCCGTATAATCCAATTCCCAACCTCGCCATATCAAATTGTGCAGTTGGCCATTTTGTAATTGCCGATGTATTAGCCAAATGCTTTATAAAAGGATATTTTAAATTTGATTCTATTTGAGCAGCTATTTGTGTAAAAGTACTGATTTGAAGTTCAGTAAATTCTTTATGTACATCATTATCACTAGCTACCAAATGAGAAAAAACACTTTTAATCTTTAAAACAGATTGTTTTTTTAAAAATGACCCTAATTTTTCTATCTCATTTGGATTAAAGCCTAAACGGTGCATCCCGGTATCTAATTTTATATGGACAGGATATTCTTTGATGTTTTGATTTTCTAAGTATTCTGTAAAAGCCTCTAAAATTCTGAATGAATATAATTCGGGTTCTAAATTATATTTAACTAAAGCCTCAAAAGAAGAAACTTCCGGACTTAAAACCATTATCGGAATTGTAATTTCAGCCTGTCTCAAAGCTACTCCTTCATCGGCGTAAGCTACAGCTAAATAATCAACCCGGTGGTGTTGCAATAAATTAGCAACCTCATCACTTCCACTACCGTAAGCAAAAGCTTTAACCATTGCCATCATTTTAACACCCGGCTTAAGTTTAGCCTTATAATGTTTTAAATTATTAACTATCGCATTTAGGTTAATTTCTAAAACGGTATCATGCACTTTTTGAGTTAATACTTTACTTATTTTTTCAAACTCGAAATCTCTTGATCCTTTTAATAATACCGTTTGGTTTTTAATATTTGCTGTATTAAAATTCTTTAAAAAATCATCAGTATCTTTAAAAAACAAACTATTTGTACTAAACAAATTTTGATGTTTCATAATTTGCCCACCAATACCAATAAATTGGTGAACCCCTTTGTTTAAAAGTAAACTTGCTAATTTTTGATACAATTGAGAAGTTGAAATACCTGATTGGTAAATATCGGATAAGATTAAAGTTTTTTTAGGATGCTGATTTTGCTGATTTAAAAAATCGAGTGCAATATCTAATGAAGAAAAATCTGAATTGTAAGAATCATCTATGATAGAAGATTGGTGAATGCCTGTTTTAAGTTCTAAACGCATTTTAACCACCAATAGCTTTTCCATTCTTTTGGCAATAATATCTTGCTCAATCCCTAAGCTTAAAAGTGTAGCCCAGCAAATGATGGCGTTTTCTACAGAAACTTGATTTGTAAACGGAATTTTAATACTTACAGATTGCTGCAAATAATTGGCTGTAATAACAGTATGGGATAAAGAACTTTTTATATCGCTAATCTTTAAATCAGCTATTTGCGTTAAACTCCATGTAAAAACATTTTTATCTTTAAAGTCTGTATGGTTATATTGGCTGTTTAAGATTAATGATTCGGAATCTTTAAAAAGTAAAAGCTTTTCTTCCAGTTTTTGTTGTCTGCTTTCAAAACCTTCATCATGTGCAGATGCTATATTTGTTAAAATTCCAATATTTGGTTTGATGATATTAGCCAAAGCTCCCATCTCCCCAACCTTAGAAATTCCTGCTTCAAAAATTCCTAAATTATAATCATCTGTCATTTGCCAAACAGATAAAGGCACACCTATTTGTGAGTTATAACTTTTCGGACTTCTTACTATATCAAAATCTGGTGAAAGCAATTGATACAACCATTCCTTAACAATGGTTTTCCCGTTACTTCCTGTTATTGCAATTACAGGATAGCTAAACTGCGCCCTATGCTTTGCCATTAATTGCTGCATTGCCTTTAGGCTATCATTTACCCAAATAAAGTTTGCATTTGGAAAAGGCGATGTATCAAAATCTAAATTGGTTAAAACAAATGTAAAAACACCTTTACTGTAAACAGAAGAAATGTATTGATGAGCATCTTTACTGCCTTTTAAAATAAAGAAAACAGATTCTTTGGCATCGGTAATTTTCCGACTATCCGTTAACAAATGTTTAACAATTTGATTTGGACTATTAAGTAAAGACTTAGTAGCTATATTTTTTGCTAACTCTTCGGCTGTAAAAGAAAATTGAGACATCTTTCGCAAAGTTGATGATTATTCGTGAATATCACTAATTTTATGGCTCATGCAAGAAAAAAATGAAACACCTTTAAGTTATCAGGCGGCATTATTAAAAGCCGAAGCTTATTGTGCATACCAAGAAAGAAGCCAATACGAGGTAAGAGGCAAGTTAATTACTTTGGGAATAAGAGGTTTAGAGTTAGAAAACATTATAATAGAGTTAATAGAAAATAACTATTTAAACGAAGAGCGTTTTGCTTTGGCTTATGCCCAAGGTAAATTAAGGATAAAAAGCTGGGGAAGAAATAAGATTTCTCAGGGTTTAAAATTCAAACAAGTATCAGGTCCTTTAATTAAAAAAGCTTTAAAAAGTTTAGACCAAGATGAATATTTAGAAATACTTAAGAGCTTAATAGAGAAAAAACGCCCAACTATAAAAGAAAAAAAAGATTATCAAATTACTTATAAGCTCGGCCAGTATGCAATCAGTCGTGGTTTTGAAAGTGATTTAGTTTTTTTCTTACTGAAAACTAACGATTTATAAGAAAGTTTGATTTTTTTTTAATTCACCTCTTGCAAAGAATAATATTCTGTCTATATTTGCAACCCGCAAGGGGAACAAAGTTCTTTAAAAAATAAGCGAAAGTAGCTCAGTTGGTAGAGCACAACCTTGCCAAGGTTGGGGTCGCGAGTTCGAATCTCGTCTTTCGCTCGATAAATATCTCAGGATATTTATTAGTAAGCGTTAAGCTTGCTCAGATGGTGGAACTGGTAGACACGCAGGACTTAAAATCCTGTTCCTGTTAAGGGAGTGCGGGTTCGATTCCCGCTCTGAGTACAAAACTCGAGTCAAATCGAAACAAAAACCCCTCAAATCAATGATTTAAGGGGTTTTTTCATTTTGAGCCTAATCAAATTATCTAAATAAACGGATCAAGCGTAAAATATGGGGAGGATTATTTTTTAATTTTTTAGAAATCAATATTTTGGATTCTACATTACTATCACTAATACTTCCTGAAGGGCTTAGCGAGTACTTTGATATTTTTTATTTCGTTAAGCTCATCACATAACTATAACTATAAGTTTTGTCCTTAAGCAGGTATTGCTCATGCGGGTAAGCTCCCCAGCTATTATCGCCACCTAATCCCCTTTGTTTTAAATCGATATGAATATAAACTTCATTCCTTATTTTTAAATCAGTAGGATGTTGTTGTCGTTTTTGTAACCCAGGATCTAAATCTTCGGTGCTATAATTAATTGCACTAAAACAAACAGGTTGTATACCAACGATTTTCAAACCTTTGCCTGCTGCATTAGTAAGAGAAAACCATCTTACATCTGTATGATAACCACTTTCTTGTGGCCTAATATAGGTTGTGGCATATTCATTTTTTATGTTATTACTGTAACTACCTATAAATGATGCAGATTTACGGTCACTATAATTCTCATAAGGTCCACGACCATAATAATTTAAATTTTCAAATTCGCCAGGTAACTGCATTCTCATCCCAAAACGAGGTAGCTCGGCAATGTTTTTACCTTCCATATTAATGGATGCAGAAACTTCTACAGAACCATCATTTTTAATATTGTAAACAATGCTGTACGGTACATCAATGTCGTTTAAAACATAATCAACTTTAATAGACTGTCCGTCTTTAGTTTTATCAGCAACAGTTACTTTCTTCATAGTTTTATTGGCATGGGCGGTTCTCCAAATGCCTAAACGCTCTGGCATTCTATTACCAAAATCATTATCAGTTGGTGCTCTCCAAAAGTAAGGTTCGGGCATTCTATTAATCATTCTCCTATCTCCATTAATGCGGTAATATGTCCAATTTCCATTAGTCTTATTAAAACTTCCTTCTATATCGCCAGAAGAGAAATTTATCATGTTGTCTTTTTTGCTAACAGTTAAATTGCCTAATGACGATTCTGTATTGACAAAATATTTGCTATTTAAAATAAACTGCTCTTTTGCCACCTCATGTCCAGCGTCTAATAAAGGCTCTGCTCTTATTAAAGTGGCACTAAAGTTTAAAGTATATTCTTCTCCGTTTTTACTAGATAATTTTGGGATAGGTAGCGAAACTACTTTTGATTGGCGAGCATTTAACGCAACTTTAAATTCGCCTTCTTTTTCTATAATTCCGTTTTTGAACAAACTCCATTTGAAGTTATAATTATCTAAATTTCTAAAGCCAAACTGATTCGAAATGGTTATTTGATTTTTATCTTGATTAAAGTTTGAAAAGAAAATATCTTGATAAACTTTTTTTACTTCATACAAACCTGGGTGAGGAATTCTATCTGCAGAAACCAATCCATTTGCACAAAAGTTTTCATCGTTTTGAATGTTAAAACCACCTAAATCACCTCCATAAGCAAAATAATCTCTACCATAAGGTGTTTTAGCTTTTAAGCCTTGATCTACCCAATCCCAAATAAAACCTCCTTGCATTTTTTTGCTAGAATTGATGATATCCCAATATTCCTGAAAATTACCACTGCTGTTTCCCATTGCATGTGAATATTCGCACATAATAAAAGGGCGATTTTTATCGGATTTAGCATAATATTTCATATGATCTATACCAGGATACATTGGGCTAACGATATCTGTATTCCAATCTTCTCCAGCTTGTTCAAACTGAACAGGACGTGTTTTATCTTCATTTTTGATCCATTTATAAGCATCATGAAAAACATCTCCGTTCCCGCACTCATTTCCCATAGACCAAATAATTACCGAAGGATGGTTTCTATTTGTTTTTACCATTCTGTAAATTCTATCTGAAATAGCTGGTGCCCATAATGGTAAATAAGCTGGGTGAACACTTTTATCAAAATTACCTTGCAAAGATGCCCCCATACCATGAATCTCTATATTTGCTTCATCTACAATGTACATTCCATATTCATCACACAGTTTGTACCATAGTGAGTTATTTGGATAATGGCTATTTCTTACTGCGTTGATATTAAATTGTTTCATCAATTTAATATCTTTTATCATAGATGCTCTATCCAAAGCATGACCTGTGTTCATGTCATGTTCATGCCTATTGGTACCATGAACAATTAGCGGGACACCGTTTACCATCAATTGGCTATCTTTAATCTCTACTGTTCTAAAGCCGATTTTAGAACCTGTATAAGTAGTTTCGCCATTGTTAGTAAAAGCTAAAATCAAACTATATAAATAAGGATGTTCGCCATTCCATGGTTTAACATTTTTAATTTCCTGATTGATTTTTAGCATCACAGAATCGGCATTTAGCTCATTTACAGGTAATTTTTTATTAAAAATTGTTTGACCACTAGCATCTTTAACCATCACATTTAATGATGTGTTTTTAAGTTTTGCATCTTCAAATTTTCTAAGATTTACTGAAAGATTTAGTATCCCATTTTTGTAGGTTTTATCCAAATTTGCATCTGCCACAAAATCCCAAACTCCAATTTTTGGTTGTGCATAAATAGCAACATCTCTTTCTAAACCGCTTAATCGCCAAAAATCCTGATCTTCTAAATATGAGCCATCATGCCACCGGGTGATTTGAACAGCTAATAAATTATCTTCTTTTTTAAGGTAAGGAGTGATATTGAATTCGGATGGAGTTTTTGCCGCTTTGCTTAAACCTACCTCTCTTCCGTTTACAGTAATAGTTGCAAACCCAGATATCGAACCAAATCTTAGAAAAACCTCTTTACCGTCCCAATCTTTTGGAACATTGAATTGCCTCCGATAAGTTCCTACAGGATTATCTGGACCAACAAAAGGAGGTTTTTTTGGAAACACATAAGTAACATTGGTGTATATAGGAATACCAAAACCTTCTATTTCCCAATTAGACGGTACTCTTATTTTTTTCCAATCACTATCATCTAAATCTGTTTTAAAGAAATTTTGATTCCTGTCTGCTACTTTAGCTACATAGTTGAATTTCCATTCACCGTTCAATGATTGATAAAATGGAGATTGGGATTGATCATCAATCTTTAATTTCTGCTCACTATCATAAGTTGTAAAATAAGCATGAGGTTGTTCCATATTTTTTTGAAAAACAGCTGGGTTTTCCCAAATATTTTGCTGTGCAAATAAAAGTGTGGAGCTTGTTAGCAGTATCAAAAAAAGAAATTTCCTCATTTTATTATTTTAAAATTATTAAAATTTAATCGTTTATAAACATGTCGTAATCATCATAGCAAAATCTTATTCGGCAGTAAATACTACTTTATAAGTTTTTACAGTACCATTATAATCAAAAAGTACCGTAGCAGTTCCTGATTTTGAATCGCTTTGAGTAATTGCTATTTTAACAGCACTATTACTAGAAGATGCCGAGACAGTTGGAATGGTAGTTAAACTGGAAGGAATTTTATAGTTAGCTTCATAAATATCAACCCCTAAAATACCATTAGTATTTGTTGATCTTACCGGATGATTAGGTAAATCTAAATCAACTCCATTAACTTTAACACTTACTGTAGGTGAAACCGGACGTACAATTTTCTTTTTATTGGAGCTAAATCCTAAACCAATTAAATCAAAAAGATTTTGTGAGTCAGCACCCTCTGCAACAAGATAAATAGCGTGTTTTTTATCTAAATTATCTACAAATTTAGAAACGTCTACAGTAAACTGAGTTGTTTCTTGTGTAGCGTTGGCAGGAACATTGATGACTCCGATTTTTTTACCTTTCCATGTCGTATTATCCCATGGCCCGTCTAACCAAACGTTTACTTTAAATGCGCTTTTAGTTTTTGGCGTTATAAAAAGGTTAAAAGCTGTTTCATTTTTTGGTTTTACTCCCTCAAAACTTTTCAACCCTTTTTTATCTTTGTCAAGTCCTCCAAATCCAAAATATTTATATCCAACAATGTTTCCATTTTTTACATTGGTAATTGGCATATTATTATCCCAAATATCCCAAGAATCCTGTTGGCTGTTGATGTCGGAAAGGTAACTTGCGTATCCGGCTGAATAATACTGATAAGGATCAAGTCCGTAAATGTAAAAACCTTCTGAAGTTACTTCTGCGCCAGTGTATTCTTTTCCTTGGCTATCCTTAGCTGTCCAAGCGTTATCTTTAGCATAAGGGTCGTATGCACCAATTGTAACCTTACCGCCATCTGCCACAGATTTCTCATCCCATTTTATGGTTACTGGTGCTACGGTAGATTGACGAGCATTTCCAAATCCTCTTGGCGCTCTGTGATAAAACACATACCATTGATCGTTAATTAACTGTACACTACCATGTGTGTTATGCCCGGCATAGGTTGTCTGCAATTTGGTTCCGTTTTCATTAAGCACCACAGCTCTTGAATCAACCAACACACCTCCACTTTTCCATGGGCCCAATGGCGTATCGCCATAAGCGTAACGTAATGCGGAATTGGTACTACTTAATCCATATTCAGGACCTGAATAGCCGCTATAAACCCATATAAATTTATTGCCAATTTTTCTGATAGATGCAGCTTCAAAAAAATTAAATGAACCCAAATCCTCACCTGGAAAAAGGTTAGGATAAGTTGTTCCTTCCGGATCTTTAACAACACCGTATCTAGAACTTGCAGGAATAAAATAGCCAATAGATTCTGTTCCCGGTCTAATCGAATACATTGTTTTCTGATCTAATTGCCCAGCTGAAGACCTTTGGAAACCCCAATAACCATAAGCTCTAAAACCTTTATCATAATCAGGGTCTTTAGAATCTGTGATGTAATCAATATAAACTGAAGGATCAAAACCCATAATACTTCCTGGGAGTGTTTTTGTTCCGTCTTCATTCATGTTAATTGGTGTAAAGGGCCCGTCAGGACGGCTTCCTTTAACCACCATTTCTAATCTGTTTCGACCGCGACTATGTGGATATAGATAATACTCTTTTTTACCATCTTTTCCTTTAACCTCCACCAAATCAGGAGCATACATTACATCCCATTGTCCATTTATTGGATAGGTGAAAATAGCTCCATCATCACGCCAGTTTGATAAGTCTTCCACTGGTGCAGACCAAGCTCTAATATCGGGTCCGCAATAACTTGTGAATCTAACATCATGAGATCCTATAATATAAATTCGATATTTCCCCGGACGATCTGGATCTTCAAAAACACGTGGCTCTCCATCAGGTAAATGCTCCCATAATGGTAAATATGGATTAGCTCCTCCTACATAGTTTGATGGTGCAACCCATGGGCTTTTTTTAGGTTGATTGACCTGCCCTTTTGTTTCAACAATAGAAAAAAGAAACATCGCTATAAATAATAGCATTACATGTAATCGTTTAGAGAAAAAAATAATCTTCATCTGTTATTTTTATTATTAAAATTTATAATTTTTTAAAAAATAGTGATTGATTTAACTATCAAAATTTAAAATCATCCTCGTATTTGCTTATCTACCGATATAAAAGTGTAATTCTGTTGTGTTGAACTTTTTCCAAACTTTCTTAGCTCTAATAATTAGCTGAACAAAACATGATAAAGCAATTATTATTTAGTCACGCTAGCCTCAATAACTGCTTTATAAGCAGGTTTAGGGTTCAAATCTCCATCAAACAAAAGTGCATCTTGCCCCCTACGCCATGATCTGGTATCGCTTAAACCCCAAAAAGTTACGCGGTCTATTACGTCTGAATGACGCATAAAAATTTCGAACAGTTTTTTATATACATCAGCCTGTTTCTGGTAGTTTTCTGCAGGAATTTTTCTGTCGCCTTGATTTACACCCATAGCACCACTATTATCACCTGTTGCTGTAACGTCAAGTTCAGTAATAGAAACTTTAAGGCCAAGAGATGCATAATTTTCAATAGCTTTTTCAACATCTGCAAGGTTGGTATTTAGGTGCCAATGTCCTTGAATTCCCACACCTGAGATTGGCGCACCTTCGGCAATAAGTCGTTTTAGCAATAACATGGAACTAGCATGTTTACCTTTATTCTCCACTGCACCTTGCTCAATATTGTAATCGTTATAGTATAGCTGAGCTTTAGGATCGGCTTCATGTGCCCACTTAAAAGCCATCGTAATTACTTCGGGACCAACTGCTTTGTACCAACTAAAAGTCCGAAGATTCTCTGTTTTACCATCGCCACCGTCCGCAATAGATTCATTAAAAACATCCCAGCCAACAAGACGTCCTTTGTATCTTCCCGCTACAGTCATAATATGATTTTTTAAACGTTCTAAAACAACTTCTTTACTTGCTTGAGGGCTTGTATCTACTCCGCCTCTATTACCTCCCCAATTTGATCTTGGCGGATTGCTTGTTGTTGTTGGTGGTGTTGTTGGTGGTGGTGGTGGTGGAATAGTCGGATTTGAAAACGATGTTTTTACATTAGCGTTTTCTCCGATAGATGCACTTTTTTCCTGAAAAAACCATCTTGGAGTTTGACCATGCCAAGCTAATGTGTGCCCCCAAACCTGTAAACCATTTTTCTCACACCAATCAACCATTGCATCTGTGCTTACAAAGTTATATTTACCCTCAGTAGGATGAACTGATTGAGGTTTCATAGAATTTTCTGGCGTAACGATATCATACTGGGTTTTAATACTAGACTGATAGGCCTCATTATTAATTCTTAAATCATCGGCACATCCTATCAAAAACTTTCCTGCAAATGCTTCTTTTAAAGTCATTTTTGATAAAGAATTATTACTTTCTTGAGCGAAACCGCTTGTGGCCAATACTCCAATAAATAAAAAGCTTGTAATCAATTTATTTTTAATCATAATTTTATTGTTCTACTAATAATTTTTTATGGTTTGTTCAAAACAGTAATTCCTTTATTACTACAACTGAATATTAATTTTTGTATAATACCTTTAATTTCAATGCTAATTTTTAAAATATGCAATAGAGACCTCGTTACTTATATCTTAAATAACTTATCACCATTAGTTCAATAGATTTGGCTCATTTAATCCTCAATATTCATTTTAAACAAACCAATATGATGGTAGTTTCACTTTAACCAATGAAGCATTTTGAATAATTATGAACACCTCTATTCCATTATCCGTTATTTGTTATCACGTGAACCACAACTTCAATTTTACTAGATTTCCATTTCGACGACTTGTATAGTATTTTTCAAATAATTGTTTACGAGAAGTACCCAGCTCTGTATGAAAATTGAAGCCTAATTACTCTAATAATCAATTGAAGGTTAATGTTTAATTTTTAAAATTGGTTACTCTACGAAAGTACGTTCAGGCGTGTAAACAGAAAAGCAACTTTGTGCAATTTTACGAGACAAATGTTCATTCTGATAATAAAATTAGTTATGCGGTAAAATAGAGGGTAAAAACAAACCTAAACAACTCAAAAGTTATAATTAAATGATTGTGTTTGGTTTGCAATTAATAGCTCTACCTAAAAATTTCGATTTCAAATAAAGTATTGGTTATTTATAAAAACAAGATTTAAGCTTGATGTAATTACCGAGAAGCAAACTAAGCGAAAGAAAGAAAAATCTAAATATTTCACTAATAAAAATCGGCTAGAAAAATTTCCTAACCGATTTTTTTATGGAATTTAATTATATAAGTTTTTTAACCCAACAATTGATCTTTTTGTATAGCTTACTTGTTTAACTTAATAGAAACTACAGTTTTTGCAGGTAAACTTATCATCACCGATTTTTTATCTGCACCGATATCAACATTTGTTGGTTCCATGTTTTGTGTTTCTGAAGTAATTACGCCTTCACCGCTTTTAACTGCTGTGGTCAAATTAATTTTAACAGAAGGAACCGCTGAAGTTCCGTTGTTAACAAATACTAATGTAATATCATTTTGACCGCTGTAAGCAGTTATATTAACGTTAGCATTATTAGCGATTTTACCAATTTGTATCCTTTTTCGGCCGGTTGCGTATTTGGCATAATGAGAAAGTACATACCCTCTTTTCAAAATTTCACCCATTGTTGTTCCCTTTTCGCCATCTCCTAACATGCTATAATAACGTTTTAAATACCACCAGAAATATGCATTAAAATTGCTCTCCATACAGTCATTCAATTCTTTTGCAAATACCAACGCTTGTGGCCAGCCCATACCACTGTTTACTTCGTTCAACAGGTGTTCTGTCATCCAAATCTCTTTACCTTTTTGTCTGGCTAATGGATAATCCAGTAAACCACCACCATATAAATGCCCTCCTGCTATGTCTAAATTATTTACAGCAATAGGATCATTTAAAACTGGATCTGTGTACATTTTCTTGAAATTTACTGCTTCTGCAGCAACAACTTTAGCATTAATATTACCTGCGTAATTTTTTATAAAATCTAAAATCTGTTCGGGTGACCATTCGCAACCATCGTATTCCGGACTCCAGTCTGGTTCATTCTGGATGGATATTGCTTCAATAATAATTCCCTTATCTTTCATAAAAGCGATAAAATCATTTAAATGCTGTACGTAATCTCCGTATTTAGTAGGAAGCAAATATCCATGGAGATTGCTGTTGCTGCTTTTCATCTCAGATGGAGGTGTCCAAGGGCTAGCTAAGATTCTTGCTCCTAAAGATTGTGCTTTAAGTATGCTCGCTACATCAGTTCCCCAATCAGCCTTTTTTGGGTAAATCATAACTCGCATCATATTGTATCCTAAGCCATTTGAAGAATACATCTTTTCTACATCTTCTACAGTAATTTTAGGCCCCCAACTGGTGTTCATCCCACCAAAACCTGTTATATTTTGATACTGGATAGATGCGTCTAATGTAAGTTCTACAGGAAGCGGAGCACTTTGAGTGACTGTTAACACTGTCTTTTCACCAGTAGTTTTGTTGGTAAGTGTTATATCCTGCTTCCTTTCCATAGAAGTAGGGTTGTCTGTATAGTTAAAACTAACTCTGGTAGCACTGGTGTGATTTAAACTTCCACCTTTTAAAAAGGTAAAGCCAGAAATAAATCCATTAACATCGGTTGAGATTTCCCATTCAGCAAACTCCCATTTTATAGTAAATTCCGCTTTTCCAGATGAATTTGGAATTGTTAACACATCTACATTAAAGCCGGAAGAAGCGTCTTTAGCTATATTTTTATCTTTTTTACATCCTGTAAAAAGAATGATTAAGACTAAAAATGAGTAAAGTTTATTTTTCATAAATTTTTTATTTTAATGTTAAACACGGATAGCACTTTCCCATCACATAGAAATGGCCAATAGAACAGAAGATTTTTAGGTAAAATCCCAATATGTTATTGATTTATAATAATATATTGGGATATTTTCAATCAGCATCAAAACGAGATGACTTTAATGATTATAGGTTAGTAATAGCGCTTAATTACAGAAACTTTGGAAAAAAATACCAGGAGATTAGACAACCTCCCGGTATTCACTACTTAAACCAAACTGTACTAAATTTATTTCTATTTTCCTTGTAATGCTTCTAACACGCCTAGGTATGCAGGTTTACGTTGTATACCCACATTAACAGTGCTTCCACTTTTTACATTTGTCCAAAGACCAACTGGCTCATTGCCTCTCCAGCTATCACCACTAGCTCTATCGATAGCGCTTTTAAATGTAATACCTGCTCTTTGAGCTGCAGGAATTTTAGTAAAGTATGCTTTCACAAACCATTTGTACATTTCTGCTTGTTGTTGGTATAACGCTGGAGTCGCATTTGGAGTAGTGCCGCCAGTGCCGATATCTAAAGCTCTTATTTTGATGAGCTTTCCACTAGTTGCTAATGACTGAAGCATTGCTTCAATTTTACCTTTATCTGCATCAATATTTAAGGCTAATTCTGTTGCAATTCCATCAACCTGACCGCCTTTTCCGGCAGTGTAAGTAATAAAATCTTTTAATCCTTGGATTTTTGCTGGATTATCTACTAAATTAGTTTCAGTAAAAAATATTTTATCAGTTGGATTAGCATATTGTTTTAACATACCTATTGCAACTGCTGCATAATCTTTACCCAAATAATCTTGCCAGTAGAAAACGTTAGCAGGTTTTGGATTAATTGAAACTCCACTTCTAAGATTAGCAGGGGTAGTTTCATCCATAGGTTGATAAACAACACCCCAAGATTGAACTTTATCTTTACCTGCCTCACCAACAGCCTTAATCCACTTACGCAATTCTGCTGTGATAATTGTTCTTTTCTCCTCTGGCGTTTTTACTATAGGTGGTGCTAGTATTACCCCTTTCAAAGTTAAATTATCCAATAAATAGTCAGGAGCTCCGGTATTAGAGCCAATGGTTACGTAAAAAGTGGTTAATGCCTTTTCCGCTGTGGTCAAATTTAAATTTGAAAGTGACAAATTGATTGTCCCTCTGCCCCAAACATTATCAGCTACACCAAATGATGAGGGACCACCGTATCCTTTAATGTTAGCAGGAGTACCCAGTTGAGTTGATATCCCTAACTGCATTCCACCACCGAATAATCCACAACAACCAGCTCCTTTAAAATCAATAGAAACTGAACTGTATTGACCCAATGTACGGCCTACTGGCAATGTTACTAATATTTGAGGATAATTATTACCTCCAGTATTTCTTAATATACGCAAAGCGTTGCCACTTCTACCATCAGGATCTGCCACAACAGTTGCTCTTATTGCGGCACTGGTAGTTGGATAAACTTTTCCAAGAGCGTCAGTGTTAAAATCCGCTACAACATCATTAAGTATTTGTCCTGGGACCGGAATATCAGCTATCAGACTATTCAAATACGCAGCTTGTTGCTTTTCATGCCAAACTAAATTTCCAGCATAAGCACCCATGCCTACTGCTTTGTTGGTATCTAAAGCAAGAGGAAGATTACCCAAAGCCACAACGCCATCAGTCCCAACAAAGTCCATGTGGTTAATGCTGAGGGCAGCTTGATCAAAATGAGTTTGCATCAAACGATAGAATACACCATTGTTAATGATGTCATTTATCGTAAGTTCAACTCCAAGCTTAAAATTTGGTTGGCTAGCATTATCTACAGCTGTTTTAAGCTTAACGTAACCGTCAAGTACTTCCTGATCTATGATGCTTTGCGGTTTATCTACCACAATATCATTGGTTTCAAACTCTGTACAAGCAGAGAGCAGAGAAGATATCATGACACAAGCCATGATACCTCTATTTATTTTTCTATTGATTTTCATCATTATTTATTTAAGTAATTATTGAGGTACAGGAGTAAACACTTCATAATTTACAGCTCTATCACGCATTACCAAAGTATCTTTAGTTGCAATAGAACCACTTATATTTGCGGTATTTGTTCCGGAACCTACCGTAACTCCGGCATAAGTTATCTGATAATCTAGGTAAAGTGCGTCGCGGTCTTTGTTACCCCAACTCTTTTTTTCTCCTTTTTTCACAAAAGATCCTGTTCCAGTAGCAGTAAAATTAGCGGTGGTTGTGGTGATTATACACTTACCATCGCTGTCAAAACTTAGCAACAGTGTGCATGAAAACAACCTTCCTTGAGCATCTCTAAACTCAACCGGAAATTCTGTTTGGTTAAGCGACTTGGTATTCAATTTGTTTACCTGATCACTCTCTACATAAACAGCATGTCTTTTTACGTTGCGGCTTGTTGCACCACTAGTCATTACATCTAAACCTCTCCGCAAATAAAACCCATGCCATGGATTGATAAACTTTATTGCATAAAAAACAAAATCTTTACCTGCTAAAATTGAGTCAACATTTTGTACACTTCTCATTTTTAAAGGAAGAACGTATGTGTTTCTTATTGAAAGTGGATCTGCAAAGAACGCATCTGTAAGTTGTACCAGTACCCCACCATTAATATTGCTTTGAGCAATATTAATTTGATTGGAAGCTAAGCTGTAATAATTTGTTGGCATTAAAACAATATTGCCGCCATTAGCAAATTTCAAGTTGCTTAAAGATGGAGCATCAACATCAAAATTTATAATAACATTGTTTTTATTATCTCTTGTACCACCTAACGTAGCCTTTATCTCTACTTTCCGCTCATTATCTAATGTGTTATTAACTGTTAAATCCTCTCCTAGTACAATGGTACGTACTGGATATTGATAAGGAAAATATACAGTTTGGTAGTCAAAGTCGGGATGATCAATATCATTGTTTTTTAAACACCCTGTAACAGTGGCCAAGACAACCGCTAAACCTATAAATATTCTATATTTTTTCATTTTCATCATTAATTTTAAATTAATACATGGTGTATTACCAGTTTGCGTTTTGAACTAGTTTGTTATATTTTAAAACCTCAGAATTTGGTATTGGCCCGTAATACATGTGATCTTGATACGATCTAGTTTCTACAGTGATTGGTGTATAAACAGTACCGTTTACATCCATACCTCTAGCAGTTTCGTTCAAGTTCTCTTTCCAACGTCTAAGATCCCAAAAACGGAAACCTTCAAAACACAATTCTAACCTTCTTTCATTTTTGATTAGCTCTCCCATCTTAATCTTATCTGCAGCACATTCCTCTAAATAAGCATGATTATTAGTAGTACCTACACCTGCTCTCGTACGGATGGCTTTGATTACATCATACGCTGAAAAACTATTTGGACCTGTACCTTTTGGTCCCCAAGCTTCATTTGCAGCTTCTGCATAAGCCAAATACATTTCTGTGTAACGGATACGTGGAGTGTAACGGTTTCTTCCTAATACAGCTCCAGGGGTTAAACTTACGTCCCAACGTAAAAGCTTTCTCATGTAGTAGCCTGTACGTGTGGAATTTGTTCTCACGTTTATCCCATCAATAGAACCAGATTGACTTCCTGTTCTAAAATTAGCAAGATCTGGGTGCCCATTGTACATGATATAGCTTCTAAGCCTTGGATCTCTCCCTGAGTAAGGGTTGTCTATATTAAAAGCAGCGTTAGAATTATTAATAGGATACCCATTTGCCATTGGAAATGATTCTACTAAATTTTGTGTAGGATTAATTAAACCATTTCCGAATAAGCTTGGAGGAAAATTTTGAAGTTCCCTATCGCTATTGTTTGTCTGGCGATTCTCCCTCCAAATAATTTCAGATGGATTTATACCTTCTGAAATACCGTCAATATCTGTTCGGTTGTCATAAAATGTATGTCCACCGGCAGGTAAAGCATTTGCACCACCTTTATACCTAATAACTGCTGCTGCTGCATTTGCTGCCTGCTCCCATGTTGCAGTATTGGTTGGACTCTGAAAAGCCTTGCTAGCAGCAAGCAAAGCAGTTCTTGCCCTAAAAGATTTCGCAATTAGTCCGTTAAATAATTGTCTGTGTAATTGGCCCATTGCCCTATTATAAACTGCAGGGTTTTGAGTAATAGTTGCAAACTGGGCTGGAATTTGACTGGCATTGGCTATATCTACATATTCCATAGGCAAATAGAATTCTGCACTATCAAGGTCTAAATATATCTGTTTTACACAGGCATCAAAAGTAGCCCTTGGCTGGTTAAAATCTGCTGAACTAACCTCTAAAAATTTTGTAACAATAGGCACACCCATTAACTGCCCATCTGGGGTAAAGCCCGCATGGTTACGCAACAAAAAATACAAATAAAGTCCACGTAAGCCAAACGCCTCGCCTCTCATTCTTAAGTTGAATAATTTGCTTACCTCATCATCATTTGCCCATTTTACCTTATTAGATTCTTCTAAAAACTGATTAATGTACATTAAAGCAGAGTAGGATTGATTCCACACGCTAAAGGCGCCGTTTGATGGTGTCCAAGAGCCAGTGGCAATCTGTGTAAAGCCATCATTAACATTACTAGAGACAGCTTCATCAGTTGCTACGCTACTGTTATTATAATAACCTGGAATTACACGATATGCTGTAGTAACAAAGCCTTGTGCATAGCCTGGATCGGTATACATTTGTTCAACAGTTTTCAAATTTTCGGGATCTGCGTCTAAAAATTTCTTACAACCCGTAAAGGTTAGTACAATCAACCCTAAAATTAATAGCTTTATTTTCATGATTTCTTTCATTTTTTATCAGTTAAAAAGTAGCTTTTATGCCCAAATTGTAAAAACGATTCTGTGGAGCTGAACCAAAATTAGTCTCCATCATTTCACGCTCTTTGGACACTACAAGTAGATTGTCACCATTTGCGTAAATGCTCATTCCTTGAATAAATGAAGCACTCTTAAAGACTGCTTGATTAACATCATAGGTGAACTGAACCCTTGTTAGGTTAAAGCGATTGTTTTTGTAACTCCAAAATGTAGAATTTTGGAAGTTATTGTTCAAACTATTTGTACTTAAACGTGGGTAAGTAGCCGTACTAGCCGTTTCTGGGGTCCAACGCCCTAACACTGCATCAGAATATTTACTGGCACCCCTTACCCAAAAGTAAGCGTTGTTTTTATACTCAATAGCACCCATTTGGCCTGATCCTAAAGCAAGAAAAGTTAAGTTTTTCCACTTTAAAGTTAAATTTAAACCGTAGGTAAAAGGAGAAACTCCACCACTGTTAGTACCTAACTGTACTTGGTCTCTGTTATCAATAATCATATCATTGTTTTGATCTTGATACTTAATATCACCCGGTTTTAAAGCACCACCAAATGTTTGTCTGGCGTGTGCATCAATTTCTGCTTGGTCTTGAAAGAAACCTTGTGCTACATAACCCCAACTAGCATTTAATTCTTTACCCACTCTGTATTGATAGTCATCTTGAAAAACTTCATCTCTTTTGGTAGCTTCAGAATTGTAAACCATTCCAACAAATCCTAAAGAATAGCTAATTTGACCAACTTTTTGATTAAAATTAGCAGAAAAATCTATTCCTGTACGCATATCATTGTTAAAGTTTAGCCAAGGTTGGAAATCACCATTTCCGGTAAGATACGATGGATAAACAGTTGCTAAACCTTGAGAAAGAAGCCCGTTAATATTCTGGCGGAAATAGTTTGCATTTAAGCTCAAAGATTTCTTTAAAAGCGTTGCATCTAAACCTACCCTAAATTCTTTTCTATCAACAAAAGTAAGGTTTGGGTTATCACCACGTCCTGAAATAACAGCGAAACCACCAGCTACTCCATCACGCCATTGGTACCATGCATCATTTCTCCAGTTGCCTTGGTGTAAATAATAGTCTGATGCAGCAGTTGTGATATCCAAATCTTGTTTAATAGATGAATAAGTAGCTGTAAGTTTCAAATCATCTATAAAGGAAATACTATTTTTAAAGAAATCCTCTTCACTAATACGCCATCCTAAAGTACCTGTAGGAGAAAATGCACTACGATTGCCCTTTCTGAATTTTGCGGAATGAATTACGGAACCTGTAAAATCTGCATAATACTTGTGGTTAAAATTATATCCTCCTTGTATACCTATATTGGTATTTCTTATCTGGTGATAATCGCTACCTGCATCTGTGTCCGGATCACTTGAAACCTGAGTCATGTAACCCCAGCCAATTAATGCCCCAGTAAAATTATGCTTTTGATTAAAGGTGCGCTTATAATTAAGTTGCGGATTTAAGGAAATAGTTTGGTTATATAACGAAGTGCCTATAAATTCATTAGTACTTACTCCATCATTTCCGAATTGTTGTAAAGAGGTGATCACTTCATTACCATCTATTGTTTCCCAATTAGGCTGATAGGTTGCATAACCTACTGAATATCCTACTGTGTATCTTGAAGTATAATCCAAACTAAAACGAGTACTAAATGATAGTCCTTCTGTAATACCCGCTAAATCAGCTTCTGCACCAACATTAAACATAAATGAACGTTGCTTGTTTTTTATGTAACCAGATGCAAGAATTTGTGATAAATCGTTAGTTTGACGAGATGACAAACCACCAAGAAGATATTTACCATCAATTATCTGATTACTGTTATCAACAATGTTCTGTAAAGATGGATTGGTAAGATCTAATTTGTCTATTGGAACCAGATAAGAGAACCAATCGTCATTAGGACGCAAAGAAGCTGCTGCTCCAAAGAAATTTCCTCTTGCAGAATAATTATTATCTACAACGATGGCAGCATCTGTGGTTGCTTTAAGCCACTTGGTAACTTTCATATCCACGTTGGCCCTAATATTAAGATTTAGGTCGTTATTGTTCTTTGCTTCTCCAAGTTTCAAAAGATTATTATTGTAGCCAAAACCTATATTGGAATAATAGGTGGCATCCTCAGTACCTCCAGATATTTCTGTAAAAACATCTGACCTGAAAGTTGTTTTCTTCAAAAACTCTGACGAAAGCAAGTTTAAATCAGGATAACGAAATGGGTTAGTGCCTAAACTTGTATTATACATCTCCTCAGAAGTAAATCTTTCTGGCAATCCATCATTACGTAAAGCTTCATTATACAATGGCATATATTCATTAGCATTTAAATAACTTGCATAACGCTTTGGTACAAGCAAACCTGTATTTGCTCGCACATCAATGCTAAGCGGTTTGATTGCTCCTCTTTTAGTAGTAATTAAAATAGCGCCTTTAGATGCTCTACTGCCATATAACGCTACACTACTAGCGTCTTTTAAAACAGTGATAGACTGTACCGCTGACATGGTTACATCTGATGCCCGGCGTGGAATTCCATCAACTAATATTAAAGGAGCTTGCCCCCATATATTACCGTTATAGCCCCCAACAAAACTCTGCAAGTTGTCTAAACTATTGACACCATAACTTTTTTTCATTAGCTCTACTACATTAACTGAAGTAAAAGCACTTAACACGTCACGAGATGCCACTTTCCCAAATGCTACGTTAATGACACTATCTTTATTTTGCTTTTGCAAACTATCTATAGATTGCTGCGCTTTTGTTCCCAGGGCACTTAAAGAAATGGCCAAAAGGATACAATAAGCTTTTATATTTTTTTTCTTCATTTTTTACAAAATTTAAAGTTACCAGCCTGGATTTTGCTTAAATCCACTGTAGATACTAATATCTGATGTTGGGAAAGGAAACCAATAATGCCTATCGGAAAAGTTTCTCGTAAATAATGTTCGCTGTCTGAAATTTTGAACTCTGGCATTTTTTGGATCAGCGTAAACTTGTGCATGTGGCGTAACACGATCAAACTCAATAGCTGTTTTAAGCGTATAAGGAGCTTTATCCAATAATTTCCATCTACGTAAATCTACAAATCTGTGTCCTTCGTACGCTAATTCTACAGCTCTCTCCCTTCTGTACTCATCACGAAATAAATCTTGCGAACCAAGGAATTTATCGGCTACATGACCAACACCCAAACCTGGTCTGTCTCTTACCGCATTTACTGCTTCAACTGCAGTTTTATTAAAGTTGGTTGATTTTGCTTGTGGAGAATTATAACCTTCTGAAGCGGCCTCTGCATACATTAAATATAAATCTGGTAATCTTAAAAAACTAAGTACCACGGTATTATTTTCTCTAAAAGGCTCCCAGTTATTCAATAATTTAGACGTAAACTTTGAAAGCATATAACCTGTGAATACCGCTTGAGTTGGATTATCTGTTCTATATAACCCATTGGTAAACAAACTAGCATATTGCCTAAATGGATCGTTACCAACTTGACCTGGGTTACTTACTGTCTTTTCACCATCAAACAAAATATCGTGATAGAACCTAGGATCTCTATCTCTCCAAGGATATTGCGGGTCATAACCAGATTGCGCATCAGCTTGTGAAATATTAACAATAGGATACCCGTTTTTCATCCCATAATAATTGATATAATTTGCGGCTGGATACACTTTTAAACCGGTAGAAAGAATTGTAGAAGGACGATAATCATTTACCTGATTCCAACGAAAACGATAAATGTCTAACAAATTTTCTTGAAAAATAGCCTCAACATATCTATGACCACCATCTATAACTGCTCCGGGAGTAAGACCGCCCTTAGCGTGAGTATAAAATATTTCAGTGTACTTAGAAAATGGAACTAATTCATATCTCTTTGTTGACTCTATAATCTGTAAAGCTTCCCCAAAAACTTCTGCCGCCTGCTTACAGTATGCTATATTGTATGAATTATTGCCAGTTGATTCTTCGTTCATTAATGGACTACCTGCCAAAAGAAGGTTTTTACCTAAGAAACCAAGTGCCATAATTTTATTGATACGACGGTCATTGTTTCCCTTTGTAGCGGCACCTGCTGGTATTTGGTCCCAATCAAGAGGCAATAGGTCTGCTGCTTTTCTCAAGTCTGCAGTAACCTTATCTGCGGTTTGATGGTAATTTAAGCGTGGAACACGAGGAGATTCATCAGCTGGTAATTCTATATCAATATAAGGAAGACCTCCCCAAAACTGCATCAGCATAAAGTGATACCATCCTCTAAAAAAAAGTAGTTGACCTTCTATCAAACGCTTCTCTTCTGGTGTCGCATCTGTAAGCTTATCTAAATTAGCCAAACCTACGTTAGCTTTGCGTATGCCATACCATGCAAGCCCGTAAAGATTTCCCTTATCACCTTTTTGATTATTTGAAGGGTTTCCGCCTCTTCTAAACCAAGAGCCAAAGACGATGCCTTCCCATGCTCTATAATCTCCTTGATCTATTGCATTAGATAATATCCTGTTATCAGGTACCCAAACTTCCTCTTCTCCAAAGTTCCAGTTATTATGTGACCCGATACCTGTAACAACAGGAATTGAATTATACAACTCCTCGGTAAATCCCTGAAAGTTTCTGAAATTTTGAAATGCTTCAGTAGGTGATATAGAAGCAGCTGGTGCTTGATCAAGATACTTTTTGCATGAGCCCAAACTTATAATCACTATTGTAATAACCAAAGGGCATACTATTTTTTTATAATACTTTTTCATCTCTATTGTTTAAAAAGTTAAATCTATACCTATATTATAACGTCTTGAACTTGGGTAAGCACCATTAGAAGAGCCACTTGCAAAGTTTGATTCACGATCATCTGGCATTTTAGTCCATAACAACAAGTTATTTCCGTTAAGAAAAACTCTGCAAGCCTTTACGCCTATCCGGTTTACAGCTTTACCACTTAAAGTATAAGCCACCTCTGCATTTTTTAACCTGATATAAGACCCATCATATTGATAACGAGTACCTTCAACTCCGCCCGGCAAAGCTCCCCAATGTGGCAACGGCACATCACCTGTTCCGGTTTCTCTATTCCAATAACTACCTTCTATATAGGCAGTATTTGAATTAGAATAAGTATCAAAAGTTGGAAATGTAACGTTACGAGTTACGTTGTTTACTCCGTAAAACTGTACGAATACGCTCAAACCTTTCCAATCTGCTCCAACTGAAGCCATATAGGTGTTTTGAGGAGCATCAGAATACATATAAGGTGCTGTATCAAAACCATCAATAATACCATCTGCATTAAAATCTATAATATTATAATCGCCAGCAAGTTTAAATTGATCATTTTGGTTACGGAATGTGCTTCCGTAAATGTCATCCCATGATTGTAAATAGCCCTGATCAAGGTATGATCTTGTTTGTCTTAATTGCCAACCTGCTTGTTTTTGATAATCTGGAAGTAATTCTAAGTCATCACGAGACAATACATTATTCACTGCCCTTGTAATGTTAGTATTAGCCCATGCTCTTATTCCATTTTCAAATTGATAATTAAATCTCAAGTCAAGTTCAAATCCTTTTCCCTCAACGCTTCCTAAATTTGCATTTGGTGCTTGTTGCCCAAAATAACTAGGTATAGCTCTTCCGTTACCATTAATGATGATATCAGTTCTTAAATCTCTAAAAACATCTAAACTTCCAGAGATGAATCCTTTTAGAAGATCAAAATCTACCGCTATATTTGTCTTTTCTACATTTTCCCATCCTATGTTTGGGTTACCAAGTTGATTGGTTCTGAAAAAAGTATAAGGAGAATTTTGAGCTTGAGTACCCATTGCTGAATTTCCTCCAAAAGCCCACACGTCTCTGTAAAGCCAACGAGCACCCACCCTATCAGACCCTATTCTTCCAAAACCGCCACGTAGTTTTAATAAACTAATAAAACTTAAATCTTTCATGAAATTCTCATTACTAATTACCCAACCTGCAGATACAGATGGGAAGAATGCAAAACGCTTATCTGGACCAAATTGCTCTGAGCCGTTATAGGCACCGTTAGCTTCGAATAAATATTTAGAAGCAAAGGCGTAGGTGGTACGAAAAACCCAATCTTCTCTAAATGCAGGAAACTGGCTTCCTCTAGCAATTTCTTCACGCAGGAAAACACCTGTTAATCCAACGTCATGTTTTTCAAAACTACGGTTGTAATTTAACTGACCTGAATAGTTTTGTCTGCGAAAGGTTTGCTCCTTATCTACTGAACCTGCTACTCCTGCCCATGCAACAGTCTCATAGAAATCTAACTGTGTACCTGGATTTGTTAGCCTTTCGTAAATTACGTTACCGTTTGCTGGATAAATGTATTTACGTTGTGGCCCATTAAATAAATCGTTAATACCACGATCTATCTCAAGAAAAGAATTATCATAAGAGTAATTAGCTCTAAAACTTAGTCCCTTTGTAATCATATCCAATTGTTGATTGATTATAAAATCTGTGGTAAGTTGTGTTGCCGTATTTTGTTCTGATCCAGAATTAGCTAAAAGTGCAATAGAGTTCGGCACATCAAAGTTTGCCGGTTCAAAATAACCATAAGTTCCATCAGAATATATAGGGCGCATAGCGTCTGGAGAGGATCTATAAGCAGCTGTCCAAGCACTATTGTCATTATTTGAAGGACTATTCCATGGGAATTGACGTACACCGTTAGATCCGAAAATTTTAGTAGATAGCTTTGTTGTTTTTGTTAAGCTAAAATCCAAATTACTTCTAACGTTAATTCTGTTGTAAGCATAATTTGATGAATAGCCTCTATTATTTTCAAAGGTTTTCAATAAATCACCTTCTCTAACATAATCAGCAGATGCAAAATAAGTTACTGCTTTTGTTCCTCCTGAAATGCTGGCATTAGCACCATAAGACATTGCGTAGTCTCGAAACAATTCTTCTTGCCAATCTACGTTTGGATAACGATCCCACTCTGCATCATTTGCAGGAAAACGATATTTTAATAAAATATCTTGTGGGGTCATATTGCTCCAGATAGAATAATCCCTTGCTAGCTCATGTTCAGTTACTGTATTTCTAAGTGATAGCGCATCATAAGAATCGTATTTTGCTGGTAGCTTAGAAATGGTTTTTACAGTTGTATTTACACGTCCTCTAATCACAGCCTTACCAGCAGTACCGGTTTTTGTGGTTACAAGTATTACCCCGTTTGCGCCTTTTACTCCAAAAACCGCAGTAGCAGAAGCATCTTTAAGAACAGAAATACTTTCTACTGATGAAATATCAATACTTCCTAAAGGACGCTCTACTCCATCAACTAATATTAATGGAGAACTTTCGTTCCATGTTGTTTGTGCCCTAATAAGAATTTGTGGATCTTCACCACCTGGCATACCAGAAGAAGAAACAGTTACAACACCAGGTAAATTACCGGTTAATGCCATTCCTAAGTTGGTAACTCCACCGGTACGTTCTAAAACTTTTGAATTTGTTTGTGAAATTGCTCCTACAAGACTTTCTTTTTTCTGAGTACCATAACCTACTACAACCACTTCTCCAAGTTGAGCCAAATTGTCTTTCATTGTTATGGTAATATTATTCTTGCCAGAGACGTTAATCTCCTGTTGCAACATTCCAATGAAATTTACAAGAATGGATCTGTTATCTGGTACGTTAATTGCAAATTTTCCGTCTAGATCTGTTTGTGTTGCAATTTGTAAACCTTTTACTGTTACAGATGCACCAATAACAGGTTGCTTATTCTCATCTAGAATAGTTCCTCTTACTATTCTATCTTGCTGGCTAAATGCAAAAGTAGCAATCAAAAGAAGTGAGAGGGTTATTTTTAAAAATTTAGTCAATAATCGACCTTGGCAGAGATGAGCCGAGCAGTCGGTATTGTACACTTTGTTGTTTTTTTCCATTATAAAAAATAATTTAAAAGAGAATTTTAATTATCCGTGAGTTCTTTCTTAGTTTTTACTAGCAGAACACGAAATTAAATTTATTAGATACTTAGTGACAAAGTGGGTTGGTGGCAACCATTGGTAGTAATAATTTTTATTCATAATTTATTTTTAGGTTAGTTATTATTCAATACAGTTTTTATTTGCAAAAGCAAAAACGCACAAATTAACATGATTAAATTGGTGGTCTCATTTAAAATTGGTTTTGGTTTATTGCCAGCCATTAAGGAAGACTAGCAATTTTGTTTATCAAATGTAATTGGAAACAAATATTATAGATAGCACTGATGTACAAATTTAATGAGGGATTTGTTCAATAGCTGTTTAAAGCATAATTAAAGGGGTTTTGTAGTAAAATAAGTAATAAAAAATCGTCATAAACATGTTTTTATAAAACAATTTATTTTGGTTAACATAACTCCAGTTTTTATCACCAATTGGGTGCTAATGGAGCGAGTTCTATATTTAGGATTGTCACTTGTACAATTAAAAAGAGAAAGCTTAAAAGTTTTAGCTCTTGTTTTGTATTAAAAAAATTAATAGCTGTTAGTGGAAACTGGTTTAAGCGAGACGTTTAACCTATGGACAAATATGCTTTTTCCATAGATTACAAAGTTTACACTGCTTGCATATCTTTCAGTATGTTACTTTCTGCTGTAGAAAAGACTGCTGATTAGGTTTGTCAAATAAAAAGATAGGAGCTTGTGAAATTTGGATAAGGAGTAACAATTGAAATAGGGGTCTAAATCCATATCAATTTAAATAGGTTATTGTTCTTTCTAAATCAAACTAAAGCATTTATTCAAATTTCTTTTTGGTTTTTATCAGCACTTTTACTGTTACGTTTGAATACCATATACTCTGAGGGTAACATGTTAAATTTCCCTTTAAATGCCCTCGCAAAATAGTTAGGTGCAGCAAATCCAACAGCATAGCTGATTTGAGATATATTCAACTCACTTTTTTCAAGAAGAACTATTGCTTTATCCAATTTGATAGAACGGATATAGTTAACCGGGCTTTCGCCTGTAAACTCAAGGATTTTTGTGTATAAAGACCCCCTACTCATTCCTAAATGTCTGCTTAATTCTTCGACAGAAAGTTGTGAGTTAGTAAGATTAGTTTCCACATATTGAATTACTTTATTCAATAGTTTTTCGCTTTCCAATTCAATCTCAATCTCTGGAGTATCAACTTTTATTCGTTTACTATAAGTAGTTTTTAAACTTTCATTTAGGGTAAGTAGGTTACGGATTTTTGCATTCAAAATTTCTAAATTGAATGGCTTAGACATATAATCATTGGCTCCTTTGTTTAAGCCCATTAATTGGTCTTCTTCTGCGGTAAGCGCCGTTAGCAAAAGTACAGGAATATGGTTAGTTCTTTTGTCTGATTTTATTTTCTCACAAAGTTCTGTGCCCGAAACAAATGGCATACTAATATCGCTCACAACCAAGTCTGGATGTGATGAAAGCACCTTTTGCCAACCATCTTTTCCATCAGTTGCCTCCACAATTTTATAAGATTTCTTGAGGTTGTCTTTAAGATAAATACGAAAATCCTCATTATCTTCAACCAACAAAATCACTGGCTGATTAAGATTTTTGTCAAAATTGTCTTCATTCTTTGTTTGTTCAACTTTAATATCCTCTGGGCTAACTTCTGAATAAGAGTTTACATCAGCTTCTTGTACTAAAACCTCATTCTCTTGTTTAATTAAAGGCAAAGAAATGGTAAATGCCGACCCTTTACCTGTTACGCTTTCTACTTCTATAGAGCCTCCATGTAGCCTTACAAATTCTTTGGTAATTGCCAAACCAATGCCACTTCCTTGATTGAGGATTTCTGTTTTTGAATCATCTTGGAAAAAACGTTCGAAAATGTGTGCTGTTACAGACTCATCCATACCAATTCCAGTGTCCTTTAAAATAATTTTTATTCCGTTTTTATCCTCATTTTCATCTATAGATAACAAAACATCGCCTTCTGGCAAAGTAAATTTAAACGCATTTGAAAGCAAATTAAAAAGTATTCGTTCCAATTTTTCATGATCAAATGAAGTTGAATAAACCATTAAAGAGCTCTTAAAATTAAAGTTGATCCGCTTCCGATCTGCAAGGTCTTTGAAAGAATCTGCAACATCCTTAGCAAAGGAAATAAAATCTCCATCAGTTGCATTCAGTTTCTGTTCTTTCTGCTTAATATTCCTGAAATCCAACAATTGATTTACTAGGTTCAACAGTCGCTTGGCGTTGCGCCTAACCATTTTTAACTGACCTGATTTTTCAGAACTCGCTTCTTCTTGCAATAACTGATCTACCGGCCCCATTATCAACGAAATAGGCGTACGGAACTCATGACTGATATTGGTTAAGAAATTGATTTTTAACTGATCAAATTCATGCTGACGATCTGCTTCTCGCCTTTCCTCTTCTATCAATTGCTGCGCTTTATTTCTTTCCTGTTCTACCAAAAATTTGGCTTTCAACTTTTGAATACCTAAGTACCTGATAACAAACAAGGTACCTACCACGATTAAAAAATATAAAATATACGCGTAGTAAGTAAGCCAAAACGGTGGTTTTACATAAATTTTAATGGTGGTTTCCTTAGAACTCCATCCTCCAGAATCGCTAGATGCTCGAACCCTAAAGGTGTATTCTCCGGGGTCAAGATTTGTATAAACGGCAGTATTGGAATTCCCTACACTGTTCCAATCTTTGTCAAAATTATCTAGTTTATAGAAGTACCTATTTTCTTGAGGCGAAGTATAATTGAGTGCAACATAACTTAACGAAAAATTCTGTTTATAATCAAGATTGATTTCCTTTGCAACAGAAATTTCTGCTTTAAGCTCTCCATCCTCAGATGGTTTAATGCTTTGGTTAGCTATTTTTAAATCAGTAAGCACCACTAAAGGCACATTTTTGTTGCCATAAAGTAGCGCTGGGTTAAAATAATTAAATCCATCTGTACCCCCAAAAAATAATCGTCCATCAGAAAGTTTAAGACCGGCGCCCAAAACGAACGGACTGCGTTGCACCCCATTGTGGTAAAAATAATTTCTGAATTTTTTAGTCTCGGTGTCAAAGCTGCTAATGCCTCTGTTTGTACTTAACCATATTTTACCAGAATTGTCTTCCAATATTTTATAAACAATACTATTGGCTAATCCATTTTGTTCTGAGTAAGTTGTAAACTTGTTGGCCCTGTGATCATAAACAGTTAATCCGCCTCCTATACTCCCAATATAAACCATTCCGTCTTTAGCACAGTTTATAGTTATCACATTATCGTTAGATAATTCACCAGAACCTTTAGAAAGCATTTTTGTTTTTCCTGTTACCGGATTATAGACTGCTATTCCAGAACCACTAGTTCCAATCCACATATTGCCTTTACTATCCTCTTCAAGAGAACGTATATATCCGTTTATATTTATTTTGTATTTCCCAGTTGCACTGTTATTAAAATACTCAACTTTGTTAGTGGTTAAGTCATAACAATTTACACCTTTTCCATTTGTGCCTACCCAAACATTGCCACGGCTATCTTTTTTGATACAAAAAATATTATTGTCATTTAAGGATTGTGGACCAGCATTACTTCTAATCTGTTTACTAGCTCCTGTTTTCGTGTTATAAATAAATAGCCCCTCTAAATAAGTTCCAATCCAAATTTCTGAGCCAACTTTCTCCATTGCTAGAATGGAAAATTTCGCATCCTTTGTACTGGAAAGCGGAATACGACGGAAAATTCTTGTAGGGATATCAAACAAGCTCAATCCTCCTCCGTCCGTCCCAACGTAAACACTATTTTGATCGGCCTGTATAAAAGAAGTAACTACAGGCGCATTTAGCCCTAGTGGGTCATAACGATTACTTGATACCAGATTAAAAAACGCTAGATTTTTATCATACTTACTTACGCCACTTCTATAAGATGCTACCCAATAAATACCCTGCTTATCTATTAGAATGCTTTTTACGGCCTTCCCTCTTAAACTATAATTATTACGACTACCACGCTCTACCCGTCGCACAGTTTTAGTTACGGGATCAACAATATTTAATCCTTCTTCTGTACCTACCCAAATTTCTCCATTTTTATCTCCGGCAATGGTGTAAACTATATTACTGTTTAAGGTGTTTTTATTATTAGGATCAAATTTATATTTATCTGAACCTTTCCCATCAGATCGCAACATAGTTAGCCCATTATTGGTAGCTAACCATAAATTGCTTTTTTCATCCTCGTAAATATTATTTACTGTATAATCAGTCAAATTTTTAAACTCCGAAAACCGTATAACTGTGCCCTCCTTGTAAAAATATTGAAATAACCCTTCGGTAGAACATATCCACATTCTATCTAGTTTATCTCTAAAAATCTTTATAAGTGGGTTTGTAAGTATCTTTTTTGTTAAATTATTCTTTATTCTTATTGGTTCTAATCGATTCGTTTTCGTATTTAGAATACTAATCCCATCGTAGGCGGCAATCCAAATTCTTCCTTCTTTATCGCTAGACACAGAAATAATTCCCGTTTTATGCTCAGCAGAATAATCAATAAAAGAATCAGTGTTTCGGTCATAAGACATTAAACTAGCAGCAGTAACTACCCAAAGTGTACCTTTTTGATCTTCGTAAAGATCTATTACTTCGTTTGAGGATAAACTTTTTGGATCCGTAGCAATATGACGATAAATGGTAAAATGCTGTCCATCAAATTTGTTCAATCCATCGTCTGTAGCAAACCACATAAAACCATACTCGTCTTTAAGCATGGCGCTCACACTGTTAGATGAAAGGCCTTCTCTACTACTAATGTTCAAGAAATTTAAACTCCTATCTTGAGCTTTAACTTCTATTGCAGTGAAAATAAAAAAAGTTGCAACTAGGTATAATCTAAGTTGTTTTACAGACATCTTTGATGAAATTTTATATAATAAGTGTTGATATTAAGTATCTTAAGTAACGATTTTTTTTCTCAAACCAAAGCTGCTCGAAATAAATTGGCTTTAAAGGTCTAATATAATAAATAGGGTGAACTTTATTGTGAAATTGTAGTAACTATGGCCTATATCGATTTACAGGTTTATTAATTTAAAAATCCACTTGCGGAACTTCTTTTACACCCTATAAAAAAATAAAAGAAGTTAAAGCAGTTTGCCTTCGATTTCGCACACCTGTGGTGAGCTGTAATTTTTTATTTTTTTTGATTTACGATGGCTTTCGTTTTCCCGTTGTTTATAACAGTTGAATGAGTTCCGTCTGAATTTACGATTGTTTTCGTGGTTCCATTGTCAATAACTGTTGAATGAGTTCCGTTTGGATTTACGATTGTTTTTGTCGTTCCGTTGTCAATAACTGTTGAATGTGTTCCGTCTGGATTTAAAATTGTTTTCGTCGTTCCATTGTCAATAACTGTCGAATGGATTCCGTTTGGATTTACGATTGTTTTCGTGGTTCCGTTGTCAATAACTGTCGAATGGGTTCCGTCTGGATTTACGATTGTTTTCGTGGTTCCGTTGTCAATAACTGTCGAATGGGTTCCGTCTGGATTTACGATTGTTTTCGTGGTTCCGTAGTTAATAACTGTTGAATGAGTTCCGTTTGGATTTACGATTGTTTTCATCGTTCCGTTGTCAATAACTGTCGAATGGGTTCCGTTTGGATTTACGATTGCTTTTGTCGTTCCGTTGTCAATAACTGTTGAATGAGTTCCGTCTGGATTTACGATTGTTTTCGTGGTTCCGTTTTCAATAACTGTCGAATGTGTTCCATCTGGATTTACTACAACCGTTTGGCTTTGTGCGCTATGAAATATAGCTAAAAATGTCAAAATCATCAATGTCTGTTTCATAATTTATTTATCAATTGTGGTTGATCGTTTTTTGAAATTACAGCTAACATTTAAAAAATACAAGCCTTTCTAAGGTAATTAAAATCTTATTGAAAGAGAAAACTGTTAACTATTTGATAACTGTTTTCTCTTTGATAGTTATTTATTGTTTTATGGTTTGATGTCGTTACCACTTGTTGCGTAAAGACCAATCAATGTACCTGTAAATCCTCCTGCCACATTTGTTGAAAGTATATCTCCAGACACAACGCCACCTAAGTTTTTAAATTCGCCATCATCTTCTGCGTAACTGAAACTGTAATTATCGCCCTTTGCCGAAACCTGTAACTTAATTGGTTTACCAACGTTAATTTCTTGTGAAGCTATTATTTTTGACTTTCCGCGTTCTGTTCTTTCCAACACCAAATAATTGTTTTTTCCTTTTTTGGTTATGCCAAAAACGTAATTAAAAGTTTCGCTTTGTAAACAAGTTATACCTGCAAAATCATTTTCAGAATTTGGCTTATAACTCATAGTCACCGTTGCAGAAAAGATATTGTGTTGTTGCCTGTAAAACAGCGTTGAAGTAGCTTTTATTTCTTTAATATTGGTATTAAACGGCTTTATCTCTAATCCCTTCTTTGCTGTTTTTATAAAATCTTCACGTGGTCCTCTTAATCCAATCCATCGGTAATCTAATTTAGAGCTGGTAAAATCATCAGTAAAAGTAAAATTACCGTTAGGGAAGAAACCGTCTGTACCTGTTTTATTAACTACACCTTTAGGCATTTTAAGCTTAGCTGCTAAAGGCAATAATCCGTTCTCAAAAACAGGGAACTTACCGCTCCAATCAACAGGCAAAATAAACGTTTCTCTTCCAATATTCATTCTGTCTTTCTCATTTGGCCTTACACCTAGGAAAACACCATAATATTGTCCTTTTGGTCCTTCCACCAAATCTGCATGCCCCGCCCAATCTACTTTATCTCTCCTACCATTAGGTAAGTGTCTCTGACTCAAAATTGGGTTATTTGCTGCTGGTATGTACGGTCCTTTTACATTATCACTCACAAAAATAACTTCACTATGGTTATCTCCAGTTCCTCCCTCTGCACACATTAAATAGTATAGTCCATTCTTTTTATAAATATGAGGAGCTTCAATCCAGATAGGGTTTTTTGAAAGATCTATTCCGCCGTCAACAATAATCTTAGCTGTTCCAGCAATAACTTGATCTTTTTCTACATCATATTCCCAGATTTTAATTACTCTATGTCCAGAATATAATTCTTTACCTTGGTCCGGCGCATCGTTATGCACCACATAGCCTTTTCCGTCTTCATCAAAGAAAAGTGAAGGATCTATACCTTGGAACTTCAAACTATAAGGATCGCTCCAACCTTTCATCGGGTCTTTCGTTTTTACAACCATGTTTCCCATACCCGCGGTAATTTGCGTAGTAATCATATAAAAAGTCTCATTGTTTTTATTATAGGTTATTGCTGGGGCATAAATTCCCGCACTAATACCCGAAGTTGCAACTTTAAGTTGTGATGTTCTATCCAAAACATGACCAATTTGTTTCCAGTTTACCAAATCAGTAGAATGGAAAATGGGCACACCTGGAAACATCGCAAATGAGGAGGTTACTAAATAATAATCATCTCCTTTACGCGTAATACTCGGGTCAGGGTAGCATCCTTGCAAAATAGGAGTATAAAACTCGTCTGATTTTAGAGGTTGATTTTTATAAATCTGATCCTCGCCGGTATAAACAAAATTGGTGAATTTTGGCGACACGCTTTTTTTTTGTGCAACTACGTTGTTATTTACAAATAAAGAGACAGCAAATAACGCAATGTTAAAAGTAGTTAGTAATCTATTACCTAAAGAAGGTAATATCCTCAGTTTATTTTTTTTCACTTTCAAGAAATGGTTTTAAGGCTTATAATTTATAAACGAAAGTAGTGCGATTAAACAAGTAAAAAGGGTAGCAATGTTCAGGATTATAGTACATATGTAACATTTTAAGCTATTATTGCATTCATTTTAAACAAATGTGTCTTATTCATACTCATAAATGATTATCAATAATTTTAAAACTCCTTAATTTTATATTATAAATAATTTAGATCCCGTACTATGAAATTTTTACTCCGCATAAGGTATTTTACTTTTCTTTTATGTGCAATCGCGATGCTTGTATTTGCCTCAAATCCAGCCTATTCGCAACAAAAAGGATTAAAAGATTATTATAAGAATTATTTTGACATTGGTGTAGCCATAAGACCGAGCGAACTAACAAATGAAGATGAAGCCAAATTGGTAACGAAACAATTTAGTAGTATCACAGCGGAGAACGCAATGAAGATGGTCTCTTTACAGCCTCGAGAAAACAGGTTTTTTTGGAAAGATGCGGACGCTATTGTGGATTTTGCTGTAAAAAACAAAATGAAGATTAGGGGCCATACTTTATGCTGGCATACGCAAGCGCCCGGTTGGATGTTTAAAGATTCATTAGGGAACGATGTAAGTAAGGAAGTTTTATTACAGCGTCTTAAAACCCACATTAATACAGTGGTTTCTAGATATAAAGGTAGGATTTACGCCTGGGACGTTGTTAATGAAGTTGTTCCTGATGATTCATCATTATTTAGAAATTCTAAATGGTATCAAATTACAGGTGAAGATTTTATTGCGAAAGCTTTTGAATATGCTCATGAAGCTGACCCAAACGCTATTCTTTTTTATAACGACTACAACACGGAGATTCCTGCTAAACGCGAAAAGATATACAATATGCTCAAAGGTTTATTGGCAAAAGGCGTACCTATTCATGGAGTGGGTTTACAAGGACATTGGTCTGTTAATAATCCGTCGAGGGAAGAACTTGAAAAATCTATCGAAATGTTCTCCTCATTAGGACTACAAATTCAGATCACAGAACTAGATGTTTCCGTATATTCTGGAAGACAAGGTGGACAAATTGGTAATAACCAACAGGTGGAAAAAGTGGTGTTTACTCCTGAAATGGAAAAAATGCAAATGGAGAAATATAAAATGATTTTCGATGTATTTCGCAAATACCGTAAAGAGATTACAGGAGTAACATTTTGGAATTTATCAGATCGTTACACGTGGTTAAATATGCGAGGAAGAAAAAACTTTCCGTTGCTTTTTAATGAGAATCTAGAACCAAAAAAGGTTTATTGGGAAGTGGTTAAGTTTTAAAATCATAACTATAACAGTAACTTCCTTTATCAAGGAAGTTACTAGTTTTCAATAGTTTGAGATTATGGTTTTAGGTATCTTATCGAAATCTTAGCTATGTCAGATATTCTCTGTCTGATATTATATTATTTAAAACTTATCCAGTCTATTTCAACAGATTTGTTTTCGACGTTTTCTACTTTTAAATCTTTTATTCCTGATTTATTGATTGAAATAGGAAATTCTAAAACACCCCAGCCCTCAGTTTTAGGAACGTTGATTTTAGCAAGTATTTGATTGTCCTTTTTAGATTTCACGACTACCTCACTACCGCTACCAGACTTTACTTTTATTTGGATGGTGTTCAACTTTTGCTGCCCGAAATCTACATTATTGTAGCTAACCCAATCATTTGATCCTTTAAGCTGAACTTTCCAACCATCAAATTTTTTAAGTGTTGTATCAATAAAACCCACAGTTGCGCCTGCACCGCTGACCTCACTGTAACGATCTATCTGAATTTTATCGGTAGCCTTTGTTATACCAATCCCTCTTAAGGTAGGTTTAACCTTTATGATGGTACCGTCCTCGTTAAAAGAAAGATAATCTGCCCTAATGGATCTGGCTTTATCAAAATTTGGCGAAAGATCATTAGCGTGATAAAATAAAATCCATTCATTTTTGAATTCAAGGATGGAGTGGTGGTTTGTCCAACATCCAGGAGTTTCATCCATAATTACACCGGCAACTTTAAATGGACCTAACGGACTATTTGACGTTGCGTATTCCAATCTTTCTGTTTTGTTTTCTACGTGAGGATAAGTCAAATAGTAAATTCCATTACGCTCAAATAAGTATGGTCCTTCTTTTAATCCTTTTGTAGGAAGATTTTGAAATGCAACAGGATCCGAAGCTAGCTCAGTCATATTTTCTTTCAGCTTAGCTCCGTAAATATTGCCTTGCGACCAGTATAAATAAGCTTGCCCATCTTTATCGATAAATACATTCGGATCTATCCCTCTTACTCCTGCAATGGGCAAATCTTGAGGAACGAAAGGCCCTGTAGGTTGATCTGCGATAGCTACTCCAATTCTAAATCCTCTGCCACCACTAGTATCTGTTGGTGTGCTTGGAAAATAAAAGTAATATTTACCGTTACGTTCAATGCAATCGGGCGCCCACATGCTATAACTATCGGGTTTAACCCAAGGCACTTTATTTTGCGTTACAATTACGCCATGATCTTTCCAATCTGTAAGGTTTGCTGAAGAAAAAACATGATAGTCTTCCATGCAAAACCAATCTACACGACCTCTATCTTTATTTGCGAGAATATCATGAGAAGGATAAACATAAACCCTATCTCCAAATACTCTTGCAGATGGATCTGCGGTAAACTGATTTGTAATTAAAGGGTTTTGCGCAAATATTTGTGTTGCCGTTAATATAAATAGCAACAAAATAGTCGGAAAAAACCAATTAGTCTTAATGGGTTTTGCTCTTAACATCGTGTGATTTTATAAAACTTAATTCAATTTATGTTTTAACTTATTCTATACTATCAGAGATATGAAAAAAATCAAAATCAACCGATCCTCCCGAACTTTTTGTTGCATAATTGAACAGCGTAAATCGGTATCCAATAAAATGTGGAAGCGTATAAGCCATTTTCAACGGTGTCCCGATTGCAATCCAATTTTTACCGTCCAAACTGTAGAAAAAGTTGGCAGTGTCTTTTCTATTTCTAAAATCACAGGAAGCCTTAAAGAAAACGGTTGTCTGTGTAAACGGAATTTGAGCAACTTCTTCAGGCTTGCCTGTGCTCGCATTCACCATTATAATTGCTTTGTTATTTCCATCAACTTTAATACCTACTAAGCCATAATTTTTCTGCAACAAGGCTAAACCTGCGATATCGCCGTCTTTCATATTAGATACGTCTATTGATGTCGCACCGCTACTCACTGGCCCAATAGCTCGTTGTGTTAGCGAGTTTTTAGCCATTAAAAAATCATCTGTAATTTTTCCAGTAGTCAACCGTAAATATCCCTTACGGGCTTTAATAGACCACAAACTATTATCCGGATTATGGTTCCACTGCCAAACTAATGGCAAAGCTGCTTCTCTTTTCTTTCTCGAAAACTCATCTGAATTAACAATTCCAGGAATAAGGCTTTTATTGGCAGGTAAGTCAAGAACTTCTGGAACTTTTCCATTTATGCCCAGTATAGGCCAACCATCTTCCCATTTTACAGGAACCAAATAGGGAATTCTTCCCACTGCTCCATAATCCCGAAACAGATAAGCGTACCATTTTCCGTCTGGCTGATCTATCAATCCTCCTTGAGCTACACCCAAATCCTGTAAGCCAATTTTTCCTTCCCAAGGACCTGTAATTTTATCTGCCCGATGAATCAAAACCGTACGCATACTGTTAGGCGGCCAAGAAATATTAAATAAGTAATACTTTCCGTTGATTTTATAGAGTTGAGAGCCTTCTGCTGGCAACCCTCCTTTTTTTCCATCAATTTGGCTAGGTGCAGTGGCATTTTCTATTACCACTTGGTTTATCCCGCCTTCCTTTACACCAGACAAATCTTCGTTTAACTCGATTAAAGTTAATTTACCAGCTCCGTATAGCATATAAACTTTTCCATCATCATCAAAAAACAAAGAATGATCATGATAGCTAGGTTTAAAAGTTACCCGTTTCCATGGTCCTTTTTCAATGTCTTTTGTACTGTAGATGTAGGTTTGTCCGGTAGTATTTGCAAAAGTGGTGACGTAATAAGTTCCTTTATGGAAACGGAGGCTACTCGCCCAAGAACCTCTTCCATAAGTGCTTTGACCGTTCGTTAAATTCATGGCATCCAAATTAGCTAATGTATCATACGCATAGCTTACCAATTTCCAGTTGACCAAGTCTTTAGATTTCATAATGGGCACCCCAGGAGCCATGTGCATAGTAGTGCTACTCATGTAATAAGTATCTCCTACTCTAATCATACTCAAATCGGGCACATCAGCAAAAATTAATGGGTTATGTGCTTTATTATTTTCTTGTGCTTTTAATGGGTTTGCAAACGCCATACTTAAACCTAATAGCGCTACAATCAGTTTTCCTTTTTTCTTCATTACCTTTAGATTATTTGATTGGTGCAACACCTTCTTTAGTTTGAACAATTTTTTGAATAGTCCCATCAGGGTTATAATACATCTCATCTACACAAATAGACCGGCGGTAGCTTCCGCCTGTTGGTAAACTGCCGTTATGATAAAAGAAATAGGACTTTCCTTTATAATCTATAATCCCCGGATGAGTAGTGAAACTGTTAGGAACGTTATCCTGAATTATCCCTCTATATTCCCAGGGTCCATTTATGTTTTTTGCGGTACAATATTCTATCATTTCTGGCTTTGTGCCAGCACCCGCATAAACTAAATAATAAAGATCATGACGCTTGTAAACCCATGGTCCTTCAATAAAATTCTTTGGTTTAAAGGCTGTGATTTCCCCATCTAACTCCATCATGTTTTCTTTGAGTTTTACAACTTTGCAGCTTCCGTTACCCCAAAACAAATAAGCCTGACCGTCATCATCTACAAAAACAGTTGGGTCAATATCATCCCAAGCGTGTTTATTGTCTTTAGTCATCTCATTAATGATTAAGGCTTTCCCCAATAAATCTTTAAATGGACCAGTAGGGCTATCAGAAACAGCTACACCAATTGCAGCTCCTCCCCCACTTACACTGTCTTTTTTATGAAAAGTAGAAACAAACCAGTAAAACTTCCCGTTACGTTCAATACATTGCGCTGCATAAGCATCGCCTGTTGCCCAAGAAAAACTAGCAGGCGAAAGTGGTGCGCCGTGGTCTTTCCAAGTCGCCATGTCTGTAGTAGAAAAAACATGCCAATTGGCCATTTTGTAATTTGTGTCTTCAGTAGTTGCCACATCATGACCCGTATATAAAAAAAGCGTGTCGTTGTGAACAATTGGTGCTGGATCAGCGGTAAAGATATGGCTGATAATAGGGTTTTGTGCTTGCAATTTTAAAACTGCAATACTTAAAATAAGACTGGTTGTTATAATCTTTTTCATAGATTTTAATTTATTTTATATTAGAGTTTAATGATAGTCTTCTTTCCCGAGTAATCTATTTGTTTACTAGTTTTTAAAGTGGAAGAGCTACTTGTTGCGCCAACAAGAACAATATTGAATTTTCTTTCAGCCAGCATCCCTAGGAATGCGCCTTTTCTTTCTGATATGGTTAACGCTTTCTGCTCATCATTCCAAGTAAAGCGGATAGTTGTAAATACGCCTTTTTCGTAATTATAGTTATCGTTCTCATCTTCGTACAAAACGAATTCTCCGTTTTGGCCAGGGTAAACACGTATTTCTAAATTGTCCCATTTCTTCTCTGTAGCATATTGTACTGACGGCCCAAATGGAATAATTGCACCTTCTTTTACGTAAAGTGGTAAAATATCTAGTGGTGTTTCTTTAACGGTATTTTCACCTCCAGCTATTTTTTTTCCCGTCCAGAAGTCGTACCACTGCGTACCTGCAGGCAAGTAGGTTTCTTTTGTTTTGGTCGAGCTAAAATCTTCAACTTGAAACTTGTTCCCATTATTTGAACTTGGCTTTACGTACATAGCTTTGGTAACAGGACTTACCAATATTGATTTTCCAAACATAAACTGATCGTTAATATCCAACGCTTTTTCATCAGCCGGGAAATCCATTACCAAAGCCCTTATCATACTTGACTGGTTAGTGGTTACGTCCCATGAAGTGGAATAGATGTAGGGTAAAAGACTGTATCTTAAATTGATATATTTTTCAATGGCATCATAAGCCTTTTCTCCACTCTTTCCGAATTGATAGATTTCCCTTGGTGCATCAGCTCCGTGAGAACGCATCATAGGACAAAAAGCGCCAAATTGTAACCATCGCACATATAATTCTCTGTACTCCGGGTCTTCTAGTTTTCTTCGGTAATTGTTTAAGAAAAAACCGCCGATATCACTATTCCAATAAGGCATTCCGGTAAGGGAAAAATTAAGCCCGGCAGAAATCTGGTTACGCAGTGCTTCCCATGAAGCGGTTACATCCCCCGACCAAGTATTTGCGCCGTATCGCTGTTGGCCTGCAAAAGCGGAACGCGTTAAAATAAACACGCGTTTACTATCATCAAGTTTTCTTTGGTGGGTGTAAACTCCCCCAACGGTCATTAATGGATAAGCATTTCGCACCTTTCTGAATGAACCTAAATAGGTTTTAGTATCAAAATCTTCGGGTTTAAAATCGAGGTGGTCAGGTTCTGTTGAATCCATCCACCAACCATCAATCCCCACTGAACGAAGTCCTTTATTTAAATAATCAGAATAAATATCTCTTGCTTTAGGATTATAAGCATCGTAAACTCTCACCCCAGAAGGATAATCACGATTAGGAGGCCATTTTTCGGAACCAGATTGTGGCCAAGTACCAAATTTAAATAATGCATTAATACTATCTAGATCACGGTATTGCTTGGTTTGTGGTCCAAAGGAACTCCAGATGGAAATTACCGCATGTGCATTTAAACCATGGATATCGTCCACCATTTTCTTTGGGTTTGGAAAATCAACGTTTAAAAAGTCCATTGCGTTCCACAAATAGTTGTTTCCCCAATATTGCCAATCTTGTATAATTCCATCGAGTGGGACTTTTAAATCACGATATTTTTTGACTACGCCAACTAATTCATCTTGACTTTTGTAACGTTCTTTACTTTGGAAAAAGCCGTAAGTCCATAAAGGAAACATGGGCGCTTGACCCGTAAGATCACGCATTTTAGCGATTACACCGTCAGCATTTCCACCGTACATGAAATAATAATCAATACAATCTCCAACATCCGACTTGAAAAAAGTGCTTTCTGGACTGTCTTTAAATTGTGTGGGCGAATAGTTATCCCAAAACAAGCCATAACCTTTAACCGACTGGAAAAAAGTAACATAATCATCTGTGTTTCCCTGCACCATGTTCAAGCTTAGGTTACGTTGAACCATTTTGCCTCTTTGTTGTTGCCCGAGACCATAAATAGCTTCGTCCTTATCTAAAGTAAAAGCTTGTTTTACGCTGAAGGTTTGACTTCCAGCATCGTTAAACGGAACAAACGAAGCGCTTTTATCTTGCTCACTTAACAGTTTCACTCCCTTTGCTGTATAATAACTAATTTCACCAGTTTTTGAATCTACCGAAACTGTAAGATTTCGGGATTTTAAGGTGACTTTTTGTGCGTTCTTTGCAACGCTGAAGCTCGTTTTTTGAGGAGTTTTAATTACTGACAGACTCTCCTTTTCGAATTTTTTTTCCTTCGGTGATTTCAAAATTCTAACGATATCTGGACTGTAGAACTGGACTTTCACCAGAAAGGAATCCGTAATTATATCTGCACCAATGGCCGTTTTCTGGTAAGACTGTGCTTTGCTGCTCAAAGACAATCCTACAAACAATAATATCAACTTAAAATCCCTCATCATCAGTATTTTAATTTTTAATAGTTATATTTTTTGATTGATAAACAACTTCTTTTTTAACTTCACTTTCTTCAATTCCAGTTCCAGTTGTTTCGCTCACAAAAACAACGTTAAAAACTCTCTTTTTCAAACTGTTTGGATAGCTACCTTGAAGTTTTCCAATAGTTAAAGATTGTTTTTTATCATCCCATTTAAATGGAATAATGGTATAGTTACCTTTTTCGTAGCTGTAATTATCTCCCTCATCTTCATATAAATCGAAAGAGCCATCAGCACCTTTATAAACTCGGACTTCAATGGTATCTTGAAGTTTTTGAGCTGTTGACTGCATGATTTTACCCATAGGAACAATTGATCCTGCCTTTACAAAAAGAGGAATTTTATCAGAAGGTGCTGCGGTAGTTACCTTTTGTCCACCTTTAAAAGATTTGCCGGTCCAGAAATCAAACCAGCCTTCGCTTTTTGGTAAATAAACATCAGTTTCTATAACACCAGGTTGTGTAACTGGAGCTACCAAGAAAGATTTGCCAAACATATATTCAAATGGTTGCGCAATTGCAGTGGCGTCATCTTGAAAATCCATTACCAAAGGACGCATCATGGTAGAATTATTTTTAGAAATCTGCCATCCTTCGGAATAGATGTAAGGCATTAAACGGTAGCGTAGATCAAGCATTTTACGCATATTGTTTTCTACCTTTTCGCCATATTTCCAAGGCTCAGTTTCTGATTGATAACCGTGTATGCGGAAAATGGTATTGAAAGCTCCCCATTGGAACCAGCGGGTTAAAATATCATGGTATTTTTCATCAGTATACTGACCTCTTCCTGGACGAAAAAACCCACCGATATCGGTTGTCCAGTAAGGCATTCCCGTTAAAGAAAAGTTTAATCCTGCCACAATCTGTCTTTTGTAGGCATCCCAATCCCAACCGATATCGCCAGACCAATTGATGGTCCCGTAACGTTGCTGACCAGGGAAAGCAGATCTTGTAAGTGTGGTGACTCTCTTTTGAGGATTGGTTTCCCGCTGACCTTCATAAACTGCTTTACTAACAAATAAGGGATAGGTTAGTCTGTAAAAATCGCCCAAACCAAAATAAGTATTTTTACCAACCAAAGCATCATTTTCAGGCTCTGTAGCGTCCATCCACCAAGAATCTACACCATAGGTAAATAAGTTTTTGTTTAATGCATTCCAGTGAACCTTTTGTGTTTCAGGATTATAAATATCAATCCAAGGGCTATCTTTTATAAAAAGGTTCTTATCTAGGTAGGCTTTGGCTATCTCTGATTTCTTATCTAAATTCTCCCATACAGAAATTGAAAAATGTGCATCCAAATCATGCAATTCTTTAATGAATTTTTCAGGATCTGGATAATTAGCTTCATCAAATTTAGGGACTCCCCAGCCATACTTACCCCAATACTGCCAATCTTGCACAATGACATCTACCGGTAGGTTTCTCTTTCTAAACTCTTTAATTGTATTTACCAAATGATCTCCTGAGGTATAGCGCTCGCGACATTGCCAAAAACCATAAGCCCATAAAGGCAACATTGGCACATTACCAGAAAGATCTCTATAATTTGCAATTACTTCATCAGCATCATCTCCACGAAAAACCACATAATCTAGAGATTTTGCATTTGGAGATCGGAAAACAGTTTCATTACCCGCTTTTTTATAAGATAACTTCGGCGTGTTTTTAGCACCACAAACCACCTGAACACTGTGTTCTCCTGCTTTTAGCTTTAACAGTTTACCAGCGGCTGGTGGTAGCCATAAATTGCTCTGATCTATGAAAGGCACTCCGTCAATAGTTACCAAGTGGCGGCTATCCATATTTCCCAAATCAAGCATGATGCTATATTCTCCGTCTTCGCCAATATTGAACTTCCCGGCGTAAAGAGATTGTTGTTGAGAAACTTTTTGAGTACCAGATGTTGTGGTTACTTCCACTAAATTATCTTTGGAAGCAACATCAGACTTGGTAAGGTTAATTTGATTGTCTGCTGGGTTGAATGTAGTGAGGCCATACTGATGCCAAAGAATTCCGTAGCCTTTACTTGAATAAAGAAAAGGAATTGCTATTTGTGAATTTACCTGAATAAGTTTTCTGCTGATGTTACGCAAATCAAAATTTCCATCTTGAAACTGTCCTAGTCCAAAAAGGTGTTCATCTACCGGAGAATCAAATCCCTGCTCTGCAATGAAACAAGGTTCGCCGTGAACTGTACTTGCAACAAGCTTTCTACTCCCACTCTTCTCGCTCAAAAAAGGCTTCCCTTTATTATCGCTGTAATCTATGACGCTAGTTTTCTTATCGAAGGATATGGTCATGCTATTGGTTATTAAGCTCAGCTTTGATGCCGATTCTTTAAATTTAAATGCTGGAACATTCACCTTATTTACCAACACAAACTCTTTGTCTTCTCTAATGCCGTCTTTCTCCCACTGTACCCTAACAGCTTTATCAGTTAGGGGGATAATATTTAATACACCTTCGGAGAATTGTATTTTAAGTCTGTCTTTCAGTAGGTCATGCTTTTGATAAATCTGAGAAAATGAGGTTAGCGGTAAAAGAAATATAAATAGAATGAGTTTAATTTTCATTGTCATATAAAATTATTTAATCTTTAAAAGAAATTAACGAGGCTACAATACCTCCACGACGAAGCAATTTTACCTGTACTGTACTGTTTTGATCTACGACTTATTTTGTATTAAAGGCTTTGTCATAAGCACCGTCTGTAATTAATATGAGTTGATACTTTCCATTAACCGGTAAAAAGCTGAACGATATTTTCTTGTATTGACTTTTCCATCAGTTAGATTATTCGTTTTTTTTTTCTTTAAAGATTTGTGAAATTTTAGTAAAATTTCCACCAATCAAAATTGAATAATTCTCCTCCTTCGCCTTTAAAAACGAAGTACACATCATGTACTTCTTTAGTCTTTTTCAGTTTGGATAAGCTGGTTGACCATTTGTTTAAATCGCCACTTGGTTTTACTTTACAAACCGAGATTAAAGGACCGTTTAAAGAATCAATACGGATTTCTATTGTTGAACCTGCTTTTACCGAAGCCAAGCTTGCTTCAAATTTCTTAGCGCCTTTTCCAAAATCAACCCCTCTAACTTTTAAATAATCATTGTTATCAATATTAGTAACATACATTCCGCTTACCGGATTTCTCTCCGTTTTTAAACCCTCAGCCCAAGCGATAGTTTCTGCTTCTACCCGTCTGAAAGGATTAAAATTTTCCACTTGTGCAACTCCCTCTGGCAACCAAAATGGTAGTGTTTGGATTGTGCCATCTGCGTTATAAGTCATTTCTGCGACAGAAACTGACCGCCTTTCAGAATGTTCTGGAGATATTTTTCTCAGTAATTCATAATTGAGGCCGAACGTATATGATTTGCCTTTATAATCTATGATACCCGGGTGGTTTCCATTTGACCTTTTTGTAGCATCCATCACCATCCCTTTATATTCCCAAGGACCTAAAGGAGAAGTACTCATTGCGTAACCAATTCCTTCTGGGCAACAGGTGGAAGCATAAGCTAAGTAATAATGCCCTTCTCGTTTCCACACCCAAGGACCCTCCTGATAGTTTGCTGGTTTGCTGGCTACTTTTATTACTTCACCAGAATAGGAAATCATATCCTTATTCAGTTTAACGCAATACAAATCCGGGTTTCCCCAATATAAATAAGCTTGCCCGTCATCATCAATAAAAGGACTTGGATCTATATCATTCCAAGTATGGTCTGTTTCTATCAATTTCTTGTTCAGTGGGTCTTTAAATGGGCCGTAGGGATTATCAGCTACTAAAACCCCCAGTCCTTTACCATGCATTGGACAATACATATAAAATTTCCCATCACGTTCTATCACTTGAAGCGCCCATGCACCATTGCCTTTAGTTCCCCAGCTAAAGTCATCTAAGGAAGCCACTATTCCGCGGTCTGTCCAATTTGCCATATCTGTAGAGGTGTACAATAACCAGTTTAGCATTTTAAAGCCCTTCGCATCATCCTCATCATGGGTGGTGTATAAAAACACGGTGTCTTTATAAACAAATGGAGCTGGATCTGCAGTGTACTTTGTTTGTACTACAGGGTTATTTTGTGCGAAACAAATATTTCCTAATACGGAAAACAATAAGGCTAATTTGGTCGCTCGCCATCGATTGCAATTTTTCATAATCTTTTAATTTCTTATTTACTAAATCTCCAATAATCGAAATACATTAAATCGGTTTCTGCCTTACTTTTAAAAACAAAATAGAGGTCGTGAACACCTGTTATTTTCGGCATATCCGCAGATACTATGCTCCACCTATCGTTACCGCCAGTTCTTGGTATTTTTATGGTGGCAACAGTTTCGCCATCGGCACTGTCCAGATGTATTTCCATCGTAACTGGTGTATTGTGGGTAGTACCTACCCGAGCAGTGAATTTTTTAGGGCCGTTTTTACCGAAATCAGCGTCTCTTACTCGTGTGTATGCACCATTTTTCTTAGCAGTGATGAAAACTCCAACCTCTTTGTTTTGCGATGCTTTTACGTCTTTTGACCAAGCAATAGTCTCAGCCTGATTGATGATGTAAGGATTAAGCGTTGTTAAACTCTTAGCTATCCCAGTTGTCATTTTCATCGGCTTTATGGTGCCGTCTTTATTAAATTCGGCTTCCTCAACCGCAACGGAACGGTTAAATCCTCCGCCTCCTGGTAATGAACCGTTGTGGTAGAAGAAGTAAGTTTTCCCTTTATAATCAACCATCCCAGGATGATTGGTAAAACTCCCACCTTCTTTAGCCATCAAAGTACCTTCGTATTTCCACGGCCCGATTGGACTTTTACTGGTAGAATAACCGATATGCTCTGGTAAAGGACCACCTGGCCAAAGTAAGTAATACAGTTTGTTCCGCTTGTAAAGCCATGGTCCTTCTTCGTATAAAGTTGGTCGTTCTGGATTTCCATTCCGTTTTCCGAAAGAAGCTTCCGTCATGGGCACTAAGTTTGGCTCTCCATCGATTGAAATCATATCCTCATTCAGTTTAGCATATTTTAGTAATGGATTTCCCCAATATAAATACGCTTGTCCGTCATCATCAATAAAAGCAGTTGGATCAATGTCTCCAGCATTCATTTGCACTAGAGGTTTCCCCAGCGGATCTATAAACGGACCGTAAGGACTATCAGAAATGGCAACTCCAATAGCTGGTCGGTTATTTTCTTTAGCTGTAATTGGAGCGTATAAATAAAATTTGCCATTTCTTTCTACCACCTGAATTGCCCAAGCGTCTCCTTTAGCCCAATCAAAAATTTTGTACGATGCTATAGCGCCATGATCTGTCCAGTTCACCATATCCTCAGTGGTGTAAAGTTTCCAATCGTTCATTACAAACCATGTGGAATTATCTTCATCATGGCTGGTGTATAAAAACAATTTTCCGTTGTGCACCATTGGCGCCGGATCTGCTGTGTAATTAGTTTGCACAATAGGATTTTGCGCTTTTACACTTATTACATGGGTCAGTACTAAAAACACAATTAACGATTTAAGAAGAGTCTTATTCATCATAAATTTTTCATTTTTGCTTCCGCGGAAGCGCAGTTGTTTTAATCTTTTTGAACCAAAATAAATCCGCCGTTTGGTTTAAGTTCTATTTCTAGTTTATTGTCTTTGATAGTTACATTTTTCATTTTAATTACATCAAAAGTTCCGTTCTCGAAATCTTTAAAAAGTTCCAAATCATTTGTAGAAAATCCTGAAAGATCTATAGTAACTTTTCTTGATTTATTTTCGCCGTTAATTCCAGCAAAATACCACCTTCCATCTCCTTTTCTGGCAACTACATAATACTTTCCTGGAAAACCATCAATAAACTTTACCTCGTCCCAATGCGTTGGCAATTCTCTTAAGAAGCTCTTAACATCTTCTGGGACATGAGTCATCCCGTCTGGAGTTTCGGCAAAATGTTGTATTCCAGATAAAAAAACCACTGAAGTAGCCAGCTCAAACGTTTGGGTTGTTATCCTTTTTATTCCTGGTATTTGATAGAGTGCCATTGGCGTAAAATCCATTGGATCATAAACATTACGAATCATTGCGCTATTTACTGAATGTGAGGGAGCCTTATTAGCAGCATCTTGACTAAACGTGATCATTTCATAACCAAAAACGGCTTCTGCAGTTACGAAATTTGGATAAGTACGCTGAAGTCCTCTAGGTAAAGTTGCGCCGTGAAAATTCACTAATAAATGGTAAGTGGCTGCATCTTCTAAAATATCTTCGTAATAGTTGATCATGGACTGTCCATCGCCACCAAAAAAATCTATTTTAACACCTTTAATCCCCATCTTCTCTAGAAGAGAAAACTCTTTTACTCTGCTTTCATGCGTGAGTAATTTGTTTCTTGGTGTAAACTTTACGGTATTCCAGTCTCCCGCAGAATTGTACCACAAAAGCAATCCTACATTCTTTTCCTTAGCATAATCTGATAATACTTGTACAGAATCATACCCGATTGTTTCATCCCAATTTGCATCGATCAAACAATATTGCCAGTTCATATCTGCTGCGTAATCGATATATTTTTTCTGTACCGGAAAGATGGTGGCTTTGTCTTTTTCTAACACCCAGCTCCATGATGATTTACCTAGCTTTATAAAATATGAATCCATTTTCTTTGCTGGAAAAGCTAAATCAGTTCCCAAGGTTGATTCCATAATGGTTTTCAAGCTTCCTATTGCAATAATTCTCCATGGCGTTTGCCAAGGAAGTTCTGATTGTGGATTTAAAGCGCCACCTTCAATTTTTTCTTGTGCTTGAGGAAAGCCAATCTTATATTCACCGTTCGGAGAATTTTTCTGTAACGCTGTTCCGCTATACGTTCTTCCTAATGATGCCTCAGTTAACAATAGCCATTGATTGCCATACTTGAATAATGCAGGATAAACCCATCCGTTTGAACTGTTGGACGGAGTTCCTACCGGAATATCCATCATGTAATGTGCTTCATAAGATGGATTGGTATGTTCGAAACCAGTTTGTGCATCAGCTTTTGGTTGTAACCAAGCTTTTGTGCCCTCGAAAAAATGAAAGGTTGAAGCTTCTGAAGTGATATATTTTATTTCAGCTAATTTGTCTGGAAATTTGTAACAGAATGCAACACCATCATTAGAAACCCTAAAAATGATATTCATCTTCTTTCCGGATGAGTTAATAGTTTCAAAAACACGCTCCATCGCTCTATAAGAAACATTTTTCTTTTTAGCATTCAATATCTGGTAATCATCTTTTACAATTTTTGAAGCAGATGCTTTCACTAGCTTCAAGTTTTTAGTAAAATCTTCGTCTTTCCTAACCAAACCCAATTTGGAGGTATTTAACAATGGCTTTCCAATATAGCTAATAGCGTAAGTCATTTCTGCCACATTAAAATTGACAGTAATGCTTTTATCCGGACTTTGAATTTGATAGGTGTTTTGCTGTGCTTGAGTTAAAGCTGAAACAGCTAAAAAACAAATCAGTAAGATAAATTTTCTCATTTTTTTTTAATTCTATGATACGCTTAAAGCATCAATTCTATTTATTAGTTAATAATCTCACGTAATAAACCGCACCTGCTGTACTGTCAGGTAAAGCTTTAAACTTTACGCGAATGCTTTTTTTTCCTTTCAACATAGTTTCAGGTATTTTGTACTCTTCGCTTTGGAAAAGGGAAAGCTCCCACCTTCTTGTATTCTTTACAGTTGTGAGTTTTTCATCATCTATGTACAACTCAAAATCCCTATTCCCCCACTCTGCTCCCCAATAACGAACGTATAAAGAAAGGTTAGTCAACGAGTTTGTGGCCATGCTGTAACTAAAGTATCCGCCTTTATTAGCTTCTCTAAAGAATTGATCATGTGAAACACCTTTACGAGAATTTTCCGTTTGCATGGCATGGTCCACTTCCGGCTGCTGCTCTCCTGGAGCTACAAAATCAACCGTACGATTTTGAAGTTCAAGTTTCTCTTTTTCTACAGACGAGACAGAATCTAGATAAGAACCATATTGTTTGTTACTCAACATCATCCAATACATCATATACCTAGAATCATGGATTTTGTAAAACGGCTCTAAAACCAATTTCTCCGGATTGATGATTTTCTCATTTACAAACTGAAACTTCATATTTTCTCCTTTTAGAGGAGCAACTCTTTCTGAAATTTTATCTGGATGATCATCAACAATAATAGGTGCTTTATCTACCGCAAGTTTTTTTCCTCCTGCAATATGCCCCCAGCGACTATCATCCGCAACTAAACCTTTTAATTCATCTTGACCAGTTTTAGCACTTAACAATATTGGTCCTCGCATAATAGATGCATAAACAGGAATGTTTGGCATGTGCTCTACGGTTGTTTGCATGGGCAATTTCAACTCTACTACATCGCCTTTTTTCCATAACCTGTTAATTGCTACATAAGAAGAAGGACTTTGGCTAATTTTGATTGCTTTTCCGTTCACAGTTATCCCTAAAGTTCCAGCTTTTACCCAATTCGGATACCTTATCATTAATGTAAACTTAGATTTACCTCCAGTAATTGTTAATTTAGATTGCGCTTCATCTGGGAAATTTGTTTCCTGCTTTAAAGTGATTCCTTTTTGGGCCCAGTTTAATTTAGAGGCAATGAAAAGGTTTAAGAATAATGAATCATTTTGGTGTGTGTAAATAAATTCGTTGTATTTACCGTGATTTTCCATCCCACTGCCTACACAACACCACATTCCTTCATTTGGTGCAGAATAAACTCTGTAATGGCGTGGGCGAGCCGGCGTAAAATAAACGTAACCACCATGTTCTGGATGTTGGGTTGATAGAATATGGTTATATAATGCTTTTTCGTAAAAATCAATATATTTTGCGGAAGGATCTAAACGGAATAAATCCTGAGTAAGCTTTAGCATATTGTAGCTGTTGCAAGTTTCTGGACCCTCTACATCATTCACAAAATCAATGGAAGAGGCTACACTTGGGAAAAACTCTCGACGGCTGTTTCCACCAAAAGCTAAGGTGCGGTTCTTGGTTACCGTTTCCCAAAAGAAACTCCCTGCGTCCTTATACTGTTGGTCTCCGGCTAATTCACCAATACGCTCAAAACCAATGGCTTTAGGTACTTGTGTATTTGCGTGTTTATTATCCAAATTATCAACCCCTTTAACCAATGGATCTAAAATGGATTTATGCGAAAAACGTTTTGCAGTAGTTAAGTATTTTTTATCTCCAGTAATTTGGTAGGCATCGGCAAACATTTCGTTCATACCTCCTGGTTCTACATCCAATATTTGTTGCATCTGCTCCTCAGATAAACCTGCTGTAACATCAATACTCCAGTCGCAAAATTTGATAAATATATCTTTTGCATCGTTGCTTCCACCATATAGCCAAGCATCCCGCAATCCTGCGTACATTTTATGTACATTATACCAAGGCACCCAACCACCACGATAAGCCTTAAAATCTCCCTTTTTTAGGGTTGACCATATTTCAGCACTATTTGGCGCACCACCAACATACCCTTTCCCCCATTCTCCGTGGTTTTTTGTATTCGCATCTTGACACGCCTTTAATTCGGTAATCATATAATCCATCCGGCGTTTACATTCAGCATTATTGGTCGCCGCATAGTTCATCGCTAGTGCCGCTAAATAATGACCACCGATATGTCCGTCCAAACCTTCCCAATTTTTATAGCTTTCGCCCTTAGGAACCAAACCTGCTTCTTTTAAATACGGCGCAAGCAACCTATCCACATCATATTTCAAGAGTGTTTGAATATTCAAATCTCTAGCATGTTTAAAAGGACCGTTTAACAGACTAACATCTTTTAAAGGGAACATGTTTGGGTACAGCTTTTCTTGTGCTTGCACTGTAAAACAAATTAAAAAACTAATCAGCATTAGTGCTGCTGAAATTTTGGATTTGTGGAAGTGATATATCATTTTGTTATTATTATTTTTTTCCAGGTGTGAAAGCTTCTTTTTAAAAAAGTAATTAGTTTTTAAATAAAAGTGCGGCATATTCTTTTAAATTTCTCCTCCATGTCTGCCATTCATGGGCCGTTTTCGGAGATTCATAATACACGTACTTAATCCCCTGCTTGTCTAACATGTTTTTAAACGCCCCTATAGACGCGGGGAAAGGGCTACCTTCTTTTGTACCTAAGCCTAAGAACAGAACCCTTATTTTATCATTGATTAGCTTTCCTTCTTTAAAGCTTCCGTTTAAAAAAGTTGCCGGATCAATTGCGTCTGAACTGGGGTAATTTGGCGTACCACTAAAGCCACCGTAACTGGAAAACTTCTCCAAATTGTTCATGATGATCCTCATGGTTTGGTTTGCGCCCATAGAAAGACCTGCAATTGCCCGGTTTTCTCTATTGGCGATGGTTCTGAATTTAGCATCGATCATAGGGATTACTTCGTTCATTAAAACTTCTTCAAAAACAGAAGCTTTATCATTTCCACCATTATTACCATCAGGCTTGGTTGAATAACCATTGTCCATTACGATGATCATTGGTGTTGCTTTCTTATTGGCTATTAAATTGTCAAGAATAAGGTTGGCTTTTCCTTGTGCAGACCAGCCAGTTTCGTCCTCAAAACTTCCATGTTGTAAGTACAATACCGGGTAACATTTTTTGGTATCCTCGGTATAACCCGGAGGAGTATACACAAAACAGCGTCTTGCTGCTTTAGTTATTTTTGAGAAATAAATATTCTCGCTTACTAAGCCATGCGGCACATATTTTAGTGCATAAAATTCTTGATCAGGAGCCGGAATTTCAATACCACTACCCCAACGACCTGCGCCATAATAATACATACTTCCCGGATCAGGAACGGAAGCACCATCGATATTTAACTGATAATAATGAAAACCTGCATCTTGTGGTTGAGATTGACCTGTCCATACTCCTTTTTCGTCTTTAACTAAATCGTATTTTACACCACCTAAGTCAAGTTGAACTTTGGTTGCGTTTGGAGCTAAAATGCTGGCTCTAACCTCTCCTTTGTCATTCACTTGCGGAAAGTTTTTACCTAGTTGGGTGGTAGTTGATCGCTTAAAAACATCTGAATCTTGTGCAGAACACACAAAAGATGTCAGCAAGACACTTAAAAAAACAGACAGACTTTTATTTTTATAATTCATAAGTAGCTGATTAATTATTTTTGGAAAAGCATTGGTGCAAGTTCACGAAGACTTCTTCTCCATGTTAAGAATTCATGAGCTGTATTTTCAGAAACGTAAGAAACCGCATTAATTCCGGCTTTTTTCAATTCCTCAGCCGCTGTTTTTACTCGGTTAGGATTTTCTTTGCTGCCGCAACTCAAGAAAATAAGTTTTACTACATTTTTGTCTTTAATTTCAGAAGAATTATAAGTTCCTCCGCTCAATAAACCATAATATGCAAATACATCTGGTCTGTTTAAAGTAATCGTATGAGTTTCCATTCCTCCCATAGAAAGCCCCGCCATTGCTCTGTTAGCTTGATTTGCTACTGTACGGAAGTTCGCGTCGACATAAGGAATCAACTCCTCAATAAGTACCGTTTGAAACGGAACAATGCTAAATTCTTTCATCTTACCCCATTTCACTTCATTGGTCATACCGTAAGTGTTTACAATAATAAACGGCTTCGTTTTTCCTTCTGCAATTAAATTATCCATAATTAAATTTGCGTTCCCTTGATTCATCCACGCGGTTTCATCCTCGCCCCAACCATGCTGTAAATAAAGAACAGGATAGCGTGTGGAGGTGTTTTTATTATATCCTGGAGGCGTATAAACAAAAGCTCTACGTGAAGTATTGGTGCTTTTAGATGGAAAAAGTATTTGCTGTACATTTCCGTGAGGAACATTTTTCAAAGCATAAAATTCTGCATCGTGGGCAGGTATTTCTATACCACTTTCCCAGCGAACAGATCCATAATAATTTAAAGCACCCGGATCATTAAAAGTACCTCCATCAACTGTTAGATGATAGTAATGAAAACCTTCATCCATTGGACCTTCGGTAGTACCAGTGAAAAAACCTTCTGAGTTTTTAGAAAGTTTTGTCCCGCCTCTACCGCCCAAACCCAAACTTACTTTAACACTATCTGATTTAGGAGCAAAAATTTTAAATCTGGCATAACCTTGTGAATTAACTTGCGGATATTCTTGCCCCGGCTGGTTTGAGCTGGATGGTTTAAAATCGTTTTTAATTGAACCTTCTTGAGCTAAACAAACTGAAGTTAATAATAACGCAAATACGCCCGATAAAATGACATTCAATTTCATAAGTTTTATTGGTTTAAAATAAGGGTGTAAATTTTGTCTTTATTGGTTGTTACATCATATACAAAGGTTTCCTTTAGATTTAGCGGTGTAATTATTGCCTTATCTGATATTATAGGTGCTTTTACTTCTTCGGTTTGATAAAATAAATTAGGATTATTTCCTGAAGCTATTTTTAATAATTTATTGTTTATCAATTTCATTTTATTAGGAAGCCTTAACCTTAAATTACCACCAAGCGTAGATTTTATTTCCGCTTTTATTACTTTTCCGTCTTTCCACTCCATGTTAATTAATTCAAAACCGCCTCTTGCTCTTAAGCCCGAAATATTTCCTTTGGCAAGCCATAAATCAGGCAAAGCTGGTAATAGGTTAAGATCTCCATCCGAACTTTGCATTAGCATTTCTGTTATGCCGGATGTACATCCAAAATTTCCATCTATTTGAAATGGAGCGTGTGCATCAAAAAGGTTATTATATGTCCCACCTCCGCCTTCATTTGTTCCCACAGGTGTTAGCTGATTTTGAATCAGTTTGTAAGCATGGTCTCCGTCTAACATTTTTGCCCACCAGTTTACTTTCCAGCCCATACTCCAGCCGGTTGAAACGTCTCCACGTTGTAACAATGTATTTTTTGCAGCACTGTACAATTCTGGCGTACGGTAAGGAGATATTTGGTTAGAAGGGAACAAACCGTACAGATGTGAAATGTGCCTGTGATTATCTTTTGGATTATCCACATCATCTAGCCATTCTTGTAGTTGGCTGTGCTTTCCAATCTGCATAGGCGCTAAATTGCTTCGTTTCTGCTTCAAAGTATCGGCGAAAGCCTTATCTCGATTTAAAATTGAAGCTGCTTGTATTGCATTGGAAAAAACATCAAAAACAATTTGATTGGTCATTGTAGTACCTACATCAATGGATGACCCCTGATGTGCTGCAGGTGCGTTTTCTGGCGACGTATCGGGTGACATTACAGACCATTTATACTTTGGATGGGTAATCAAATAATCTGCGTAAAACATTGCAGCTCCTTTTAAAACCGGATACACCGATTTTAGATACTCCTTGTCGCCACTATAAAGGTAATGCTCCCAAAGGTGCTGACTTAGCCAACCTCCACCATTGCTCCAAGCGCCCCAAAAAGCACCGTCTACAGCGCCAGTTATACGCCATATATCGGTATTGTGGTGCGCCATCCATCCTCTTGCACCATACATATCTTTTGCTGTTTTTTGCCCGGTAACCGAAAGCTCTTGAACCATTTTAAGCAACGGTTCATGCATCTCTGCCAAATTTGTTTTTTCGGCAGGCCAGTAATTCATTTCTGTATTGATATTGATAGTATATTTACTATCCCATGCCGGCCTCAAGCTATTATTCCAGATACCTTGTAAATTGGCCGGCTGCCCACCAGGTTGCGAAGAAGATATCAATAAATAGCGACCATACTGGTAATATAATGCAGCAAAAGACGGATCATTAACCGAATTGAAGTTTTTTAAACGCTGATCTGTAGGTACATTAGCAAATTTCGATTCTCCTAAATCAAGTTTGACTCTGTTAAAAAACTTTTGATACGCAGCAATATTGGCACTTAAAACATCAGAAAACTTTTCAGTTACTGCTTTTCTTAAATACGAGTTTGCTCTATCAATTTCGTTACCGCTTATATCATTATAGCTATTGAAATTTGTGGCAACGGAAATGTAAATGGTAACTTCATCTGCGTTTTTTACCGAAATTGTAGAATCAGTATTGGTTAAAGAACCGCCCTTAGGTATTATTTTCGCAATACTTTCAAATTTAACTTTTCCTTCTACGCCTTCGTGGTTAATAGTAGTACCTGAAAGAATTAGCTCGCCGTTGTTGGAAGCTTTATGCTTTACTTTTGGTTGTGGGGTTGTGTAAAGTGCCGTAAAACTTAAACTATTTGATTTGCTTGCTGTTAAATGAATGGCAATTACCCGATCTGGAAAAGAAGCGATAACCTCTCTTTTGTAAGTTACGTCTCCTACATTATAAGTTGTAGTGGCAAGGGCATTTTGTAAATTTAAGTCGCGATAATAATTGGTGTAATTTTCATGACCTAAAAAATCAAGTTTTATGCTCCCCACCGGCTCAAACATTTGTCCGTGTGATTTTTTGGAAACAATTACCTTATTGATCAGGCGTTCTGCATCCTTCTGTTTGCTGTCAAAAATCAATTGGCATATCCTGTTTAACGAATCTAACGCTAGCGGATTATCGTTTCTATTAGGACTACCGCTCCAAAGTGTATGCTCATTTAGCTGAATATTCTCGCTCTCCACATTTCCGTAAACCATTGCCCCTAACCTGCCATTTCCTACAGGCATGGCATTCTCCCAAACTTTGCCTGATGGTTTATCATACCATAATTTTAAATCCGCTTTTGAAGATTGCGCCTTTAAATTTGTAAAGCACATCATTACAAAACAGAAAATAAAAAATATTAATTTTTGATGCATTCCTTTTAACATATTGATGATATTAAAACATGATAATTTTAAAGCGAGTAATTCCTGCAATAGTTCATAGATATAAACTTTAAAACCTCGTATTTTCTAATTAAAATTTTAGCAACGCTAACATTTGATCAGCATATCGCCTTCCTAACTCTCTATAGCCAGCAGCATCAAAATGCAGGTTATCTGGGCCATCTGTACATCCTTTAGAAGAAATCACATGTGCTGTTGGTATTACTGTGGGTAAAGTGGCAATTATTTCGTTCATACTTGCACATACCCCGTTCTGGTCAGCATTTACCACTTCGCCGGCTAGAAGCGGTACATTTTCAGCCTTTAGATTTAAATCGTTTAAGAGGTTACTGTAAACGCCTTTTACTTTTGTTGGCCAATTAGCATCGCCCGTATTTGACTCGCCCTGATGTAATAATATCCCTTTAATTACTCCATCTTTTTGGGCCAGTTTTGCTAGCTCAACCAATCTTCCGTAAGGATTTCCGTTATAGGCTTTAATCATGCCCAACATCCAATCTGGTGCAGTTGCAGTGTAAGATTGATAATTATCTTTGTCAAAAAGTTCGATTTTACATCCGCCAACGGCCACGTTAATTACCCCAACCGTTACATCTTCAGGTAAATTTTCAATTAACTTTCTTCCAAAATAATCTATTGGAGTTAAACCTGTATTGCAGCGGGTAAGAGGTGGAACAGCAGTGTACCAAGTATCAGCTTTACGGTTAATTACTGGGCAATCCAATGTTTCTAATACCTTGAAGCGGGGATTTATATTTACAGTATCTTGAGCTTCAATTTTGGCGCTGCCCTCCATATTGGATTGCCCAAATGCTAAAAAAATATAAAACTTTTTGTTTTGACCGAATACGCTGGAATTCGTAAGCACCAATAGCGCAACGATAATTACATTTTTGATTTTCATCTGGTTAATTATTTCTAATTTAATTTTGTTAGACCTGTTTACTTAAAGCTTATCCCATTTTTAAAAAACGAGTTGTAAGGGTAAATGACACTAATTGGACTGAAGATAATTAGGGAAAAGATCTTTATTTACCGGCTTAAAAATAAGCTGAGCATACATAAATAAACCATTTTTCCACACTTTAAAGTCATGTCCTCCCGGCTCGATATAATAGATATGAGGCACACTTTTTTCGGTTAAGTAATCATGCGTACGCTTACTGACATTTAACAAGCCGTCACTAGCACCGCATGAAATCCATAAAAGTTTGAGCATTTTTTTTGCTTTATCAGCATCTGGAACTAACTCTTCCGGTTTCTTGGTATTTGGTGCAGAAGAAAAGCCACCAACCCAAGCAAATTTATCCAAGTTACCTAATCCAAAATTCAAGGATTGTCCGCCCCCCATAGAAAGTCCGGCTATTGCTCTATGTTCACGGTCTTTATAAACAGAATAAGTTTTCTCTACAAAAGGAATCAAATCATTCAATAAATCTTGCTCAAACGTAGCGAAAGCTTCCACTTTATCTTTTGCCATTATATTTCCGGTAGCGCTGTCATCTTTCATAGCTCTGCCATTTGGCATTACCACAATCATTGGCTTCACTTTACCCTGAGCATATAAATTATCCAATATAACCTGAGGTTGTCCACCGTTTAACCATTCTTTCTCATCTCCACCAATACCATGTAAAAGATATAGTACTGGGTACTTTTTGCTTTTTGAAAAATTTGGGGGTGTATAAATGGTTACTTTGCGATCTGTACCAACGGTTTTTGAACTGTAAGTTAAAGCTTCTATTTTTCCATATTGTATATCAGATTGAGGAACATCAAAACCTGCTTTAGCATGCGATACTACCTCCTGAGCTGTCGTTAAAAAAATAGTACAGCATAACACAGATAGAATTACTAATAATTTTCTCATTGTTTAGATTTCTTATGAATTTAGGTTTAACAGATTTACAGCAAGCGCCATAAATCAAAAGATAAAGTTAAGATCATACCCTGATTTAAGAGGGTACATTTCGTTAATTTTATAAGATTAATGTTCGATTAAAAACACGCTAAAAATTAAATGGATGGGTTTTTACCCCAAAATATACTTATATATAAACCGTAAGGATAAAAAACAAGAAATAACATTACGGCAAACTAATAGCCGAATGTTTAATGGTTGAATACTAATTATGGTTTATCTGTTCTGAACGGCGAAGCTGGTAAATTTTCTGTATTATAAAGGTTTGGGTTTACCGGATTATCTGCCCAAGCGTAGCGTACATACATAGGTTCTTGAACTTCATTAGAAAAAACCTCTACTGTTTTCCCAACAATCTTTGCATTTGCCAAACCAAACTTTTTATCTGCACCTGCGATAGCAAAACTTGACAATTCTCCTCCGTCTATTGTGATTAGCCCTTCGGAAATGTGACTAAAATTGATGATGATTTTATTCCCTTTTATCTCTGAGGATTGATAAAGAGGTCCGCTATATTCTAAATCTTTTTCACCGTAATTAAAATGACGAGCAATTAATGCCAGCCTATCACCTACTTCTTTTTTCCTATCGGGATGGATATCGTTCCACTCGCCAACATCAATAGTAACAGCCATGCCTGTGTTTGGAACTGACAAAGTTTTAAGGAAAGCTTCACGAACGATAGCCGAACCACTTTCTGATGGTAAATAATTATAATCGCCAAAACCAGGAAGTTGCACATAATAAAATGGCAACTCGCTATTTTTAAATTTAGTGCGCCAATCCTTAATTAACGCAGGAAGATATTGTTCGTAATCATTCGCATTTCCGGTATTGCTTTCACCCTGATACCATAACACGCCTTTAATTTTATAATCGATAAAAGGTGCAATCATGGCATTGTATAAAGCCGTTGGTTGGTTTTGAGCACTAATAGGACCCTTTTTTCCAGTAAACCGAGAAGGACGATTTACTTGCCCAACTTTATAATCCCAATAACCTTTAAGGTCAATTTTTTCATCACCAACTTCAATGAAGTAAGGTTTATCTGGCACAAAGCCTCCTTTTCCAGAGTTGTTTTGCACACGAACTACAACTAAGTTTTCGCCTTCTTTTAATACATCTGGTTTTATACTATATATTCTTTGTGGATATTGGTACGACGTACGCCCAACTTCTTTTCCATTAACGTAAACCACATCTGCATCCACAATCCGTCCCATAAATAATCGGGCGGGCTTACCAACCATCGATGCGGGAACATTTATTACTTTTCTGTACCAAACTACCCCATCCAAATTTCTGACACCTTGATCTTCCCAATAGCCAGGAACATTAATTTGTTGCCAGTTTTTAGGGCTATAATTAGGGGCAAACCATTTAACATCTTCACCTAAACCTTTATCTGGGTCCTGTTTTGAATTCACAATGGAAACTTCTTTGCTTCTTTGGTTAATATAAGCAGTATCCTTATTCTGTTGAATAATTTTATGTATATCATTAAAATCTTTAAAACCTTCTTCGCTTGTCCAAGCTTCAATTGGTGTTCCGCCTACGCTTGAGTTAATGATTCCAATAGGAACGTGATGTTTTTCGTAAACATTTTTAGCAAAAAAATAAGCCACAGCCGAAAATTCTTCCACATTTTTTTGGTTAGCCCACTTCCAAGAACTTACAGGCAACACTTTGCTTGGTGCATTTAAATTGGTAGCAGTTGGCACCCAAAATTGTCGTATTTCTGGGTAATTTGCTTTCGCGATGTCATCTGCATACCTTATAGCATGCAAACGCATTTGATGCACCATATTTGACTGACCTGAACATAACCAAACGTCACCAATTAAAATTCCTTTTAAAACCAATGTGTTTTTACCTTCCAGTTTCATCTGGTATGGCCCACCAGCTTTCATGGCCGGAAGTTCCATCATCCACTTTCCGTTATTATCTGTAATTGCGGAAGCTTTTTTACCGTTGAAACTAACTTTCACCTTTTCACCTTTAGATGCCCAACCCCAAATTTTCAGATTTGCGTCTCTTTGTAATACCATGCTATCAGCTATAAGCTGTGGGAGCTGTATTTGGGAAAAGACAGTATTTGAAAGGAAGAACAAAAGGAAAACAAGTAGATTTTTTTTAGTAAAGCACATAGATTTATTTGTATCTCTTTTTTTGGATAGGCTGAATTTCAGTATTAAAAAAAGAAAATCGGGAGAAACCAAAACTCCCGGTATTTTCCATTTAAACCAATTTAACCAATTAAATTATTAATTCAGGATCTTATTTTAAAACGGTTTTTTCGTTACGATTTAACATTTTAAAAGTAGGTAATTATCTACTATTTCTAATTGCACAATTGTTTAAAATACTAGCCGCTTTGTACAAAACATAAGCATAAGAAAATCTTTAATGAAAATTCTGAATAAAATATAACAAACCCTTCTCTATTTAATATTAGTGTTATTTTGTACTGGTGCACCTAAATAACTTGTAGCCAATCCGCCACTATCAATTACTATTTTTTGTAAAACTACTCCCGCATCTATCCGCCAAAACTTAAGCGTATGCTTCCCTGCAGTTTTGAAATCGTGTTTAACATTAATTTGTTTGATACTATTAGCCAATAAACGATCTCTTGTTCGTTCGTTGTCGTTTTCGTTTAGATTGATTATTTGCGGTTTTTCATCATCAAACGAAATGGCAAACAACAAGCCTCCTTTATCTAAAAAATCTATAGTGGGTGATAAATATAGGTTCAGGTTAATTGGCCCAGCATCCTGACTGTTAATTTCGTAAGCTACATACGGAGAATTTGCATCTAATGGTTGTGATGGTGAATTTACCGGCACTGCTGTAATTCCAGAGTTTGTTCTTCCGTAATGAGGCAAAATTTCCCATCCTCTTTTTGGCGAAGAAGTAGAGAAATTTTCTGCATCTAAACTTAGGTAAGCATTTGATGGAAGGTAATTAGGTTTGCTCTCAACCGCTGATGGAGCTTTATTAACTGCAGCATAAACAGTAAAGCTTTTATCCATTGCTTTAACAGTAATTGGAACTAAATGTTTTCCTTCTGGAATTTGATTCCAATCCGCTTCAAACCAAATCCTTTTTTCATCATTAATTTCATCTTTTTTAATGCTCGCTTTTAGCCATGGTTCTTTAACATCGACTTCAAAATCAAACGCCTTAATACTTTTATTAAAAATTTCTACATAATTCTTTTGGGTATAGAAATCAAACTGTAATTGTTTTTGAGCACTGTTGCCCAAGGTAAGGTCATCTACACTTCCAACAATTGCAATTCCAAAATCAGGTGTAGCGGAAAGGGTAATGGTTTTTACCTCTGGCATGATATCTTCTCTTGGGTTATCCCAACTGGTGTAACCAATATGCGTTTGATCCATCATGTGAGGCCATTTTCCATTTGCCGTTTCCTCGTTATACCTAAAAGCAATATCCTTATCATTCTGAAACAATATTTTTGCTTTTTGTGCCATTGTATTGGTTGCAGTACGCTTTTGCGAGGCGTATAACTCGTTTTTAGCAACAGTATAATACATTTCATTTAAGTTAGCGCAAGCTTGAACTGGGTGAAGCACCAACTCAAAAAATGCATCTTTATAATTTTCTGGTAGTTTCGCTTCAATCGATAATGCACTACTTAATAAGTGATTGTAAGTAACAACAACATTTTCAAACTCGTTATAGTTGACTAAACTATAGGAAGTTGGAGATAACAATTCGGGCTTTCTACGACCGTTAATTTGTGTATAACCATCAATAATTTCTGCTATTTCTTTTACATATTTATCTCCAAACTGAGCCGAAACCCATCTCTCTGTATAATTTTGTATTTTATCAGCCGGCCATTTATCGGGATCTAGAGCGTAGTCTAAGAAAAATTCAGTGGGAAATTCCATTGGTTTTAAATCTCCCACGTTTACAATCCAAATTTGATCTGCACCATATTTATAAGCTAGGTTCATTTGTTCCCTTACTTTGCTTATTGGGTTTGTATTTAACCATCTGTAACTTCGAGGCCCTCCTACATAATCAAAATGATAATAAATGCCATATCCGCCTTTTCGTGGTGCAGCATTTAATTGAGGTAACTTCCGAATATTCCCCCAATTATCATCGCATAAAAGTAACGTCACATCATCTGGCACACGCATTCCTTTATCATAATAATCTTGAACTTCTTTATACAAAGCCCAAAGTTGTGGAGTTTCTGATGCAGGTTTTTTGGTCACATCTGTTATAATCTCTCGTTGATCTTTTACTATTCTTTCTAACAGTGCTGTCGCAGTACCTTCTGTCATCGGCTCATCGCCATCTCCACGCATGGCCAAGGTTACAATGCTTTCATGGTTACCCATATTAACGATACCATCTCGCCAAAACTGCTTTAAATTAGCTTCATTAGTTTGGTAATTCCATTCACCCTTACCAAATCGTTTCCACTCTTGTTGTGCTCTCTGCATAGGTTCGTGGTGCGATGTGCCCATCACTATTCCGTATTCATCAGCTAAAATAGGGTTCAGCTTATCATCATCATTGAAAGCGTTGCCCCACATGGCCGGCCAAAGATAATTTCCTTTTAAACGAAGAATCAGTTCAAAAACTTTTTCATAAAACTGATGATTTAAACCCCCAAATTTCTCTCTAGCCCAACCTGTTAATGCCGGAGCTTCGTCGTTTAAAAAAATACCACGATACTTTACCGCTGGTTCATTAAAAATGTGTTTCCCAGCAGAAACATAAATTTGGGAGTTCTTTTTTGCAGGGACATCTGCCCACCAATACCACGGTGAAACACCCATTTGGGCTGATAATGTGTAAATGCCATAAATTGTTCCACGCTTATCACTCCCAGCAATTACCAAAGCATATGCTACTCCTGGTAAGGGATTACTAACCACTTGGGTTAAGGAACTTTCCCACTTACCGTTAACGCCACTTACATCTATTTTCTTTAAGCGAATTAGTTCATCTATCACTTTATTATGACCAATTGTGCCTGCAATAATCACTAATCCTTTAGCATTTTTAGCCTCATTTATCCAAAAAGGTTCGGTTCCAGAAACCTGCCTTAAATCTTCAGCAAAACTTTTAAAAGCTCTGATAACTCCAGGCCATTCATTCTCTGCGGTTAATAAAGAAGGTGTTTTACCATTATCATTTAACGGAAAGGCACCCTTTGTTCTAGAAAAAGAAACATACAAATCTGTCTCCACCGCTTTTGCAAAATCTGTTTTAAATAAAACAGCAACTAATAAAATACTTGATAAAAGAACTTTCATCTATTTAAAATTTACAACTTCCCAGTATGCCTTTTTAGGCATTAAATCAGCATCAAATAACAACGGATAATTTTTTCTTCCCGGTACAGGATAATTATCTAACCAAGTAGAACGATCGGATATATTCCAAAAGGTAACACCTGTAATGTTTTTGCGGTATTCTCTGAAAATTTTAAAAACCTTAGTGTATTGTTCTATTTGCTTTTGTTCTAATTCTGGGGTAAGCTCGTCAGATTCCCCAACGTATTTTGCCCTTCTTTCTTTCTCCCATTTGTAAATAGACATATCCAGTTCTGTAACCTGAACATCTAAACCCAAAGAAGAATATTGCTCAATAGCTTTGCGAAGTTCGGCTTCTAAAGGTTCGAAAATTGACCAATGGGCTTGAATTCCTACACCATCAATCGGCACTTTAGCATCCACTAATTTTTTCAATAAGCGATAAATGCGTTCCCTCTTTTCTGGACGAACAGCGTTATAATCGTTGTAAAAAAGCTTTGCATTTGGGTCTGCCTCATGGGCATATTCAAAAGCTTTTACAATAAAATCTTCTCCTGTAATTTGATACCACAACGAGCTTCTTAAAAATTTTGTACTGTCATCGTCAATGGCTTCGTTTACTACATCCCAAGCATAAATTTTTCCTTTGTACCGATTAACGACCGTAAAGATATGTTCTTTTAATCGCTTTAAAAGCACTTCTTTAGAAACTTGTGTTCCGTCTGCGTTTTTAAAAAGCCAGTCTGGCGTTTGTTCATGCCAACAAAGCGCATGTCCTCTAACTCTTAAATTATTTTTAACAGCAAAAGAAACAATTGAGTCTGCATCTCTCCAATTGTAATAATTTTCTCTGGGATGAATTGGACCCATTTTCATGGCATTTTCTGGTGTGATGCTATTGTAGTTTTTTCGTATAAAATCTGCATTAGCGCCGGTTAAATCTCGGGCATTTACAGCAACTCCCATCGGGAAAAATGGTTGGTAATAATCTTTTAAACCTTTCTCTGAATTTTTGGTATCGGATGGTTTATTTGTAACACACGCTAGTAACATTGAACCCGCAAATGCGAAAAGGATGTAATTAAGTTTCTTCATTTTTAAAATTTATGCTTTAATTTTTTTCTTACTTGTAACCAAAATAGTTAAAAGCATGGCTGTGAGTTGCTATTGTCAATATTGGATAAAATGTTAGGTAACTTATAATTGTTGCTGGTAAATTTAAGCCGATGATTTGGTTGGGGATGCTTAATTAGTCTCAAAAAATAGTACAAATGTTCAATAATGCAGTAAAAAGATTTTTTTGCGCATTATACTATAAGGCTTTTAAAACAATATAGTGTTTCATACGAGATTACCATGCTTAACCTCAATTGATAATAAGGTTTAAGCGCAATAAAAGAAAGTTGTAAATTTCAATTCTCAAAAAGGCATATTAGCATCTATTTGAAAGAATTTATTTTTATAAAAACAGTAAACAGCATCAATTTTTATATAAAAGTTTGTTTAACAGCAAGATATACTCAAGGTCAGCGATGGAAATTCATCATTTGAAAAACCTTCTCCTGTAAAGTTAAACGGCCTACTAAATTATCTAATCGTACTTCCAAAGATTTTGTGTAATCATCAAAACGATATTTATGTTCCTGTGCTGTTGATGCTTTTTGAACAAATCGCAAACATCAATATTGTCATAAGTACTTTGCAACAGAAAGATTTTTCATCATAATAGAAAAAATTAGTGTTGGGTTTTTAAGCTGTTAATTTAATTATTTCTTTGATGTTACGTACGGTGCTATCGGCAAGATTTTACCGTCAGCATCATAATGAAGTTCTGTAACCTTAACGTTTCTTAAATGAGTTGTACCACCAGAAATTTGTGTATCGTGGTAAAATAAATACGATTTTCCTTTAAATTCTACGATAGAGTGATGCGATGTCCAGCCGATAACAGGTATTAAAATTACACCTTGGTAGGTAAATGGGCCGTAAGGATTATCACCAGTTGCATAACAAACTAGATGCGTATCGCCGGTTGAATAAGAAAAATAGTATTTTCCTTTGTATTTATGCATCCAAGACGCTTCAAAGAAACGACGGTCATGATCTCCACCTAAGATTGGTTTTCCATTTTCGTCTAAAATCACAACATCTTTTGGCGCTTCAGCAAACTCTTTCATACTAGAAGCCATTTTTGCAATTTTAGCTGTCAATGCTGGCTCTTTATCTTGCTTTAAATCTGTTACAGAACCATTAGCGTCAAATTTCCCAGTTGCCCACTTCTGTAACTGACCACCCCAAATGCCTCCAAAATACATATAGCTTTGGCCGTCTGTATCGGTAAAAACTGCGGGATCAATGCTAAAACTATTTTCAATTGGCAGGGGTTGCGCTTTAAACGGCCCTTGTGGTTGGTCACTTTCGGCTACTCCTATTCTAAAAACACCTTGCTTATCTTTGGCCGGAAAGTAAAAATAATATTTGCCATTTTTAAATGCTGCGTCTGGCGCCCACATTTGTTTAGCTGCCCAAGGTACATCTTGCAGCGTTAAAGCTACTGGGTAATCCTTAACTTTTCCACCCACACTATCTAAAGAATAAACATAGTAATCTTTCATAAGGTACTGATCACCGCTGTCATCATCAGCAATACCAGCATCATAATCATGTGAAGGATAAATAAAAATCTTTCCGTCAAACACATGAGCAGATGGGTCTGCGCTATATCTCTCTGTAATCAAAGGTTGAGAAATGGCGCCCTCAAATAGATTGTTGCTTGTTTGTTCCTTTTTATCTGTACTGTCAACAGAACTAGTCGTTTTTCCGTTTTGTGCGCAAGCGGAAGTAGCCAAAACTATGGCTGATAGAATGATATATTCAATCTTCATTTTGTATTTCTTTTTAAGTTCATCTTAATTCATCTCATTATTATTACAGGTGTAATAAACAGCTAAATCTTATTTATTGGCAATAGCGCTTCCAAGCGTATTTATTAAACAAATACGATAACCAGAGCTAATATGTATTTACTGTAAATGTAGCGCCAATGAAACATTTAGGATGTTAGAATTGTAGGGATTTGTGGTATAAATGTTCAAAAATGAATAAACTGATGTTTTTTATTTTTTGAAAACTTTGTTTTTAAGAGCCTGTTTAAAATTTATTTAATAATTTGTTTATGCTTACCTACAAAAGTTGATTTGTTTTTTTGGATACAACTTTGTTAAACTTTTTCGTTTTATTTTTTATTTTCCTTAAAAGGGACTCAAGAGTACTAAAGCAGTTTTCAAAATAGCTTCCGACTATCACTACAAAATTTGCCTCGTTTCGCTCAAAAATAAGCAGCCACAAACATTTTTTACAATACAAATTTAAACAGGCTCTTATACGCTCTTAAAAAAAGAGCTTATGCTACAAGCTGCTCTTCAGATATTTCCTACATGGAAACAAAGAAATATTCATCAGCACAGCAAGGAGAAAATCTTATTATCTTTAAAATGTTAAAAAAGCATAAATTATCAATTTAATATTCGCTTTTTTAATTAAAACCCTAAATTTAAGATTTCCGAATTAAAAATACATGAACATCAAAAAAACATTAATTTATTGCATATCATTTTGTCTATTATTTGCTTTAGCAACAAAAGCGCAAACACAAAACATTCCTCTAAGTACCCTAGCAGAAAAAAAAGCCAAACTTGCAAATGAATTTCCTTACGAAAAAGTACACCTGCAATTTGACAAACCTTATTATGCCGTTGGCGATTCTATTTGGTTCAAAGCTTACGTAACTACGGCACTAAATGTACCCTCTCCCATCAGTAAAATTTTATATGTTGAATTAATTAGTGATAAAGATTCATTAGTATCAAGCTTAAAATTAGCAGTTGAAAACAGTGTAACTACCGGTAGTTTTATACTTCCTTATCCAAATTTTAAAGAAGGTAATTACCGTGTAAGAGCGTTTACAAAATGGATGCTGAACAAAGATGTAGACAATTTTTTCTCGAAAAACATTTATGTTGGGAATGCTTTAAGTAAGGATTTAATGACCCACATTAATTTTGATGGAACAGTAAATGATAAGGGGCAAAATGTTAAAACTAGAATAGTTTATACGGACGATAGTGGAAAACCATTAGCCAATAAAAAAGTAAGTTGGGAAGTAAATGCAGATTTTCAGAAAATTGGCCGTGGAAAGGAAACCACAGATGCTAATGGCGTAATAAATATTGAATTTAGCAGCTCTAATAAAGTAGCTTTAAATAGTGGAGAATTAAAGACTTCTTTAGAAATGGGTGATAAAAAGGTACTCAATAAAAATTTTAGTTTAAAAACAGCTACACCAGAAAATGACATTCAGTTTTTTCCAGAGGGCGGTTTAATGTTAGATGGGATTAATACTAAAGTAGGATTTAAAGCTATAAATTCTAATGGCTTAGGAATAGCTGCTAAGGGAATTATAACAAATAAAAGCGGCAAAGAAGTAGCAAAGTTTAATTCTGAACATTTAGGAATGGGAAGCTTTAATTTTATACCAGAGTTTGGCGAAACTTATACAGCCAATGTAACATTTGGAAATCAGGCTCAAAAAAATGTTGTTTTACCTCCAGTAAAAAACGAAGGACTTGCCTTGCAAACAAGAATAGAAGCCGATAGTTTGTATATTGATATTGCTACCACCCCAGATTTTTTAAATAAAAACAGAAACCAACCTTTTTATATTGTTGCGCAAAACGGTGGTTCATTATTTTATGCAGCTCAAAGTATTTTAAGAATAGCAAAATATACTATTGTAATTCCTACAGATAAATTACCCAACGGTATTTTGCAAGTATCTTTATTAAATACAGATTACGTACCATACAGCGAAAGGTTAACTTTTATTGAAAGGGCAGATTTAGCTAAAATAGCTATTAAACCAGAATTACCTAGCTATAAGGGTAGAGAAAGAATAAAAATAAATTTAGAAACATTAAATGGTTTAAATCCAACCAACGGAAACTATTCTGTATCTGTTATAAATGCTGCAAAAGTGCCGTTTGATTTAAATAAAGAAACAACCATTTACAGTAATTTATTGTTAACATCAGACATTACTGGGTTTGTTGAACAACCCAATTATTATTTTAACAAACTCAATACAAAAAGGTTAACTTTCTTAGATAATTTATTACTTACACAAGGCTATAGAACGTTCTCTTATAAAGATATAGCAGCAGATAAATACCCAAAAATATCAGTTTTACCAGAGCAAGGCATAGACATTTCAGGCACAATTAGAAAAAGTAACGGTATGCCTTTAGAAGGTGGTCGTTTACTTTTTCAAATACCAGACAAACATTACAGCACAACTGCTACAACCGATAAAGAAGGTAGGTTCAATTTTAGAAATCTGATTTTCAAAGACTCATCTGAGGTGGTGATAAACGCAAGAAATAATGTAAACTCAAAAGATTTAAGAATTATGGTTGACGGCGAATCGTACCCTGCAATTACTAGAAACATAAACAGTCCTGCCAACATCATAAATTTAGATAGTTTTTTAAACACCTATTTAAAAAACAGTAAAATTGAACATAGAGGAGAATTTATGCTACAAGAAGTTGTGGTTAAGGGAACAGCAACGGTTAAAAAACCAAGTCATGCAGACCATAGTGCTTTAAGTGGTTTAAATATGATGGCAGATAGACAGGTGCAAGGCGACCAACTGGTAGGTTGTGCAATTTTGACAAATTGCCTAACTTCAGCAGGTTTAACATTTGTAGATCAGCAATTATTTCTTACAAGAAGTTACAACCAAGGTAACAGAACACCTGTAGAAATATATGCTAACGGTATGCCTGTTGATGTAAACTATCTTTTTAGTATTTCGCCAAGCGGGATAGAATCTATTGAAGTTTTTAATACTGATGGAATTTCTGGAATTAACCAAAGAACCAATACTTTGGGAGTTGTTGTTATTAATATGAAAGAAATTGTGAAAGTAAAAATAAGCAAAGACCAACTGAAAGAATTATTTCCTCCAACTAATGTACTTACCTTTAAACCCAAAGGTTACGATGCCGAAAGAAGATTTTATGTGCCTAAATATAGTGGTCCAAAAACTTCTTTACAAGTACAAGATTACAGAACCACAATTTATTGGAATCCTGTGGTTTTAACAGATAAAAACGGAAAAGGAAGTTTTGAGTTTTACAATAGTGATGATAAAGGCCCTTACGATGTGGTTATAGAAGGGGTAGATAATAGTGGGAACATTAGTAGATCAGTTTATCAATATCAATTAAAATAAAATAAAGAATGCAATACAGAATATTAGGAAAAACTGGTTTCAAAATTTCTGAGATTAGTTTAGGAACATGGCAAGTTGGTGGTAAATGGGGTGATGATTTTAGCCATAAAAATGCCGACGAAATACTTAACAAAGCAATAGACGAAGGAATTAATTTTATTGATACTGCTGATGTTTATAGTGATGGAGAGAGTGAAAAAGCAGTTGGCAGAATTGTTAAATCTCGTTCTGAAAAAATTTATGTAGCTACAAAATGTGGCAGAAAACTAAACCCTCATGTTAGCGAAAGTTATACTGTTAAGGCATTAAGAAATTTTGTTGAAGACAGTTTAAAAAATATGGGTTTAGAAACTTTAGACCTTGTGCAATTACATTGCCCGCCAACCGATGTTTTTTACAGACCAGAAATTTTTGAACTTTTTGATAGGTTAAAAGATGAAGGTAAAATTCAGCATTTAGGGGCAAGTATTGAAAAAGTTGAGGAAGGACTAAAAGCCATGCAATATTCAAATGTTTGTAGTTTGCAATTAATATATAATGCTTTTAGACAACGCCCAAATGAATTACTTTTTGAACAAGCTAAGAAAAATAACATAGGTATAATTGCCCGTGTGCCGTTAGCTAGTGGTTTATTAACTGGTAAATTTTCAAGCTCAAGTTCTTTTGGTAAAAATGATCATCGTAATTTTAATAGAAATGGTGAAGCTTTTGACAAAGGCGAAACTTTTTCGGGAGTTGATTACGAGAAAGGATTAGCAGCTGTAGAAGAATTAAAGAAACTTTTTCCTGATACTTCACTTCCACTTATTGCCTTAAAATGGATTTTAAAGTCAGATGAAATTTCATGCGTAATTCCTGGAGCTTCAAACATAAATCAGTTAAGTCAAAACATGGAAGCATCATCGGCTACTGAATTAACTGCAAATGAAATTGCTTCAATAAATAAAATTTACGACAATTACATTAAACCCAACGTACACCAAGTTTGGTAAATAAATGTTAGCTAAAAGAAATTTTTAAATTAATTTGCCAAAAATTAAAAGCTTAAAATTAAAATGAATAACAGACAAAATTTCACATCAGGTTCTCCCTGGGAAGATATTATTGGTTATTGCCGAGCAGTAAAAGTTGGTAATACGATTGAAATTGCAGGAACAACGGCTTCAAAAGATGAAGATGGCAATAGCTTAACTACAATGTACGATCAAACCAAAGCTATTTTAGATAAACTGAATTTAGTTCTACAAGACGCTGGTGCGTCATTAGAAAATGTGGTAAGAACCCGTATGTTTTTAACTGATATAAGCCAATGGGAAGAAGCGGCAAAAGCACATGGCTTATTCTTTAAAGATATTAAACCAGTTACTACAATGGTTGAAGTATCTAAACTCATTGACCCTGATATTTTAATTGAAATTGAAATAACGGCAATGCTGTAAAAAAAAAAATAGCTAACCGAAATATTTTTCGGTTAGCTATCTTTTAAGATTTCAATTAAAATCGTATTTTTTTTAAAATAATTTACTCTAATAGAAACACCAAATAACTAAAGCCCGAAACAGTAGGTATTGTGGTATAATATTTTATACCAATTAAGTTTTATAAAGCCGTATATATTTTGTATTTTAGGGCATGGGAAAGAAAGCACAATTAGAGATCACGGAACCATCTACGGAGCTAAAGAAGT